>CAJWBJ010000028.1 GCA_913020495.1 uncultured Oleiphilus sp.
ACTCGGGAAGGGAACGATTTCTACTACGAAATGAAAGAATCCAACGTACTTGAAAAAGTTGCGATGGTTTACGGCCAAATGAATGAGCCTCCAGGAAACAGACTACGTGTTGCTCTTTCTGGCTTAACAATGGCTGAGAAATTCCGTGACGAAGGTAAAGACGTACTATTGTTCGTTGATAACATCTATCGTTATACCTTAGCAGGAACAGAAGTATCTGCACTGCTAGGGCGTATGCCTTCTGCGGTTGGTTATCAGCCAACGCTAGCGGAAGAAATGGGTGTACTTCAGGAGCGTATTACTTCGACTAAAGATGGTTCTATCACGTCTATTCAGGCGGTATACGTACCTGCGGATGATTTGACCGATCCATCACCTGCAACAACGTTCTCACACTTAGATGCAACCGTTGTATTAAGTCGTGATATCGCTTCAAAGGGTATTTATCCTGCGATCGATCCACTCGATTCAACGTCACGTCAGCTTGATCCTTTAGTTATTGGTCAAGAACATTATGATGTAGCACGTGGTGTTCAAACAGTTCTTCAGCGTTACGCAGAACTGAAAGACATCATTGCAATTCTAGGTATGGATGAATTATCTGAAGAAGATAAGCAAACTGTATCTCGTGCACGTAAGATTGAGCGTTATTTGTCTCAGCCTTTCCATGTTGCTGAAGTATTTACTGGGTCTCCTGGTAAGTATGTATCTCTGAAAGATACCATTCGTGGTTTCACCGGTATCTTGGCCGGCGACTATGATGAGCTTCCTGAGCAAGCATTTTACATGGTTGGTTCAATTGACGAAGCAGTTGAAAAAGCAAAAAGCATGTAATTTTGCGCTTTAATAGAGATACTTCCATTATGGAAGTATCTCATTAAGTAAGGAAATTTATTATGGGTATCAGTGTGCATTGCGATATCGTAAGTGCTGAAGAGTCAATTTATTCTGGCTTGGTAGAATTGGTTGTAGCGACTGGAACATTAGGTGACCTGGGTATTGCGCCTGGCCATGCACCATTAATGACCAGTTTAGCCCCTGGACCTGTTCGAATTGTTAAGCAAGGTGGCGAAGAAGAAATTTTCTTTGTTACTGGTGGCTATTTAGAAGTACAGCCTAACATTGTGACGATTTTATCAGACAGCGCACAACGTGCGGATGACCTTGATGAAGCGGCTGCATTGGAAGCTAAGCAAGAAGCTGAGCGTCATTTGACCAACCAGAGTGGTGATTTTGATTATTCAAAAGCCGCCTCTCAACTGGCAGAAGCATCAGCACGGCTTCGTACAGTTCAACAATTACGTAGAAAACACTAAGTTATTACGTACATTTGTTGTAGGTATGAAAGCGAAACAAGTATTAGAGATAAGGCAGCTATTTAGCTGCCTTTTTTCGTTTGAGAATAGCCTGAAATTATTAAACCATAGGCTATGCTTACTTTATAAAAAGTGAATATTTAGCTATTTATCCAGGGAAGTCTTTTATGAGTTTACACGTTATTATTTTAGCAGCAGGTCAGGGGTCTCGAATGAAATCCGACCAACCCAAAGTTATACATAAACTTGCTGGGAAACCAATGCTACAACATGTGATTGATACCGCAAGTCAATTGGATGCTGAAACAATACATATTGTAGTGGGACATGGCGCTGAGACAGTAAAAGAAACTATAAAAGATAAGCATATCAACTGGTGTTTACAAGCAGAGCAATTAGGGACTGGACATGCAGTCGCACAATCAATTAACGCTATTCCTAAAGATGCGGACGTTTTGATTTTATATGGTGATGTACCATTGACATCGGTCGATACCTTACAGGAATTAGTTCAATCAGTTGAGCGCAAGCAATTATCACTGCTAACTGTAAATCTTGAAAACCCAATAGGTTATGGACGAATTATTCGCTGTGCTGATGATAACATTGGTGCAATTATTGAAGAAAAAGATGCTACAGATGAACAGCGACTAGTAAATGAAGTGAATACAGGTATTTTGGCAATGAGTGCAGATGCACTTCATCGTTATATTCCTTTGCTGAGTAATAGTAACGCTCAAGAAGAATATTACTTAACTGATATTATAGAAATTGCAGTCAAAAATGGTGATTGTGTTGTCAGTCATCAACCTCAGTTTGAACAAGAGGTTCAAGGTGTTAATAATCGTTTACAGCTATGTGAGCTTGAATGTTGGCATCAATCACGTATTTCAGAACAATTGATGCTCGCTGGGGTTACGTTGTATGATCCAAACCGTATAGATGTTCGTGGAAGCCTTGAGTTTGGCCGAGATGTCGTTATTGATCTGAATTGTATTTTTGAAGGTCATGTTAGGCTAGGTGACGGTGTGCAAATCGGCCCAAACTGTATTATAAAAAATGCAACGATTGGCTCAGGTTCGATCATTCACGCTAATTCAATTATCGAAGATACAGAAGTTGCTGAAAATGTAAATGTTGGCCCATTTGCTCGCCTTAGACCGGGCACTAAGTTATCGAAAGGGTCAAAAGTGGGTAACTTTGTTGAAACAAAGAAAACAATCGTCGGTGAAGGAAGTAAAATTAATCACCTAAGTTATGTTGGTGACGCAATTCTTGGAACCAATGTAAATGTTGGTGCGGGTACCATCACTTGTAACTATGACGGTGTTAATAAATTCAAAACTGAATTAGGTGATGGCGTGTTTGTTGGCTCAAATTCATCACTCGTGGCACCCGTCAAAGTAGGTAGTAATGCGACTATCGGTGCTGGTTCTACCGTTACCAAAGAAATAGAAGATGAACAGTTAGCAGTTGCAAGAGCAAAGCAAAGGAATATAGATGGCTGGCTGCGACCAGTTAAAAATTAGTAAAATTATTTAGGGTGTACTAAGCACACCAGATGGTCTTTTTTAGTAAACAGGAATTTAAAATGTGTGGAATTGTTGGTGCAGTAGCACAAAGGGATGTAGCAGAAATTTTAGTGGAAGGTCTGAAGAGACTTGAGTACAGGGGATATGATTCTGCAGGTGTTGCTTTACTGACAAAAGAAGGTGAATTCAGTCGTGTTAGGCGTGTAGGTAAAGTAAAAGCACTTTCTTCAGCTTTAGCTGAAACACCCTGTCTTGGTGGAACTGGAATCGCACATACCCGTTGGGCAACTCATGGAGAGCCTAATGAAGCTAATGCTCATCCACATACGTCCGGTGAAAATATTGCAGTGGTCCATAACGGAATCATTGAGAATCACCATTCACTCCGTGAAATGCTAAAAAAACAAGGTTATGTATTTACGTCTGATACAGATACTGAAGTGATCGCGCACTTAGTACATTTTGAACTACTGCGTCATGACACTTTATTGGAAGCATTTCAAAAAACCATTAAACAATTAGAAGGTGCTTATGGCGCGGTTGTGATGGATAGCAATGACCCTGATCGACTGATTGCGGCACGATCAGGTAGCCCTTTAGTTATTGGCTATGGAATTGGCGAAAATTTCTTAGCCTCTGACCAGTTGGCTTTATTACCAGTGACACGTAGCTTTTCGTTTTTGGAAGAGGGTGATATTGCTGAGCTAACCCGAGAACAAGTTAAGATCTACGACTTACATGGGAAGAAGGTATCGCGAGAAATAAAAGAGTCTGATATTACACATGATGCTGGTGATAAAGGTCCATATAAGCACTACATGCTTAAAGAAATATATGAACAACCAATCGCTATAAAAAATACTTTAGATGGCCGTATCGTCGCTGGGAAAGTACAAGCTTCTACTTTCGGTGATAATGCAGAAAGCATCTTGAAAGATATTAAGCATGTTCAAATTATAGCCTGCGGAACGAGTTACAATGCCGGGATGGTCGCTCGTTACTGGTTTGAAGAATTAGCAGGGGTTTCCTGTAATGTTGAAATCGCATCAGAGTTTAGATACCGCAAACCGGTTGTTTACCCTAACTCGCTTTTAGTTACAATTTCTCAATCAGGTGAAACAGCAGACACCCTAGCCGCATTAAGATTAGCTAAAGAACTAGGATTCAAGTCTAGCCTGACTATCTGTAATGTCCCTGGCTCATCATTAGTTCGAGAGTCTGACCTTAGTTATATGATGAATGCAGGGGCAGAAATTGGAGTCGCTTCAACTAAAGCATTTACTGTGCAGTTAGCAGGTCTACTATTGTTAGTTTCTGCAATTGGTAAATATAATGAAATGGATGAAGAGACTGAATCAAATATTGTTAAAGCATTGCTCTCATTACCTGCAAAAATTGAACAAGCACTTGATATGGATAAAGCTATCGCTGGTTTGGCTGAAGATTTCTCTGAAAAGAATCATAGTTTGTTTCTAGGACGTGGTGACCAATATCCAATTGCGATGGAAGGTGCGCTCAAATTGAAAGAGATTTCTTATATTCATGCTGAGGCTTACGCTGCTGGTGAACTTAAACATGGTCCATTAGCACTAATTGACGCAGAAATTCCCGTCATCGTTGTAGCGCCTAACAATGAATTACTTGAAAAGCTTCACTCTAATGTTGAAGAAGTTCGTGCACGAGGTGGTTTGATGTATGTGTTTGCTGATCGAGGTGCACACTTTAAAAGTGACGAAACAATGAAAGTACTAGATGTTCCTCAGTGTGAAAAAATTAT
The DNA here is from genome assembly GCA_913020495.1 of uncultured Oleiphilus sp. GTDB lineage: Bacteria > Pseudomonadota > Gammaproteobacteria > Pseudomonadales > Oleiphilaceae > PZPK01. Next base: position 4,626 of record CAJWBJ010000028.1, read on the forward strand.
AGCTCCGATCCTATATACCGTACCACTTCAACTATTAAGCTATCATGTTGCATTGATTAAAGGAACAGATGTTGATCAACCCAGAAACTTAGCTAAGTCAGTAACTGTTGAGTAAGTGAGTACTTAATATCTTTCTACAGTTGCAGTATTATGCCCATTATAACTTCTACCATTAGGTGTGTTGTAAATGGGCTGTTGGAACTGTGGGGTGGATGTTTGATTATGTTTAAATTTTAAATAATCATCTATATCAGGCTTTTCGTCATTTTTAGTTAACTCGATTTTTTTGCGTTTTTCATTTTTGTCATCTTGTTCTTCATAAATAGGCTTATCTGATTTTTCTGCATCATATGTTTGTAATGCGCCAGCTATCGCTGCATTGGATAATTCTTCTTGACCAATTTCTTGCATCGGAAAATCACTAATTGTTGATTTTTGACGAATTGAAAAGTCAAAATCCAAGTCATCAAAATCATCTTCATCTGCTGCAAAGCAAAATGATGATAGCGTCAGCATAATACTTATAACTTTAAAGAGGGTTGTCATAATAGAAACTCTTGATAATTTAAGCTTTAGACATGCACGTATTCTAATCAATTTAAAAAGTAGTGACTAGGAACCCTGTCTAGCTCTAGCATATTAATAATGTTGCTAGTGTTTTAAACTAATATCAAAGAAATCTGAAGATTATAAAATGAAAACTAATTTAATTACGAAAGAAGGCCATGAAGCTTTACAAAGCGAGCTTGATTTTCTATGGCAAAAAGAACGCCCGGAAATAACAAAAAAAGTATCTTGGGCGGCTAGTCTTGGCGATCGAAGTGATAACGCTGATTATCAATACAATAAACAACGCTTAAGAGAAATAGATCGACGTATTCGGTTTTTACGCAAGCGAATCGAGGCACTTAAAGTTGTGGAATATTCAACAGAACAAGAAGGCCGTGTTTTTTTTGGTGCATGGGTTGGAATTGAAAATGACGATGCTGAAACAATGTACTTTAGAATTGTAGGTGGAGATGAGATTTATGGTCGACAAGATTACATTTCTGTTGATTCTCCGATGGCAAGAGCGTTATTGAAGAAAGAAGTTGATGACGACATCGTGGTTGAAACCCCATCAAAGAAAACTTATTGGTCAATAACCTGCATTAAATATTCAAAATAATGATGTCTAAAAGTAGGAATAAGTAGTGATGACTTTTTAAATATAAATGAAAGAATCTAAATGTAGGTTGAAACACCTAATATTTATTTGTATCTTGCGCGCAGTAGAAGAATCTTATTTGGAGAAATAAAATGAAAATAGATAAAAAATTAAATGAAATTGCAGAAAGCGCGTTAGTTCAATTAGATTCTCTTGGCTATCGTTTAGATGCCATTGGTGTTGAAAACCAAATCAATCGCCACAATTTAATTGCTTTAGTTATGTTTGGTCAAAAGCGTTTAGAAGGCGAGATGGACAGCATAAGTGCTGCGGTTGATACTGGTAAGTCAAAAATTGATAATATTGTTCGTTCAGCTGAGAAGCTTGTTGTTAGTGCGACTGATTTAGCTTTGTTTCCAGCTAAATATACCATTGACCGAGTTAAAGCACAGTTAGCCTAATAATATTTTGATTGCATACAAAATTGGAGCATAAATAGGGGAAGCTATTTGTGCTCTAAAGCTTTCGGCTGTTTTGGAAATTGTAGTTCGATAAGTAAACCCGGCTGGTTATCTTTTAGAGTTATTTTTCCTTGGTGCAAATCCATTACAGCAAGTACAAAGCTTAAACCTAAACCATTACCTGGCAGAGAACGGCTTTTAGCTACCCGATAAAATCGCTGAAAGACTCTTTCGCGCTCCTCAACTGGAATACCAATTCCTGAATCCGCAACGGAAAGAAATGTTTCATTTTGATTTGAAGTTAATGAAATATCAATATTTCCACCTTCTGGTGTATATTTAATTGCATTGTCGATTAAATTGCATAATGTTTGAAATAATAAATCCCTGTCACCCATAATTGGCACATTAGGCTCAATTATAATAGAAAATTTCTGTTGTTTATCTTCAGCCAAGGCTTCATATAATTCTGCTGCATCTTGAGCTAAACCGGATAAATCGAAGGTTTCAAAATTGGATACCTTATCACCCACTTCAAGGCGCGCAATTCTTAACAAGGCATTGAATGTGGCGAGTAGTTGATCGGCTTCAGCGACTGATTTTCCAACTTGCTCCCTATCTTGGTCACGATCAACTGTGAGTAGTGTATTTTCAAGTTGATTACGCAGTCGAGTTAGTGGCGTTCGGAGGTCATGGGCTATGTTGTCAGAGACATGACGAACACCTTCCATCAGGTGTACAATTCGGTCAAGCATCTCATTCAAGTTACGGGCGAGTTGATCGAACTCATCATTAGTACCACGGTCAGGAATTCGGAGTGATAAGTTACCGCGCATAATTTTTTGACTGGTTTGGTTAATGAGCTCTACACGTTTGGAGGTGCTACGACTCATCATAATGCCACCAAACATAGCAAGAGCGAAGGTAATTCCCATACCGAAGTTAATTGCACGTTCGACAAGATTTTTGACAGCCATAAATTCATTTACATCACGGCCGACAAGCAAACGCAGGCCGCCCGGAACAATAAAAACTCTTGCACGTGCGGGTCGGGACTCCGCTGTAGGCCAGCCTAATGCATCATCCAGGGTAAAGTTAAGCCAGCCATCCTGAACTTCGCCATCTTCAGGCCATTTACTAATATTACCAGCAAGTTTGATAAAGTCCCGGGCAGTAAATAAGTAAATACTTTTACCATTAGGGTCTCTCGCCACTCGTTCACGAATCACGCTAATTAAACCATTAAGGCCTTGTCTCTGGTACTGTTCAGCCAAGCCGATAATTTCAGCTTCAATGGTTTCATCAGTTTGGCTCGACATATAACCGGCCGTTGCCCAATAGATGAAACCCATTAAGATAAATACAGAGGTGGCGAACAGTACCATGTACATGACCGCCAGTTGAAAGGTAGATGTTCTAAGTAGGTTAAGAATCTTCACTCAAAATATACCCTGCTCCACGAACAGTTTGAAGTAATTGCTTGGGAAAATCTTTATCAATCTTAGAGCGTAAACGACTGATATGAACATCAATCACATTTGTTTGTGGGTCAAAATGATAATCCCAAACCTGTTCTAAAAGCATTGTGCGTGTGACAACTTGCCCAGCATGCTTCATCAGATACTCCAGTAATCGGAATTCTCTGGGTTGAAGGTCAATTTTTTCTGAATTGCGTTTTACTGTGCGAGCCAGCAGGTCCATTTCTAAGTCAGCGACGCTTAAATGAGTAATTTTTTCTGAACCTGATTTTGAGCCTCTACGCATTAATACTTCAAGGCGAGCTAATAATTCTGTATATGAAAATGGCTTTGTTAAGTAGTCATCACCGCCACCCCGTAAACCTTCTACTCGGTCATCTACATCACCAAGGGCGCTTAGAATCAGTACGGGTGTTTGGTTACCGGTAGCTCGAATAGTCTTAATAATTGATAGACCGTCCATGCTGGGTAGCATGCGGTCAATAATCATAACGTCATAAGTTTCACTAGCTGCCAGCAACAAGCCTTCTTTGCCGTCAGCAGAATGATCAACGACATTATCATTTTCTTTTAGCCCATTTACTAAGTATGCGGCTACGTCTTTATCATCTTCAATTACTAATATGCGCATCTTAACCTCAACTTTTGTGTTTGATTCAACTATATTATTTAGATCTGTAGTGTTTAATTTGTTCGTAAGCATCTTTAATTTCGCGTGTTTTTTCGGTGGCAATTTTCATCATTTCTTCAGGTAAACCTTTAGAGACCAACTTATCAGGATGGTGCTGGCTGATTAACCTTCGATATGCTTTTTTAAGTTCTGCATCATTACATTCCGGAGTCATTCCTAAAACTTTATAGGCTTGTTCAATGGATTGCTTTTCTGTTGCTTTACTTGGGTGGTTACCGCCAAATTGTGAGTAACGCTGCTGTGCCGTCATCATGGCTAGCAGTTCTTCAAAATGTCTTCGTTTAAAGCCTAGTAATTCAGCTACTTTAAGTAGTAATCTTTGTTCTTCGAGGTGTAATTCATTGTCAGCTAAAGCCGTGCTTAACTGAATTTCCATGAATATTCGAAGCAAGTCTGTGCGGCGTCCACACTCATGCCGAAACTGTTCAAGGACTGACTTGTAATCAAAGTCAGTCTCTTTACCTTGATTGAATAGATTGATTGCAGCGCTTTTTTGAGCTTCATTAAGCTGCATTTTCTCCATAGTTTGGCGTGCAACTTGAATTTCAGTCTCAGAAACAATGCCATCTGCCTTGGCAACTTTGCCCATAATTGAAAAAGTAGCAGTAAAGAAAGCTGCTTGAATTCGTTCCTGGTCAGCACCGCCAACACCAAAACTAGCCGTGTCTAAGCCTTTAAGACCTTTATCGAAGCTATGGCCTAATGCAGCACCTAACAATGCACCTAAGGGGCCTACGAGTACAAAACCCAATGTGCTGCCAATTACTTTTCCCCACCAACTCATATATAAAACTTACCTGTGTACTATTTGGAATGGCTAAAAATAACCTGAATGAATATTAGATCTGATTTTTTAACATAGTGGGGCTAGATAACCAGTTAAAAGTTCGTAACAAGCGTGGGAAGCGATGGTTGAATCTATATAGAGATAAGGGTTTTTGGCTTAGTTTTGAAGCCAAAGCAGTGAGCTGGGCGTGTCTGATTTGGGAATATATTCAGCGCTAACCCAACCAGCATAATTCATTTTATCCAAGCAGTTAAAAATATTTTTGAAATTTAATTCACCTGTTCCTGGTTCGTGTCTTCCGGGACAATCGGCAAACTGTATATGGCCAATGTGATGTTGGGTTCTTTCTAGAGTGCGAAGAATATCACCCTGCATAATTTGCATATGATAAATATCAAACTGTACTTTAACATTAGTCTGGTCAACATCATTGATTACTTGTAGTGCTTTGTCCAAGGTGTCAATAAAAAAACCTGGCATATCAACTTTACTATTTATAGGCTCAATCAATAAGGTGATGTTATGTTGTTTTAAGCGCTTTGCTGCGTAACGAATGTTATTGACAAAAGTGTTCCATAATAGGGTGTGTTCCAGATTCTCGGGCGCTAGTCCGGCAAGGCAGTTGATTTGTTTTACGTTTAATGCTTCAGCGTATTCTATTGCCTGATCTATACCAAGTTTGAATTCATGAACCCTGTCAGGTAAACAAGCAATACCACGTTCACCTTCTGCCCAATTTCCTGGAGGAAGGTTAAATAGTACTTGTTGTAGTTTGTGTTGTTTTAATTGTGTTGCTAGGACCTGGGGACTCCACTCATAAGGGAATAAGTACTCGACAAACTGGAAACCATTTTCAGATGCTGATTTGAATCGTTCTAGAAAAGCCACTTCAGTAAATAACATACTTAAATTTGCAGCAAATTTAGGCATCATTCACTGCCTTACCTTGTTTTAATTGAGTGTTGTTGAGTTGTTCAAGTTCAAGTAATAAACCGCTGTGGTCGACATTCTCATGACCATTTGAAACTAAAGATAAATATGATTCATAACAGCGCTGTGAGAGTGGCAGGCAGAGATTCTCAGCTCTTGCTTCATCGAGTATGGTACGAAGATCTTTTAGTTGAACACGGGATGTGGCTCCTGGTTTAAAATCTCGGTCAATCATACGTTGACCATGCAGCTCTAGAATACGGCTGGCTGCAAAACCACCGCTAAGTGCAGCTCTGACGGCTTGGGGGTCTGCACCGCCTTCTGAGGCTAATAATAAAGCCTCTGAGACGGCCCCGATGGTGATGCCAACCACTGCTTGATTCGCGAGCTTGCATAACTGTCCACAACCTACTTTTCCTATGTAGGTTGCTTTACCTAAAACTGAAAATATAGGGAGCGCTTTTTCAAAGTGATTTTGAGTACCACCGACCATAACTGAAAGTGCACCTTGCTCAGCACCAATAGTACCGCCAGATACCGGCGCATCAAGGTAGGCAGCACCTTGGTTTTCAATTAGTGTTGCATGTTTTCTAGCAAGCGATGGCGGAATTGAACTCATATCAATAAAAAGAGCGTTGGGCTTGATGGACTGAAAAGCATTGTTTTTGAATATTATATCGTCTACTACATCCCCATTTTCAAGCATTGTAATGACGATATCTGCTTCATGGATTGCTTCTATCGGTTGACTAGCGATTGCCGCTCGCTCTAAAAAAAAAGCAGACTTTTTGGGGCTACGGTTCCATAAATGCATTTCAAAACCTGCATCAAGTAGGCGAGTAACCATAGGACGGCCCATTAAGCCGATACCAATGAATGCTATTTTCATGCGATTCCCTCTTCAATTACTTACTCGGCTTGCTGTGTTATTAAAGTTAAACTGTAGATATAAAAAAACCGCCAAGTAAGGCGGTTTTTGGTTTTGCTTGAAAGATTATGCTTCAATAAGTGCTTTTACTTTTTTCATTGCATTTTTTTCTAGCTGGCGAATACGTTCTGCAGAAACACCATATTCAGCTGCTAAGTCATGTAAAGTTGACTTGTTTTCAGATAACCAACGTTTTAGCAATATATCAAAACTTCTTTCATCAAGTGTTTTAAGTGCATTATGCAAGCGTGAATTAGCATCTTTAGTTGAATTAAGCTGCTCTACATTTTGAGCAGGATTTTGGCTGTGATCTTCCAAATAATTTGCTGGTGCTTGGTAGGCGGTATCATCGTCATCATCGGCACCCATATCAAAAGCGGTGTCATGTGCGCTAAGTCGACCTTCCATTTCACGAACAACCTTAGGCTCAACACCTAAGTTTTCAGCAACAGATAACACTTCAGCATGCGTAAACCAAGCTAAACGTTTCTTAGAGCTACGTAAGTTAAAAAACATTTTGCGTTGTGCTTTCGTTGTTGCAATTTTAACAATACGCCAGTTCTTCAAAATAAATTCATGAATCTCGGCTTTTATCCAATGCACAGCAAATGAAACCAAACGGACTCCAAATTCTGGATTAAAGCGTTTGACGGCTTTCATTAAACCGACATTGCCTTCCTGAATAAGGTCAGCCTGTGCAAGGCCATAACCTGAATAACTTTTGGCCACGTGAATTACAAAACGAAGGTGAGACATAACCATATGTCGTGCAGCTTCAAGGTCATTCTCATCATGTAAGCGGTCAGCTAAGGCTTTTTCTTCTTCAACCGTTAAAATAGGGATACCATTCACTGCCTGTATATACGATTCCAGATTAGCGCCTGGAACCAACATATCGATTGGCTGTAAGCTTGTACCCATAAATTATTCTCCAATAAAAAATTATTTCAGATTCTAGCACCCATAAACTCAGACCGACAAGAGCAGAATAAGTTCAATCGACTAAAACTGACTATATATTAATCAATATTAATGCATTCTTGAGCGAGAGGGAAATAAATTTCGGCCCATATTTTAGATAAAAGCGACTGTTATTGATTAAACACCAAGTATCACATCGATTAGTATCAGGTAGGTTCTATATCATCAAGATGTTTACGTACCGCTAGCCATGAGCCAAACCAACCAAGGCTCATGCCAAGAATAAGTAACAAAAGTGTAGATTCAAAACTGAAGCCTGACAAGTTAAAAGTACTTTGGTATGAATGTGCTAAGTCTTGAATGGGTTCATTTAACATAAAGAGTGTTAGGTTGATTAATATCCAGGCAATTAAGCTTCCACCAAAACCATAAAAGGCCCCCATATACAAAAAGGGACGGCGCACAAAGGCATTTGTCCCGCCAACGAGTTTAACGACGGTGATTTCTTCTTTTCGATTTTCGATAGCTAAACGTATTGTGTTACCTAATATCAAAATAATGGCTAAACCTAGCATGAGTGCAATCACCCAAGTGGTTCTTTGAAGTACTTGGGTAATTGAATTTAAACGTTGAACCCACATTACATCCAGTAAGGCGCCCTCTACTTCCGGGAACTTAAGTAAATTGTTTTTAATTTGTTCAATGTGTTGAATGCTTTTTAGCGATTTATCGGGCTGAACCAGAATAACATGAGGTAAAGGGTTTTCATCAAGGTAGTCCACGGCATCCTGAAGTTCGAAACGCTCTTTAAATTCAACTAAAGCGGCATCATTATCAACAAAAAGGCTGGAAGTAATACTTTGTCTTTTAGCTATTTTCTCAGACAGGATACCGCCATCTAATGCGGGAACTCCTTTTTTTAGAAAGAGTGTAATTTGTGCAGAACCATCCCAGTTATGCTGAACCGACTGTATATTGCTTAATAAAATAGCGAGCAAGGCAGGCAATACAAATGCAATGCCAATCACTGCACAGGTAAAAAAAGATGCTAAAGGTTGCTCAATCAGTTGTTTAAAGGTCGATTTATACGTTTTTTGGTGGTGACTGAAATAGCTATTTAATGCATTGGGTTTGTGGGCAGTATTAGCGCCAGTGGGATTTACTTTTTTAGGTTGATTTGATTGTTTACGCATGACTCACCATACGCCCATCGTTGATTTCAATTACTCTGTGTTTCATATGACTAATAAGCGCTAAATCGTGGCTCGCAATGAGTACGGTTACACCGACTTGGTTAAACTCAGAAAACAAAGTCATTATTTCTTCAGATAATTCAGGGTCTAAGTTACCTGTTGGTTCATCAGCAAGTAAAAGGGGGGGCTTATTTACGACGGCACGGGCAATGCCTACACGTTGTTGTTCTCCGCCTGAAAGCTGAATGGGTGTTAATTTTTCTTTAGACAGTAAACCCACTTTATCGAGTGCAGCGCGTACACGGCGGCCCACCTCTCGAGGGTTTGTACCAGAGATTTCTAAGGGGAGCGCGACATTATCAAAAACACTACGGTCATAGAGTAGACGGTGGTTCTGAAAAACAACGCCTATATGACGGCGAAAATACGGGATTTGGCGTTGAGGAATTTGTGATAAATTTTGTCCACCGACAGTGACATGTCCCTTGGTGGTACGTTCCATTAACATAATGAGTTTTAATAGTGTGCTTTTTCCTGCACCGGAATGACCTGTTAAAAAGGCCATTTCGCTTCGATCCATCGAAAAAGAAACATCTTGAAGGGCTTCGTAGCCATCCTGATAGCGTTTCATGACATTCTGGAATTCGATCATATTTTTGTTATTTCATCTGCTATTTATGCGACGAAGAGCCACCCCTGCAAGATTAGATAAAATACTAAATTTTATGTAGGAGCGTTACTTGGGCACGAAAAATGTGTTATTCGTCAAACAATGCGCTGACAAAGTCGTCTGATTCAAAGGGGCGTAAGTCATCAATCTGTTCACCTACACCAATGAACCGAATCGGTAAATTCAATTGTTTAGCTATCGCAAAAATAACGCCGCCTTTTGCGGTGCCATCGAGCTTGGTTAAACTAATTCCGGTTACGCCTACGACTTCTTGAAATACTTGTGCTTGAGTGAGCGCATTCTGTCCTGTACAGGCATCAAGTACCAGCATTACCTCATGTGGTGCACTTTGGTCTACCTTACGCATGACTCGAACAACTTTCTCAAGCTCTGTCATTAAATTATCTTTATTCTGAAGTCGGCCTGCAGTGTCAGCGATGACAATATCAATACCCTTTGCTTGGGCAGATTCTACGGCATCAAATATAACCGATGCACTATCGGCGCCTGTATGTTGAGCAACAACGGGTACTTGGTTGCGATCACCCCATACTTGAAGTTGTTCAACAGCAGCAGCTCTAAATGTATCTCCAGCCGCTAACATGACAGAATGTCCAAGGCTTTGGAAACGTTTAGCCATTTTGCCTATGGTGGTTGTTTTACCTACGCCATTCACCCCAACAACTAAAATAACATAAGGTTTGTGTTTAGTATCAATGACCAATGGTGCTTGACAGGTGTTAAGTAAATCGCTTAATTCTTGTTTCAGGAGAGTATGAACACTCGCAGCATCTTTTAGTTCATTACGCTCAGATTTTTCGGTAATGCTTTGAATAATTTGGGCAGTTGCTTCAATACCTATATCGGCAGTGATTAAAAGCGTTTCGATATCCTCAAGTAAGTCTTCATCTATTTGCTTTTTACCTAAGAAAAGTTGGCTTAAACCATCAGCAAGTTGTCCACGTGTTCGACCAAGGCCTAATTTTATGCGACTTAAAAAGTTTTTGGGCTCAGGTTCTGCTATTGTTTCTGTTATTTTTACTTCAGTTTTAGTGTCTACAATTTGACTGGGCGTAGCAATTGCGCTGGCTTCAATATGTGTTCTTTGCTCAACTTTGCTTGGTTTAGACCGACCTTGTTTGGCTCGGATCAGGTCAATAGCAATGACTAGAGCAATCACGGTAAGCGCAATAAGCGAATATAGAATATCTGTTTGCATAGGGATGAGTAACTTAAGTAGCGAGTTTTTTCATACAGTTTTTAACACTGACATTGATACTTTTTATGGCAAAGTTAAAATACTGCGATTCAGACGAACATTTTTATCATGAAACGCGTTATTTTTCTATCATGACGGCATAATTCATTGCCAGAATGTTAGTAGCGATGCTGAACAGTATAGGGAATCCAAATGCGAGCACGTACTAAAAAAAGTCATTCATCTAAAAAAGGGGCAATGGGCTCATTTAGGGTGATAGGAGGGGAATGGCGAAGTCGCCGCTTGAACTTCCCAAGTATTGATGGCTTGCGTCCGACGACTGATCGGGTAAAAGAGACGGTATTTAACTGGTTGGCGAGCGATATTCGTGATGCGAAGGTATTAGATTTATTCGCTGGTAGCGGCTCTCTTGGTATTGAGGCTTTGTCTCGAGGAGCTGAATCACTAACAGCAATAGAACGAGATCGCTCCGCGGTGCAAGCGATACGTGAAAACTTAATAATATTAGATAAGGGCGGAAACTTACATACTGAAGTCGTACAGATTGATGCGATTGAATGGTTAAAATTAAATGTGAATAATCTGGCCCTCACTCCGTATGATTTAATTTTACTAGACCCCCCTTTTCGGCAGGGATTATTGGATACTTGTCTTGAATTTTTGGACAACAGCATCTTTTTAAGAACAGGTTCTTTGGTATATTTAGAGCTTGAACAAGAACGAGATGATTTACAACTTCCCTCAAACTGGAAACTTCTGAAAGAGAAAATTGCTGGTCAAGTAAGTTATCGCTTGTATGAGGTGGGGAATATTACTGGGAATGCTTTGGGTTAAACCAATACTCTTTATGATTGACTGGGTCTTCTTGAGTGAGATTAGGGTTTGGTATTTTAATATAGTGCGTTCAGCGAGTTTGATCTTGTTTGGATAGAACGTCTTTGATCAATACAAATAGAGTTAAGCGAATAAGTGATTATCCAAGCACCCTCAAGAGGGCGTTTCGCCCTTAAGTATCGATGCAAACATTTGAGTATCAATATTCCCGCCCGTTAGAATCAATCCTACTTTCTTACCTTTAATGGTTTGTTTTTCCTGAATAGCTGCAGCTAAAGATGCGGCTCCTGAGCCTTCTGCTAAGTTGTGAGTACAGGCATAATATAGTCGCATTGCATGAGCGATTTCATGGTCACTTACTGAAACAATACGGCTAGCACCTTGTGAATACACATGGAATGCTTCTTCAACAGGGCTTCTAACAGCCATGCCGTCAGCAAAGGTATTAGCTGTTTTTGTTTCAATGATTCGTCCTGCTTCAAAGGATTGTTTTGCTGCATCAGCCTGATTTGAAACGACACCGACAATTTCAGTTTTCAGGCCAAGGGCATCTCGTACACTGATTAGGCCACAAATGCCTGAACCACAACCAATTGGCACATAGACAATATCTAAATCGGGTGCTGCCGTGAATAATTCCAAAGCATAGGATGCAACGCCTAAAACCAGTTGCGGGTGAAAAGGCGGCACCATGAACAGGTTTTCAGCTTCAGAGAGTCGCATTGCTTCCGTCTTGGCTTCATCAAAGTCTTGCCCAAATTCAATTAGTTCGGCACCAAAAGACCGCATTGCGATATTTTTTTCATTCGAATTTCCGTAAGGAACAAGAATTTTGGCAGTTAAATTTGCTGCCTTTGCGGCTCTTGCTTGACTTTGGCCATGATTACCACGCGTTGCGGTGATAATACCTTTAACATCCGGGTGTGATTTCGATAGCCAGTTTAAAAAGGTAATCCCACCACGTATTTTAAAAGCGCCTGTGGCAGTATGGTTTTCATGTTTAACCCAAACAGTTGTTTCAAGGTGTTCACATAACTGAGGCCAGATATATTGAGGGGTTGGCAGCATTTGCTGATAAATAATCTGCGCTGCCTGCTTAAGATCATCGATTGAAAAAACGGTCATTGAATATCCTTATTCTTATTAATGGTTGTTATTTTGAGGCTGGTGATAGCTAATCAGGCTTAATGCTTAAGTGAGAGATATCGGGCACAACAGCAGGAATTTCTTCTTTATGGTCAGTTAAGTCACTGCCTGTTGGCGCAAGCGTGACATCATCTAAAGCATGGTGTTCTGGAAAAATTTCTTCGTGCTCATCTTCTAGGCGAATACCCGTTGGGTCTAGTTCAAAATGGGTTTTAGACAGAATTTCATCAACCTTTTCGCCGGCTACAGGCAGTGCATTGGGGTTGGCCATTTGTACTTTTTTTGGTTCTGCCTGAGCGGGCGCTGGTGGCGGAGTTGGAGTAGCTGCGACTGGTTTTGGTGCTGGAGTGCTGGGTGTTGGAGCAGCTGGTGTACTAGCTTCTGAAGATAAGTTTACTGCGACACCGGGTTGGCCCATTTTCTCAATTTGACAGAGGGCGCCACGTTTTTGCATTGCCACAACATATTTCAGAGCGGTTTCATCATCGAGTTTGTTTCGAATTACCACGCGTGAGCCGGTAAACATACGAGCTACTTGTTCATTGCTTGCTTTAAAGAGCTGCGCCACATTTCCCTGAACTTTTTCGAGTGGAATACCTTCGACGATCTTTCCATAGAAAGCTAATTCATATTCACCTTGGACCATAACCGTTCTCCTATTAATTAGCTTTCTTATTTTAATGTGATAAGTGCAATTCGTCGTTGTTTATTCTTGGGTTATCATTAATAGAGATTGCGCCTAAACCAACGGACTTAAATTGAATATAGACCTTTTGGCCAGTTTTGATACCCAAATTGATCAGGGATTTGCGTGTAATGCGTGCTAATACTCTTTGTTTATCAATTGTTATTACTAATAATACTCGGCTTTCTTCTGTTAATTCAACTTCAGAAACCAGTCCTTCTAAATGATTTAATACACTACTTTTGACCGGTTCTAAAATACTGACAATCACATCTTTAGCAAAAACACGAAGTGATACTTTTTGTCCTATCGAAGTATCAACTTGCCGAACCCAGACGACTTGCTTACCTAAAGATAATTCACTTAAGGAAAATTCATGATCATGCGCTATTACTTTTGCTTTTAGTAAGGAGGTGGACTGTTCTTCATGCGATAAACCTAAATCCAGGCGAGTTACCAACTCTGCGACATGTCCTTGTGCAATGACTCGCCCTTGTTCAATTAATACCGCATGCGATGCCAGAGATTCTATTTCGAAGCGGGAGTGGCTGACAAATAAACAAGGAATATGGTGTTTTCGTGTGAAGCTTGAAACGTAACGCAATAAAGTTAATTTTCCTTGTTCGCCGAGTGAAGAAAAAGGCTCATCGAGTAATAATAATTGTGGGCGACAAACTAAGGTTCGAGCCAGTGCGACGCGTTGTTGCTGGCCACCAGAGAGTTGTTCTGGATAACGCTTTAACCATTCGCTAATACCAACTTGCTCGCACACCTCTTCCACGATTGCTTTGGTATCTGCGCTTAACTTTTTCCACTTACCGCCTAAGCCATATAAAATATTTGCTTCAACTGTTAAAGCATCAAATAGCCGGCTCTCCTGAAATACATAACCAATTTGTCTATGTTCAGCGGAGATGAAATGTTCAGTATCTTGCCAAACAGTATCTTGAAAACGAATGGTGCCTTGCTGAGATTTCTTTAAACCTGATATTAAGCGTAGCAAGGTCGTTTTACCCTCACCAGAACTTCCATATATGGCAGTAATACCTAGATGGGATAACGATAGTTTAAAATGGTAGTTAAATGGTTTTCCTGCATGGGCTTGTAATACGCTACCTGAGAATTCTAGTTCAAGCATAATTTACGTCTCTCCTGTCGAAATTGAGGGCTTAGGAGTTTTTTTCCGCAATAAGGTGCCGCGATTAAGGCTGTAAACAATAATTAACATTGCCATAGAAAAGAATACTAATGTGGCTGCTAAGCGATGAGCGGCATCGTAATCGAGTGATTCTACGTAATCATATAAAACGAGAGATAGTACTTGGGTTTCTCCTGGAATATTGCCGCCAATCATTAACACTACTCCAAATTCACCGACGGTATGAGCAAAACCAAGTACCGAAGCTAACAAGAAACTATTACGTGTACTTGGGATGACAATACTAGTGAATCGGCGCCAGCTAGAAGCGCCTAAAACCTCGGCACATTCCATTGAGGCCTTATCAATTTTCTCAAAAGCCAGCTGTAAGGGTTGAACCACAAAGGGTAGCGAATAAATCATTGAGGCGATGACCAAACCCGTAAAACTAAAGGCTAGCTGATGTCCGGTTAAAGCGTACCAGGTTTGGCCAAGCATGCTATTTGGGGCCAACATGATAAGTAAGTAAAAACCTAAAACGGTGGGGGGCAGGACAAGTGGTAAGGCGACAACCGACTCGAGTAAGGCCCGCCATGGGCTATCCCAGCGGGATAACAGCCAGGCTATAGGTGTTGATATTAAGAGTAGTAATACCGTAGTTACCAAGGCTAGTTTAAAGGTTAGGCTAAGCGCCAGAATGTCTGTAGGGGAGAGAAACAAAATCGTTAGCCTTAATGTGTGTCTACCAGATTAGGTTTAATCGTATCAATTCAATGAGCGTGATGCACGATCGCAACGCTTGGTTATTCCGTTGTGCTCTTCGGAATCAAATACCCAAAAGATTTTATCAAGCTCTGTGCTTTAGGGGCAGCTAAAAATAATATGTATTGCGATGCCAAATTCTGGTTCTTTTGTCGCTTAAGCTGCACTGCGACTTGGTTTATTTCTGGGTAGTTGTTGACTGGAGGCAGCCAATAGCTGTTTTCTGACACTTTTGAATGTTGCTCCCAGGTTTTTATTTGTGAATAGGCCACCCAGGCCAACGTAACAGAGCCCGAAGCGGCATATTGGAAAGAAGTAGCTATATTGTGAGCAAGAATACGAGAGCTGTCTCTTGGCTTCCATAAACCAGATTGCTCCATTAACGCCTTACTTGCAGCACCGTAAGGTGCAAGTTTTGGGTTCGCTAATACGTAAGGCTTTGGGTAGGTGCTCAGTATCGTAATATCAAAAGGCTTATTGGCGGTTGGCTGCCATAAAACAATTTGGCCCTGAGCATAAGTAAGGCGATTAGATTTTTTCGCAAGGCCTAACTCAATCAACGTATCTGGACGCAGCTCATCAGCAGAAAGGAAGACATCATAAGGTGCACCATTTTTTATCTGTGCGAATAAAGTGCCCGATGAACCTGAAGAATTGATAATTTTGAGTTTTGAATGTGGATTTTTTAATAAATACTGAGTTTCAAAAAGTGTAGTCAATGCCTTCTGTGCTTTTTTAAAGTTAGAGGCGACAGCAATGTGAAGTTGCTCGCCAGCAAGTACATGGGGAGTGTAAATTGGTAAAAGAAGAAGTGCATATAAAAACAAAAAATGGGGCTTCATTTATCAATGCTCTGATATGAAAGAATAGTTAAATGTATTGCGGATATATTCTACCAGCATCTTGGTACTTAACACTAAGCTATATAAATGTCAGAACGTGGCCATATTTAACATGCCGATAAAACTGTTTTTTTGTAATACTTCCTAGCTTATAGCAGTAACAATAATAAAGAAAAAATACTGGGGAATAATAATGAATAGCATGTTAAAACACTTTCGTACACTAACGATTGCCGCTGTTATTGGAAGTTCTGCTAATCTGATGGCTGATTCAATTGATACGTTCAATCATAGTTGGGTGGGGCAAGCATTAGATTTACAGCGAGGGCTTGATAATAATTCACCGATTATAAATAACAATATACTAGGCACACATAATACCTATAATTCAGAGGTATACACTGCGTGTAATTTTTCTGTTGGCTGCCGTTATCTGGATCCGCAACAAAAATACTCTATTAAAGACCAATTGCGAATGGGGGCTCGATTTATTGAACTTGATGTACATTGGACCACTAAGATGGAAGGCATCTTTTCGTATCCG
Organism: uncultured Oleiphilus sp.; assembly: GCA_913020495.1. GTDB lineage: Bacteria > Pseudomonadota > Gammaproteobacteria > Pseudomonadales > Oleiphilaceae > PZPK01. The sequence goes on from CAJWBJ010000028.1 coordinate 21,002, forward strand.
AAACGTTTGCTGTTGTGCCATGGTGTTTGCAGTATCAATGACAAATATGCCACTGAAGGATTTGATGAAATAAAAAGCTGGCTAAATGATAGTGCCAATGCGAATGAAGTGATTATTCTCTACATTGAGGATGATTCCGAAAACCATCACAGTGATTTGTATAACCAGCTAAATAGCCGATTTGGTTCTAAAATTTATGCCAGCGGTGGGTGCGGCAATATTCCCGATGCATTAACCAAAGCCGATGTCTTAGCTGCAGGGAAGCAAGTAATTTTATGGAAAGATGGCGGTTGTTCTGGCAATGCCAATATGGCGGGAACCGCTTTTACAGGTTTAGGAAACGTAGGCCGAATCTGGGAAGATGGCACAACGCTAGGCACTATTTCAGAGTTCTTTACTGGCGGTATTGATAGTATTTCTGCAAGTGAAGTATCCGATGCTTTTAAAACAGGAGGCAATATTGTCAATTTGGATGACATGGTGATGAATGATGGCCGAATTGAAGCCGCAGTTTGGAGTTGGAATACCAACGAGCCCAATGACTATAACAGTGATGAAGATTGCGCCACACAAACTAGCAGCGGTCGTTGGAATGACACTAACTGTAACAATAATTATTCCTACGCTTGTGAAGACAGTAGTGGCAATTGGAGTGTGCCATATAACACAACTGGCTCATGGGTAAATGGAAGTGATGCATGTGCTGATTTAGGTGGTAGTTATAACTTTAGTGTGCCAACTAACAGTCAGGCAAACCAAGCACTTAAAGATGCCAAAGAAGCTTCGGGTTATAGTTCTGTCTGGATTAATTATGATGACATAAGTATTGAAGGTAATTGGGCAGGAGTGCAGTTAAATGCTTATTCAGAGTTACAAGATAAACGAGTCGGTTTGTGCATGAACCTATGGGGTGGCAATGCTCAAAATGGTGCAGATGTTCGCCTCCATAATTGTTCAGGTACCAGCAATGAACGCTGGTGGTATGAGGCATCAACCGGTTTAATACGTAGCGAGTTAAACCCTGCTTACTGTCTGGATATGATGGGGGGCGATTTATCAAATGGTGGTAATGTTCAAGTCTGGAGTTGTATTGCAGGGCATCAAAATATGACTTGGGATGTTATGGGCGATACGATTCGTCCACGCGCTAACCATAATTTAGCGATTGATGCTTATGGCACCAGTAGTGGTGACAATATTGGTTTATGGTCGGTACATGGTGGTAGCAACCAGTCCTGGACAGTTAATTAGTTAAATATTAATCATAGAGCGATGGCAGTCCAAGCCCTTACTGCCATCGCTCTATTCTATTACGACCATTCTTCTTGGCTTCATAAAGCGCCTTGTCAGCACGCTCAAATAAACTGCCGCTATCTAAATCGTCATCAAATGCTGCCATACCAAAAGACATGGTGATTTGAATATTCTCATCTCTGAAGTGAAACGGTAAACGACAAATCATTTCACGTGTCTTTTCAATGACCTGCGTAGCTATATCTAAGTTTGTTTCCGGCAAAATTATAACGAATTCTTCGCCGCCATAACGAGCAACAAAATCGGTTTTACGTATACGGTTCTGAACTTCTTTGGCCATGATTTGTAGAACTTTATCACCCGAAAGGTGGCCGTAATCGTCATTAATTTTTTTAAAAAAATCAATATCTGCAACAACTAATGTCGCGGGTTGCTTGTATCGTTTCCAGCGCTCAAGTTCCAGTTCTAAACGCTCATCATAAGCTTCACGATTGGGTAATTTAGTGAGTGAGTCACTTAAGGCCTTTCCTCGTTCCTCTTTGAGACGCTGACGAATGAATAGCGCCTCTTGTTCCATGGATTCGATACGTGCTTGTAAAGCGATGACTTCTGCTTCTTTATTATTTTCGTGTTGCTCTGTGTCACTGGTATGGTGATCAACAGCCGTTGATATGTTGTCTAAATGGCCGGTAATTGATTTTTTCAAATCTTCAATATCATTGGTATTTGTTACTTGTAACGACATATCGTTAATATGGTTGCGTACCACTTGGTCAAACTCAACATTCTGACCATACCATTGTTGATCTGACTTTCGACTTTCCTCGATATAATTTTGTACTTTGATGAGACGCTCATCCAACAACATTAAAAATGATTCAAATTCGCGCTGCCCTTTACCAATAACTGAAATAATTAAGCTGGCCACATCATCTAAGGTTGGCCCTAGTTCATACCAAACTAATTCACCTTCAACCTGGTCGCGTAACTTGGCGACGTCACGATTGGCGCTTTCTGGAAATGTCAGTTGATCGAGAAGGTTATTTAAGGTGCCTTTAATATGTCGTGCAATAGATGAAAAGCCTGGTGCTAGCTCAGTTGAATCACTTTTTTCTTCAGGTGTTTCAAGTTCTAGGTCTTGTTGTTCTACTAACGTATCAGGTGACTCGGGCTCAACGGATTTAGATGTCTCTCCAGTTGAACTTCCACCCATAAGGCGGCTAAGAAAACTGGTGTCTTTGTTTTCTGGTGAAACAATATCTTTTAATACTTCTGCCTGGATGGTGGCATATTCAGATAAAATTCCCGGATAATCCTGAAAACCGCTCATGCTCTTTGATATGGATTTTGATAACTTTCGTAAGGCGCTTTTCTGTTTTCGAGGGATCTTTAAAGATTGAAGCTGTTCGATTAACAAGCCCATCACAGCCACGATTTTTTCTACATTTTGCTGCTTAGACTCATCAGACTGAAGAATCATTTTATCAATGCGTTTCAGTCGTTTTTCTAGATCATTATTTTCAGGGGTGGCGGTACGAATTGCTGTTCGTAAACTAGCGAGTTCTTTGTCAAGTTCTGAACTAACATTCTCTGCTGCAAGACTGACTCTAATTAGGATTCGTTGTAATAAAGCGGCGTAATCCTCTGCAAACTTTCGTTGTTCGTCAAAGGATTCTCCTTGTTCAAAATATTTGTCTTTCCAGCGTTCCAGTTCTTTATTTATCTCTGAGCTTGAGTTCATAAACTCTCCTGCCTTTGATTCGAGTATAGTGCCCCAAACCTGAAAGATAGATACTTTGGTAGGTTCCCCTTACTTTTTTTATTCTAGTAAAGAAGGAACCTCGTCTGTTATTTTTTGGCTTCGGGCATTCACGAGTAGGTTTGGTAAAATACGACTCATAAAATCACTGATATAAGATAAAAATAGTGAACCCATATCGCTGTCAAAATGTTCAGCATCCCGACTACCTAAACAAAAAATGCCTAAGAGCTCGCCGTTTCTAATTGGAATTACGGCAGCAGAGCCCACATTTTCGTCAACGGATGGAAATAAACAAGCCATCTTTTCTTTTTCAAAAGCACCACAAATCGCTTGTGCGCTTTCTAACAAATCGCCTAGTTGCTCTTTGGCATTTTTTAAGTTTAGTACATTTATGTCGGAAACCGGATAATCGGTTTGCTCACCAAAGACTAAAATGCTACTAAAGTCGATATTTGTATCATTTTGGAAGGCTTCATTAACGACAATTTCTATCTCATCTAAACTTTTAATTTCTAGCAAATTGAGTAATAAACGCTTACTTTTCTCAAAATGAGCATCATTCTCACGAGCGACAGTAATGAGCTCATTTAGCTTATGCTTTAACTCGTCTCTATGTTCTCTAAAAACTTGTACTTGTCGTTCGCCCAAGGAAATTGCAGCACCGCTTTTATGAGGAATTTTTAACTCATTTAATAAGTGTTCATGATGGGTAAAAAAATCAGGGTTGGCACTTAAATAGGCAACGACTTGTTCTTCGCTGATTGGGTTTTGTTCAGAAGATACTACTTGTTCAGTCATTTTTTTGCCGCTTAGCTTAATAGTTATTAGATGATGTATGCGTATTGATACTATTTAAAATTAAATTCAAATTCGGATTTTACCTTCAAAGACACTGACAGCCGGGCCTTCCATAAAAAGCGGAGTTCCTGAACCCTGCCATTCAATTTTAAGGTTTCCACCTGTAAGTTTCACCTCAACAGGGCTTTCAAGTAGCCCACGGTCTATACCAGCTGCAACAGCTGCACAAGCTCCCGTTCCACAAGCCATTGTTTCGCCCACACCCCGCTCAAACACGCGGAGCTTAATAAATCGCTTATGTACAACTTCCATAAAACCAACATTTACTTTTTCAGGAAATTGGTGGTGTGTTTCAACAAGTGGCCCGTGTACATCAACCAATGCATTCTTTACATCATCGACCATGATAACTGCGTGAGGGTTACCCATTGAAACAGCTGATAGTTGAATCTCTTCTTGGTCGACCTTAATAGAATAAACGCTACTGCTCGTCTCCGCCAGAAATGGAATCTCTTTTGGTTCAAATACTGGTTCGCCCATATTAACTAAGACACGACTGTCTTCATTAATATTGAGTTCTATATCCCCTTTTATTGTTTCGACTTGAATACAGTTTTTGTTAGTGAGCTTTTTCTCTTTTACAAATACTGCAAAACAACGTGCACCATTGCCACACTGTTCTACTTCAGAACCATCTGCATTAAAAATCCGGTAACGAAAATCGACACTTGGCTTACTGGGAGGTTCAACTAATAAAAGTTGGTCAAAGCCAATACCTAGGTGGCGGTCAGCTAAACGACGAATTTGCTCTGGACGCAGGTGTGCATGATGGCTGATCATATCCACCACCATAAAATCATTACCGAGTCCGTGCATTTTAGTGAAGTTCACAACCATTAGTGGTGAACCTCAAAGACAGCGTTCATTATATTCTCTTCCAAAACTTTTTAGTATTTAGCTTAGCAGACTTAATGGCTAATTAAGGCATTAGCTGCTCTAAAGCATATTGATCTTCAATGGTTTCTCTTCGGCGAGCAAGAATAATTCGGTCACCGTCAACGACAACCTCAGCGGGACGGTTACGCGAATTGTAGTTTGAACTCATTGCAAAACCATAGGCACCTGATGAGCGTACAGCAAGTAAATCACCGGGTGAGAGTATCATATTTCGGTTCTTGCCAAGGAAATCACCTGTTTCACAAACAGGGCCAACTAGGTCGTAGCAACGTTCTTCGCCTTGTTTTCCTTGCTCAACAGGTAAAATAGCTTGCCAGGCACTATATAAAGATGGGCGAATTAAGTCATTCATTGCCGCATCAATAATGGCAAAATTTTTATCTTCTGTGCATTTTAAGAACTCTACACGTGTTAATAACACGCCTGCATTGGCAGCAATAGAACGGCCGGGTTCCAGAATGATCATTTGATTCCGGCCTTCAAGGCGTGTCATTAATGCTCTGACATATTCATCAGGTTCAGGTGGTGTTTCATCTTGGTAAGTCACCCCTAAGCCACCACCTAGATCAAGATGTTTGATCTTAATACCTTGCTCGTTCAATTTGTCGACTAACAAAAGAACGCGGTCTAAAGCATCAAGAAATGGCGCGGTTTCGGTAAGTTGCGAACCAATATGGCAGTCTACGCCCACGATATTTAAGCCTGGTAATTCATTCGCAGCTAAATAGATGCGCTCTGCCTGTTCAATGGCGACACCAAATTTATTATCTTTTAAGCCGGTTGAAATATAAGGGTGAGTACCGGCGTCTACATCAGGGTTAACCCGCAAAGAAATATTGGCAATTTTCCCCATGCTCGTGGCGACGTCATTCAGGCGATACAGTTCAGCTTCAGATTCAATATTAAAGCAATGTATGCCTACTTCTAAAGCGCGCTGCATTTCATGTGACTGTTTGCCTACGCCGGAGAATATAATTTTTTCTGCTTGGCCACCGGCTTTTAAAACGCGCTCGAGTTCACCCACTGAAACGATGTCAAACCCAGACCCCAGTTTTGCTAAGATATTCAAAACGGCCAAGTTAGAGTTCGCTTTAACAGCATAACAAATCAAATTTTCCTGATCGCCAAATGCTTTTTTATAAGCATGATAATGCCGTTCTAGTGTTGCGCGTGAATACACATACGTCGGTGTAGAAAATTGCTCAGCAATTTTTGCTAAGGGTACGTCTTCAGCGCTAAGCTGACAATCTTGATATGAAAAGTAATCCATTTAAATACGACACATTTTGAGGTGAGTGAATACTGGCCGATGCAGATTCACTCAGCATTAATATTGTTAGTTCATTCAGGCTGTTTTGAGCTTTCACTTGGCTTTTTTTCATTTACATCCATTGTCGGGCTTTTATCGACTTGCTGCTCTTGTGCTGCTTGTTTCGGCAGAAAAAGTGCGCCTTTTTGTCCGCAGCCATGCATAAGCAATGAAAAGCACGTTATACAAAGTATGATTTTTAAGTGATGAAGCATAATTAGAACGTGCCAGCCTTTAAAAGATAAAATTATAACCAGTTAGCAAGACAAACTCTATTCAAAGAAATACGTACTGAGAAAAATATCTCGAAAATCTTGTCTTATTACCGACGACTCGAATATTTGCACATCTGCAGGTAAGCACTAAACTTTTAGTTAACAGTGCGTTTTTGGGAGAACTTTATGGGTAAACCAAGTGATAGTGAATTCAAGCAGGCATTAGATAAAGCGGCTGAAATGCGAGAGCATGGTACTGACCCGGATTTTATTGCTAAGTCATTATTAAACCTAAACTATCGATTTGATGTTTGGCAGCGTGTTATTTCCGCAACCAAGCTTTACCTGCATTCTGGTCTAAGTACCAGAGAGCATTCACTCTTAATAAAAGCTTTGCAGGAAGCAGAGCGACTTGATGATATTAATAATGATGACCATAACTTTGGTTTAGATTGATTTGAAACACGGCCTGTTAAGCATTTATTGTGAATAGAAGGGTTTCGACCTGCATATATATTTTTAAATATTCGAGCGTATTATTTATCTGGCTTTGCATCATGTGCGCCTGAGAAGGGTCTTCAGACAAAGTCAGGTCGGTGACTTTTACTGCGAGCCTATCATCTAAGTCAGCATTATTTTTGATGTAATGAGAAAGTGCCGCTAATTGTTGATCTCCGTATTCTAAATAAGTGAACTCTGTATGGTTAATACTTGCATCAAGATGTAGGTGAGGACCGTCATAAACGGTACTGATATGGATTTCATGTAATGCGAGTTGTGGGATTTGTGTGATTTCTTTAACTTTATAATCCCCACTTTTATTGTCTGTCATTTTGTAAAGTGAAAAAGATAGCGATAATGCTTCCCCCTCTACCGACCCACTCAGTTGGCGTTTTTCAATGACGGAATGAATAAATTGAGAGATCGATGATTGAAACACTTCTTCATTGTCGCAAGGTATGGAAAAGCGTAATAAACTGCCGTGCTCATCCAGTATGAATCCTTCAACACTTGATTTATGACGAAGATAAAAAGCTTGAATACATTGTGGCTTTGCAAATGCTAAGGCTGTACGCAAGCTAAGAGGTTGTTGTGCAAAGGCATCTAAAATAATCGGGCTATAATGAGTCACGTTTTGTGAAAGGTAATTAAACGCGCTTTGTTCCGAGTCAAAAGCAAGGTAGCGAAATTGATCATCAGTACGTTGTAAGAGATATAATTTATCTTCGATATCAATAATATAGCGTGCTGATTGCACTTTTCCTCTGATAAAAAAAGCTGCTTTTGCATCATGGAATAATCTTCGAACTCGGTCAGCGATTGCCTGGGCTCTTTGCGGGCAGAAACAATGCACTTTCAACATGCATTCCGATTCTCTGGCTGCTGATAATTGTTCTAGGCAGATCTGCAAATAGGATTGCAAATTTTGCATCAGTGTTTCGCCCATTTCATAACGGTGAGCACTTACTTCATTCCAAGAATTAAGCGCAATTTGATCGATTGTTTTGACTAAATTACTGCGCTCTGAACTGTAGTCTAAAGCGTCAGTACGGTTACTTAAGCGATGCATTCCCTTTTCAGTCATTGCGGCCATCGGATCAACGCCAACATTAACAAATAATATTAAGGTTTTAATATAGGCGGGGTTCTGAAATTGGGCTTGAGATACTTTGGGTAAGGGCATTGAAATATGATCTTCAAGTGCACGAATCATATTTTGAATGGTGAACAAATTTACCTGACTGTCACCGGCAAGCAAGCTAAGGCGAGTTTCATGCGTAATGATGCCGTTAAAGTATAACCAAGCTAAAAGTTCTACTAAGCTTGAGGTCTTTTTTAGAACGGTTTGAAAAGATGCATCTGCTGCAGTACTTAAATCCCGATATAACAGCCAGCAGTTTTTATCGCCATTAAACGTTTGGGCGCTTGCATGATGAATCGCGAGATTCTCTTCCCATAATTTTGAAGCGATACCTGGGTTTACTTGTTCTACCTTGCCTGCTTTACGCTGAAAAGTAGCGTAAAGTTTTCGGCCCAGCAGGTTTAAATCTTTTGCGGTAATGCTCGATTTAATATTATGGATACGGGCATAGTTTGATAGAAAACGGTAGCAATAGGTGAGTTCTGCCACGACCTCTTGTCGTTCCTGAGAGACTTGATCGACCTTCCATCCTGAGCGTTCATCAAGGTATTTAAATTTACTGACAGGCCAGGCCCATCTCTTAACGACCTTTTCAAGGGTTTTACGCTGCCATGAAGGGCTTCGTCCGGTTGGGGCCTTAGATAATTTTTTTGCGACTTTTAAGTAAAAACTCTTGCGAACCAAGTCGAGTCTTTTATGCTCTTTCCGAGCCAACAAATAGTCTTCGAGACGATGGTAGATTAAAATATAAGGGTCAAGATCTTCAACACTTAATTCATCATCATAGACGGCTTGTTTGAAGGTTTGGCTTAGGCTGCTTGATTGAGGTAATTCTTGTGCGTAGACCTCTGCTAATAATAGTTTAAGAACTGACTTATAAGGCGAATCCAATCCTTTGTAAAGTTGCCAGAGACCGGCCCCCATCAACTCATTTTTTGGTATGTCGGCTGCACTGCCAAAGTCTAATACTTCTGTCTCTTTAACAAAGCGCTTGTTAAGTAAGTCTTCAGAAATGGTTTGATAGTTTTTTTCCATTTCAGGTGGGATGAGCCACCATAATGGGTAGCGACCCGCCAGTAAGATTGCGGTTCGGTAGAATTCATCCAGAAGTAAATAATGTTGTGCCGAACCACTACTTTCGGTGTCCATTTCAGGTGTTGTTCCACCAGATTTGAACTGATTGGCATTCATTAAAAATGTATGCAGTTCAAGACCAGTATTATTCGCCCATTCATCTATTTTTTCCGATTTTTCTCTGAGTAACGTCAGCTCTTCAGAATTTAAAGCTGGGTCATGACAGAGCCATAAATCAACATCGCTTGCTTCAGAATGCGCTAAAGTCCCAGTACTACCCATCATGAAAATGGCATATACCTGTGCTTTAGCGCGTTTATCTCGACGGAATTTGAATGTTTGGCTGAATGTTTTTGCGATGCTAAGTGTATTCTTGTCGGGTTCATAACCGGATACTCCTACGGGCGCATCGCGTGAAACATAACCAGGCAATAAAGGGTGATTGACCTGATATAGTAGCGGCAGCACTTGCAGAATATCTTGTTGCCGAAAAGTTAGACCCTGTTGTGTTTTATCCAAACGATCGGCATTAACGGCTAAAAAGCGGTCGCGTACCTGCTTCAATAGCTTGCGGTCAACACCATCTGAAAAGTCAGGTGCTATCTTATGCTTATGTTTTAGTTTGGGGGCAACCATAGTGTTATTTAGTGTGCTTAACTTTAGCTAGATGAAATGATCAATTTATTAGTATAGCGAATAAATTTAAAAAGACGGGTGGGATTTGGTGAGGATATGTAAGCTATCCGATGTAAGATAATATTCAATTGTTTAAACTGCGTCGTGCACACCAACTTGGGTACGCACGACACTACTTGAGGTTAGCTTAGTGTTTGCGCTGAGCTAAATTAGTAAGTACTTTTTCGGTCGCCGCAAGCACTTGTTTTGGTGCTGTTCCCCCAAGATGGTCTCGAGCATTAACAGATCCTTCGAGTGTTAGTACATCAAAAACGTCTGCATGAATTTGATCACTAAATTGCTGCAGCTCATCAAGGCTCATATCGGATAAATCTTTCTCTTGCTCAATGCCATAAGCGACGGCTTTACCAACCACTTCGTGTGCATCACGAAATGCCACGCCATTTACAACTAAATAGTCTGCTAGATCTGTTGCTGTTGAGAATCCTCGTCTAGCTGCTTCACGCATATTTTCAGCCTTAACCTGAATGGCAGGAACCATGTCAGCATAAGCCCTGAGACAGCCTTTTATTGTATCAAGAACATCAAACAAAGGTTCTTTATCCTCCTGATTATCTTTGTTGTAAGCCAAAGGTTGGGACTTCATTAACATCAGTAAGGAGAATAAGTGACCGGTGACACGACCTGATTTACCGCGTACTAACTCCGGTACATCAGGGTTTTTCTTCTGAGGCATAATTGAAGAGCCGGTACAAAAACGGTCGGGCAGGTCGATAAAGTTAAATTGAGCAGAGGCCCATAAGATTAATTCTTCAGAACAACGAGAAAGATGGATCATGACCAAGCTGGCGAAAGAGCAAAATTCAATGGCAAAATCACGGTCGCTGACCGAGTCCAATGAATTGGTGCTGGGGCGATCAAAACCAAGTAATTTTGCTGTTAACTCTCGATCAATCGGATAGGTTGTTCCTGCTAAAGCTGCAGCACCTAGCGGCATGATGTTTACACGCTTACGGCAGTCTAATAACCGCTCATAATCACGCTGAAGCATTTCATTCCAAGCAAGAATGTGATGTCCAAAAGTGACAGGCTGCGCGGTTTGTAAATGAGTAAACCCTGGCATGATGGTATTGGCTTCACGCTTGGCCAGTGTTGCCATGCCTTGCTGTAATCGAGTTATTTCAGCAGCTATCACATCAATTTCATCTCGCAGGTAAAGGCGAATATCGGTAGCAACCTGATCATTTCGAGAGCGGCCTGTGTGTAACTTTTTACCTGTAATACCGATTTTGTCTGTTAACCGCGCCTCGATGTTCATATGTACATCTTCAAGGGTGACGGACCATTGAAATTCACCGGCTTCAATTTCAGCTTGTATTTCAGTTAAACCTTCAATGATTTGATTTTTCTCGGCATCGGTTAATACTTCAACTTTTGCCAGCATCGTTGCATGAGCGATTGAACCTTGAATGTCGTGATAGTACAAACGCTGGTCAAAATCGACAGAGGCGGTGAATTGTTCTACAAAGGCATCGGTCGGTTCTGTGAATCGGCCGCCCCAAGGTTTTTCGGTACTTGTCTTTTCAGTATGGTTGCTGTCATTGCTCATGTTCGATTACCCATCTACACTCAATTTACGGAGTCAAAATTTGCGGCGCAGTATAACATGAAACCCCAACAACGCTTACATGAAGCTAATATGGTTCAGCTTAAGGAAGATAACTTCTTTGTTCCTGATTTATGTCAGGTTAATTCTGTACTTTTTGTATTAATTCTAACGCAGCTTTTAGCGTTTATATTAAGTCTGGTGACAGCGAATCAAACACTCATAGATTGGGAGTATTTAGGACTGCTATCCTTTTTCTGCCAAAGCATTGCACTTAGTTGTGCCGCCATTATTTGCTGGACGAGAAATTCAATTCGAAAGCAGCGGCTTTCTGTCGTCATTATGTATTTTATGGGGGTGATTTTAGGGGTGACAGGTTTATATAGCTGGCTTTCCAGTGAGTTATTATTCCCAAGTATTGGGATGAATATTAGCTTGTTTATATTCAAGAATATTTTGATAAGTGGGATTATTGGTGCCTTAGTCCTACGTTATTTTTACCTTCAGTTTCAATGGAGAGAACAAAAACAAGCAGAGCTTCGCGCTAGGATTGAAGCATTGCAAGCACGTATTAAGCCTCATTTCTTATTCAACAGCATGAATACCATTGCTAGCTTAATCAGTATTGACCCTCAGCGAGCTGAAGATGCAGTTCTGGATCTTTCCACCTTATTTCGAGCAACGCTAAATAATCAAATGATGTTAATTCCGTTGGAGGATGAACTCGCACTATGTCGTCGGTATTTAAATATTGAAGCATTGCGTTTGGGAGACCGGTTAAACATTGATTGGCAGCTTGACCTTGGCCTGAATACAAATGAAACCCAATTAAAAATTCCCCCACTGACATTGCAGCCTTTAGTTGAAAATGCAATATATCATGGCATTCAACCTCGCACTGAGGGGGGAACCATCACAATAAAAAGCCATTGTCATCACGAGACAATCTATATTTTAATTTCAAACCCCTTTGATTCATCGCTTCAGAAACATCAAGGAAATCATATTGCCTTGGACAATATACGTAGCCGCTTAAGCGCGTTATTTGGTCCAACGGCAGTGCTGAAAACCAGTCAGTTGGATGGTATTTACACGGTCACTTTACGGATTCCAATTAAATGAATACCAACAAAGTAATATCTGTTTTTATTGTTGATGATGAAAGCCTTGCCAGAGAGCGATTGAAGCGCTTAATTCAAACAAATACTCAATATCAGGTTTGTGGTGAAGCTGAAAATGGTGAGCTTGCATTGCTGCGTATTCCCGAGAGTCAGCCAGATATTGTTTTACTCGATATTCGTATGCCGGGTGTTGATGGTTTAGAGGTCGCACAGGGTATATCAGAGCTGATGCATCCTCCTGCAATTATCTTTTGCACCGCTTATGATGAGTATGCGATCAAGGCATTTACGTATAACGCAATTGGTTACCTGCTTAAACCCGTTCGACAAGAAGACCTTTTTAAAGCTTTGGGGCAAGCTAAGCAATTAAGCCAGCTTCAGATAAAGCAGTTGAACGAGAAAAATAAAGAGAGTGTTACTAAGTTTGTTGCGCATAGTTGGCAGGGGCATGAAGTAATCTCATTCGATGATATTTACTATTTTAAAGCAGATCAAAAATATTTAACTGTCGTTCATCGAGATGGAGAAACTCTTAGTGATCAAACACTTAAAGAGCTTGAAGAACAATACGCGACTGAATTAATACGCGTTCACCGCAACACACTCGTTAATCTTGCTCATGTATCCGTTTTATGTAAAGACAGTGAAGGACATCACCAACTACGATTTAAAAGTACTGATCATACGGTTTCGATTAGCCGACGCCATGTAAGTGAAATTAAAGCGAGGTTAACGCACTTATAAGTGTGCATTTAATAAAATGTAGGGCAGTTCACATTATTGCTTAAATAGAACATTCATTTCTAAAAACTACACCAATCTCACTAAACGTTACACTTAATTAGGGTTTAATACCCTATAGTTTATGTATTAAATATATATTTATTTATTGCTGGAGGTGTCTTTGGTGCCAATTCAATCAAATGAACAAAGCTTTATTGTCAAGGTGATCAAGAGATTGATACTTCCTTTGATACTGACTTGTTGTGCTTCTTTTGTTAGTGCTCAGTCATATTCATTGTCTAATTACGGCGGTGAAGAGACAATTTTGATTGAAAAAGAAGTTTCCCAGAAAATTCCCTATAGTCGTATTGCCAGAGCTGTTGTAAAGCGAATATTTAATGTCAACGTAGAATCGATGTTTACGGGCGGTAAAAATAAAAAAACTGCTTTTGTGAGAAACTTTAGCGAATATGCTGATAGGACGAAGTATCGTCTTGGCGTGCGTAAGGATAAAGTCGAAGTAAAATTTTCACTAAATTTTTAAGAGCTAACTAATCTGATTTTTCATTCTGTTGTTACAGAATAACCCTCCACTATTTGACTTAAATCTATTCCATTCAACTTAGACGAAAGAGTCGATTCACAACTTGCCTGTCATACCGCTATAATGAGCCACACTAATCATTTGACGATGCCAGATTTTATTATGACCTTACCTGCTTCAACATCCATTAAAACATTAAAAATTGCCTCAAGAGAAAGTGCATTAGCGCTTTGGCAGAGTCATTATATTAAAGCTCAGCTTGAATCACTCTACCCGGAACTTGACGTTGAAGTTGTAGGTATGACGACTAAAGGGGACCAAATTCTAGATGTCCCATTAGCAAAAATTGGAGGGAAAGGCCTTTTTGTTAAAGAGTTAGAAACTTCAATGTTGGCCGGTTCGACAGATATTGCTGTGCACTCTATGAAAGATGTACCGATGGAGTTTCCTGAAAATCTAGAATTAGCGGTGATTTGTAAACGTGAAAACCCTTTTGATGCTTTTGTCAGTAATGACTATCAAAATATAGACGAGCTACCTAAAGGTGCTGTTGTAGGAACATCGAGCTTAAGACGGCACAGTCAACTGGCTTCATTACGACCCGATTTAAATATTGTGCCACTGCGAGGCAATGTGAATACACGCTTGGCAAAATTGGATGCCGGTGAATTTGATGCAATTATTCTGGCTGCTTCAGGCTTAGAACGTTTGGAGTTTCATGACCGGATAAAATCCGTTTTAAATGAAACTGAATCGCTTCCAGCGGTTGGACAAGGTGCTCTAGGAATTGAGTGTCGAAGTGATGATCTTGAGATAAAAGCATTGTTATCGCCGTTAAAACACTTGGAAAGCGAGTTATGTGTTAAGACTGAACGAGCAATGAACCATCGCTTACATGGTGGTTGTCAGGTGCCAATCGCAGGTTATGCGACGTTAAAAGGTGACATTCTTACTTTACAGGGTTTAGTGGCATCGGTTGATGGAACAACTATATTAAAGTCTAGTTTAAGCGGCCCTAGCGATAAGCCGGAAACATTAGGTGTTGCGGTGGCTGATGAACTACTTCAACAAGGTGCCGGACCATTACTCGCCGCCTTATCTGAAAATAACGACTGATGATTCAACCGCTTCTACCTGACTCTCGAGTGCTCATTTGCCGGCCAGAACCCTCTGCTTCTGAGCTCGCGAAAGTACTTCAGTCGGTCGGGGCTGAATGTGAAGTGCTGCCAACACTCTTGATAAAACCTTTAGAGCTTAATGCACAAGCGCGGCAAAAAGTTATAGATATCGATCAATATGATCATGTCATTGTGGTTAGCCAGCATGCAGCAACTTTAGGTTTATCCGTTATTGATGAGTATTGGCCACAATTCCCGATTAATCAGAGCTGGTTTGCGATTGGCCGGAAAACCTCTAATGTACTTAAACCAGCAAATCTTGAATTAATTGAACCAAATAAAGACTTGAGCAGTGAAGCCCTTCTGAAAATATCAGAACTGAAAGACGTCAAAAATAAAAAAATTCTTATTCTAAAGGGAAAAGAAGGCAGAAATAAACTAGAGCTTGAACTGAGCGCACGCGGTGCAACAGTTGATACAATTGAGTTATATGAGCGTATTTGTCCAATTTATTCATCTGCAGAATTAGAAGCAAGCTTGGTCACGTTTAATCCAAACTACATTGTTGCGTTAAGTGGTGAAACACTATTGAACCTTATTAAGCTTAGTCAAAGTGCTAATATCGACCTCCATAACAAGGCACTTATTCTATCGAGTGAACGAGTCGCAAACATTGCGCGCGAGCATGGTCTAAACTTAATTTATATTGCGAATAATTTAATGCCGATGGATATTATTCGCTGTATCGCCAAGGCGAGAAAAGCAATACACTAAAGCTATTAAAATAAACATCGAATTCAGACAGGACTAAACGTGACTGACGCGCAAACCCTACCACCACCAAAGTCAAGCCCAGCAAAACCAAGAAAAACAAAACAGGGTAAAGCACCTGTTGTTTGGCCTTTTGCCTTGTTAGTGATTTTTGTATTTACGCTTAGTGCATTGGCTGCCATTTATTTTTGGCAACAGCTAGAAAAACAAAATTCGCTCATTGATATGCTGACAAAAGACCGAACAGTTGTACAAAGCCGCACGATGCAGCTAGAGCAAAGTTTGAATCGACGCATTAATTCAATTGAAGGGGCTTTCGAGACCCAAACATCTGCTGTTAATAAGTTTAAGCAGCAAAGCCAGTTTAATACACAACAGCTCCATGATCTTGGTGCTAGAAGTAGAGCGGATTGGCTAATGGCCGAAACTGAATATCTGATGCATCTGGCGAACCAGCGATTAACCTTGGAGCACGATGTTCGAGGTGCTGAAGCTATATTGGTTTCAGCAGATAAAGTGCTTGCAGAAAATAATGACCCGGGTTTATTAATGGTTCGACAAGCGCTAGGCAATGAAATTTTAGCTTTACAGCAAACCAAAACCGTCGATAGCGATGGCTTATATGTTCGTTTATCAGCCATGATCAAATCTTTAGATCGACTGAATGCCCAAGCATTTTTAAGTCAGCAGATTGAACAAAAGCAAGTTGAGTCTAAGCTAGTTTCAGAACAAGAAAATCCAGAGCAGCTATATACATGGAAAGAAATTTTAAAAGGCATGTGGGCTGACCTTCAAAAAGTAATTGTGATTACCCCCTTAGATCAACCAATTAAGCCATTACTTACGCCAGACCAAAGCTATTATCTTAAACAAAACTTGAGGTTAATGCTTGAGCAGGCAAGTTTAGCATTACTGGAAAAAGAGCAGGTTATCTTTTTTGACAGTCTAGCTAAAGCATCTCAGTGGATGGGTGAATATTTTGATATTACAGATGTTCAGGCGCAGGTTTTGATGTCTAATCTTAATGAAATGAAAAGTATGAAAATTAATCCAGTTATTCCTGACATTTCAAACTCACTCCGACTCCTCAAGGGTAAAATCGAAAAAATGTATCAAAACCATTCACTTGGTAAGCTCTCAAGACCTAGTGAGGAAATCGAGGGTAATGAAAAATGAAGCGGACACTTTCGCTAATTGTTATTGGTCTTGCAATTGCATTAGTATTTTCTTTTGCTGTTTCATATTACCCTGGACATGTGCGTATTTATGTTGGGAGCTGGTTAATTGATATAAAGCTTTGGGTTGCCTTAGCGCTTAACCTTTCAATATTAATTATCGCAGGAATGGTTTTTATTATTTTTAGGCGGGTTGTTCAGCCTAAAAAACTAGTACGTTGGCTTAGCCAGTCTGGCTCTAAACGAGCACAGCAAAAAACTGAAAAAGGTCTAATCGCGTTACTGGAAGGGAATTGGAATAATGCAAACAAGCTATTAAGCCGCTCAGCGATTAAATCAGAAACCCCATTAATTAATTATCTTGCTGCAGCACATGCAGCGCATGAGTTGGGAGATGTGAAAGAGGCTGAACAGCACCTGAAAAAAGCTTACGAAAATACGAGTGACTCTGAGTTTGCTGTGGGGATTGCTCAAGCACAAATTCAATTACAACAGAATCAGCTTGAGCAATGTCTTGCAACCCTTCTACGTCTCAAAAAGCAGCAAGTGAATCATCCGTTTGTTTTGAAACTACTAAAAAGTGTCTACCTTCGGTTAGAGGACTGGCAGCAACTCATTAATCTTATTCCTGCCTTGCACAAAAACACTAAAGAAAATGATGTAAGTCTGTTAGAACTTGAGAAACTGGCATGGGATAGATTATTTATTCAAAAAGCGGATGAGTTTGAGCATCAAAACAAACATGATTCATCCGCTGAGGCGCTAGCCTCACTTTGGAAAAAAATACCTGACGCGCTTCGTTTTGATTCATCATTAATTGAAACATATGCTAAACAACTCATGCGCCTGAAAAATGATGATGAGTGTGAAATCCTTTTAAGAAAAATGCTTAGTAAGCACTGGGATGATAACCTAGTTTCACTTTATGGAATTGTGCGTGGAAAGAATGCATCCGAGCAATTAATTAATGCCGAAAACTGGTTAAAGCAAAAACCTAATAATGCGACTTTATTACTAACGCTAGGACGGCTATCACTTAAGAATGAGCTGTGGGGAAAAGCATTAGAATATTTTGAAGCGAGTAATCACTTACAGCCGAGTAGGCAAAGTTATGCAGAATTATGTCGGTTGAGTATGAGATTGAATAAAAATGATCAGGCTCTATTTAGTGGTTTGATAGATAGTTTAGAGCTTCCTAACTTACCCCTGCCAAAATAGCTATTGTTTACTTTTAAGCAATGTAGAGAAAAACACCCTCGATACAGATTGTTCTGAGATTCTGCCAAGTTCCCCTATTGAAAATCACTTCGCTTGGCATAAGCGAGCACATCTGAATAGAATTGAGTTTCAGGTAAACCCCCTTCTTCCAGAGTATCTAGTGCTGAAAAAACCAATTTTGGTGATCCACTTACAAAAACTAGGCTATTAGCTAGGTCAGGGTGGTCAGCTAATACTGCATCACTCATTTGGTCATGATGACCGACCCCTTGTCTGTCATCAATATCGGCAATCACCGGTTTAAAGTGAAAAGTATCATATTGCTTTTCCCAGATTTGAGCTAATGACTTTAAATACATATCATCGTCTTTTCGTACAGCCCAATATAATGAAACAGGGTGTTTATATTCAATAAACTGAAGGTGTTCGATGATGCTTTTCATTTGCGCAAATCCTGTTCCAGCAGCCATTAGTATTAATGACTTTGACGGTATGTCATCTAAACAGGCTTCGCCAAAAGGTAGGGATATCGACACACATGTATTTAGCTGTTGTTGTTTTTGCAAATGTTGAACAATTTCCAATGCTGAGGCAAGATGCGGGTCTGCTTGAATATGCAGCTCAAGAGTTCGAAGTCCAGGCCGACTGGCAATTGAAAAATAAGCCGGATCATCTCGTTCGGGTAAATTGATTGATAAGTACTGGCCAGGAAAAAACTCAGGTAATTTCCCTGCGGGTAAACTGAGTTGAATTTGATAAACATGAGCCTTGCTTAGCTCGATACTTTCAACCTGACAGGCAACTTTCTTCAATGGTAACTCCTTTGGTCCATAAACATTTTTTACCTCAATTTCACACGCTGACTGAGGCCATGTTTTACATAGCATGATTTCAGTCGACCCATCTGAAGATGCATCGACTTTATTGGCTTGATTCCCCGTTAATACGGCGCCAGAGTGAAGTTG
>CAJWBJ010000029.1 GCA_913020495.1 uncultured Oleiphilus sp.
AAAATTTACTGATTGAACATAAGGCTTTATACGTGAGTAATAACAAATTTATCGCCCCCTCCCCTTCTTACACTGTCATTCAACGTGAAGATGAAGGCGCACAGGTTTATGCAGCCGTTAATACCTCGCTCGCAAAATTAGACAATACACAGCGCCAACTGTTTAGCTGGCAACTATCGCTAATATTGGAACTGGAAACGGAAGATGATAAAGGCTTAACTTTAGATCACGAAGCCAAGGCGATAGAACCTTTTTGCCAGCAACTTGAGAAGGATCTGCTAACAAATGGCAACGCGCTGCCTCTGGCGAGAATTACCTGGCGTAAAACTCGTGAATTATTATTTCGCGTTTACAATCCAGTCGAAGCAGATGAGCATATCAAAGCCTTGATAGAAGCAGAAACTAACCCACGCCCCTTTAGTTATTCCATTAACCCTGATGAAGAGTGGAAACTGGCCGATGATTACCTTAAACAATTTAATGATGCTGCCCAATAATTAAATCAATAGACACAGAAACAAACGCTTACGCCTCATGTTATTCCTGAGGTTACTTAATTGGGAATCTATTCTCTTCAAGGTAGCATGGGCTTGCACCGCCCTAAAAAACGTGGATATCGGCTCAAGAGACTGCCGGTATGACATGAGTACGGCATGACAATGGGAGCTGTAGGTAGGTTTGTAGCGTGTATTTTGCCCACCAATTACAATTTAACAAGCGTCTAAAAACTAATTTATGCCTCGAAGGGTAACTGTTTTACCCTTTCAATTGCGCCGACATCTCTATTGAGCGCTCTGTAGCGGCATTAATTGCCTGTTCAAAAATATCCACTAAGCCTAAAGACTCAAAGGTTTGAATAGCTCGTTCCGTAGTGCCACCTGGAGACATTACATTACGTTTTAATTGCGCTGGTTCAACATCACTATTTAATACCATTTCAGCAGCACCCGCGACGGTCTGTGCAGCTAGTTTTCGGGCTGTTTCTGCCGATAAACCTTGTTTTACAGCTGCCGCCTCCATGGCTTCAATCACTAAAAATACATAAGCCGGCCCACTACCAGATAAGGCTGTCACAGCATGCATTTGCGATTCATCTTTTACCCATTCAACCACGCCAATAGCTGAAAATAGTGCGCTAGTGGCTGCTTTTTGCACTTCAGATACTTGCTGATTAGCGATTAAACCACTCGCACCTTTAAGTACTTGCGATGGTGTATTGGGCATGCAACGAATAATGGGTAATTCTCCACCTAACCATGCATCAATGCTGTCGATACTGATACCGGCTGCAATCGAAATAATCAGTGGTTTGTGTGCGAGTGAGCTTGAAATATCTTCACAAACATTCTGCAGTACCTGAGGTTTAACGCTTAAGACAATAATGTCGGCATTTGAGGCGGCAGTTTGATTGTTCGTCGTAGTTTGAATGTGTGAACTTGCTTTTATAGCTTGTAGATTTGCTTCACTCGGAGCACTGGCGATAATCTGCTCGCGAGGGAAACCGTCTTTTACTAAGCCACCAACAATGCAGCTAGCCATGTTTCCAGCGCCAATAAAGCAAATTTTACTGTCATTTAAATTCATTTTTACTGTCTCTTTAAATATTTTTTTCAGGGCGAGGGCCAAATAAAGCCGTGCCAACTCTGACCATGTTTGAACCGCATTCAATAGCCGTTTCAATATCGCCTGACATTCCCATGGAAAGAGTATCTATCGTGGGATGCTGTCGTTTTAAATTTACAAATAAAGCCTGCATCTCCAAAAAAGAAGCGTGCAGGGCTTCCTCTGACTGACTGGCTTTGGGGATCGTCATTAAACCTCTTAATTCAAGCAGGGGTAATGTATCGATTTGTTCACAAAGTGCTTTTACTTCCTGAATATTGATGCCTGACTTACTGGCTTCATGGTTGATATTTACTTGAATACAAACCTTGAGAGGGGGCATTTCAGGATTGCGTTGAGCATTTAAACGGGTCGCGATCTTTTCACGGTCAACACTTTGCACCCAATCAAAATGCTTAGCAATCACTTTGGTTTTATTTGATTGCACAGGGCCGATAAAGTGCCAGGCCAAGTTTGCATACTCTTCAACCGAGCATAATTTCTGTAAAGCTTCTTGCTTGGAAATAGCTTCATTGACATAGTTCTCACCGAAACTTGTCAAGCCTGAAAGCATGGCTGAATATAGTTCTTCTGCGCTTCTGGTTTTGGTGACGGCCAACAAATTTACCGAATTTGGGGTACGTTTAGCCCTTATTTCTGCTTTTTTGATTCTTTGCCTAACGTTTATTAGCTTGTCTGCTATGCTGAACATGATGTTATTCAATAAGATAGTGAGCTTTAAGTGAAGGCCATTTGAGCAAAAACCGAATAGATTCACAAGCTTTTATATAGACGGTACTTCTCTCAAGAGGATGACAATGGATATTACTGAGTTACTCGCCTTCTCTGCAAAGCAGGGCGCTTCTGATTTACACCTTTCTGCAGGCTTACCGCCTATGATTCGAGTCGATGGCGATGTCCGTCGCATCAATCTTCCAGCGATGGAGCATAAAGAAGTTCATTCATTAATTTATGACATAATGAATGACAAACAGCGTAAAGATTATGAAGAGTTTCTTGAGACAGACTTCTCCTTTGAAGTGCCCGGGGTTGCCCGATTCAGGGTAAACGCATTTAACCAAAATCGTGGTGCCGCTGGGGTATTTCGAACCATCCCTTCCAAAGTACTCACCATGGAAGACTTAGGTATGGGCCAAGTATTTAAAGAAATTGCCGAAGTGCCTAGAGGTTTAGTATTAGTGACTGGGCCAACCGGCTCGGGTAAATCAACCACTCTAGCCGCGATGATTGATTACATTAACGATAATCGTTATGACCACATCCTCACCATTGAAGACCCGATAGAATTTGTGCATGAAAGCAAAAAATGCTTAATGAATCAACGAGAAGTACATCGAGACACTTTGGGCTTTAATGAAGCACTACGCTCAGCGTTACGTGAAGATCCCGACATCATCCTCGTTGGTGAGCTGCGTGATTTGGAAACTATTCGTTTAGCTTTAACGGCAGCGGAAACCGGCCACTTGGTGTTTGGCACCTTGCACACCACCTCTGCGGCTAAAACCATTGACCGTGTGGTCGATGTATTTCCGGCAGAAGAGAAATCAATGGTTCGTTCCATGCTTTCAGAGTCATTACAGGCAGTTATTTCCCAATCTCTATTGAAGAAAACCAATGGTGGTCGGATTGCGGCGCATGAAATTATGATTGGCACCCCGGCAATTCGAAACCTGATTCGGGAAGGCAAAGTAGCGCAGATGTACAGTGCGATTCAGACAGGGGCTTCCATTGGTATGCAAACTCTGGATCAATGCTTACAAGATCTGCTTAGTAAAGGGATGATTACGCGCGATACAGCGCGCGAAAAAGCTAAAATACCTGAAAACTTCTAAATTGACCCCCTATCAGGTATTAACTGGATAAATGAAAGGACAGGAAAAAGGATAAAACAGTGGACTTTGAAAAGCTCTTAAAAATTATGGTTGAGAAAGGTGGCTCCGACTTATTTATTACAGTTGGTGTGCCACCCAGCATAAAAATTCACGGTAAAATTGTACCGGTGACCAAACAAGCTTTAACGCCTGAGCAGAGTCGTGAAATTGTTTTTGATATCATGAGTGAAAAGCAGCGTGCCGAGTTTAACGAGCATAATGAGTGTAATTTTGCGATTAGTTCGCGTGGTATTGGACGCTTCCGGGTGAGTGCTTTTTATCAGCGAAACCTATGCGGTATGGTACTTAGACGTATCGAAACTAATATTCCGCACATTGAAGACCTTGGTTTACCCGAGGTAATCAACCAACTGGCAATGACCAAGCGCGGCTTAATTATTTTTGTTGGCGCCACAGGCACAGGTAAATCAACTTCTTTAGCATCAATGATCGGACACCGAAACCGCAATAGCCGCGGCCATATTATTTCTATTGAAGACCCAATTGAATACATTCATCAGCATGAAAATTGTATTGTCACTCAACGAGAGGTAGGTATTGATACCGAAAGCTTCGATGTAGCGCTTAAGAATACCTTAAGACAAGCACCAGACGTAATTATGATTGGTGAAATTCGAAGTAAGGAAACCATGGACTACGCAGTCACCTTCGCTGAAACAGGGCACTTGTGTTTAGCTACCTTACACGCCAACAATGCTAACCAAGCGCTTGACCGTATTATTAACTTCTTTCCGGCAGAGCAACAAAACCAGATCTGGATGGACTTATCACTCAATCTGAAAGCGATAGTCGCCCAGCAATTAATTCCGACACCGGATGGAAAAGGCCGTAAAGCCGCTATCGAAGTCTTGTTGAACACCCCTTTATGCGCCGACCTGATTCGTAAAAAGGAAGTGCACAAACTGAAAGAGCTCATGACCAAATCACGAGACATCGGTATGCAAACCTTTGATCAGGCCTTGTATGACCTTTATGCGGCGGGTGATGTTACTTATGAAGATGCACTTGCTTATGCTGACTCAGCGAACGACTTAAGACTACTTATTAAGTTAGGTTCAGATGCAAGCACGCCGAGTCAACTAAATTCGACAACAGACAGATTTAGTATGCAAGAGGATATTAATTTTAAACCTTAATAATATGTAGGTCGGATTAAAACCCGACCTACATGGGTGTCAGCTTCGCTCTTAAAGCATTTTAGGTATCTGACTTTCGAGTACTTGCTCCATCTTTTCAGCGCTTAGTGGTTTAGACACCAGATAGCCCTGAATGAAATCACAGCCATAGCTACTTAATAGCGATAACTGAGCTTCATTTTCTACCCCTTCAGCCACTATCTGAAGATTCAAACTATCACCCAGTACGATAATCGCCTTGACGATGGCTTTTTGAGCCTTTGAACTTTCCACACCTTCAACGAAAGAACGGTCTATTTTCAGAATATCGACCGGCAACTCTTTTAGATAACTCAAAGACGAATAACCCGTGCCAAAATCATCGATTGAAATCTTGATGCCCAGAGAACGTAAAGTATTCAGCAATTGAATAGCACCCTTTGAGTCTTCCATTATGGTGCTTTCAGTAAGTTCCAATTCAAGGTTTTCGGCAGGAATACGGGTTGTTTCAAGCGTTTTAATGATTAATGCTTCTAGGTCAGCATCACGTAACTGTCGAGGCGATAAATTTACTGAAACACTTAGTTGTCCTAGGCCTTGTGCTTCCCAGGCTTGAGTCTGGGTACAAGCAGCTTGTAACACATAGGCACCCAACTCAGAAATCAAACCGCACTCTTCGGCAACATTAACGAACTCATGCGGAGAAATTTGCCCTTTGACCGGGTGGTTCCAGCGAATCAAAGCTTCCACTGAGCGGATTTTGTTTTGGCTAACATCCAGCTTGGGTTGATAGTAAACCTCAAGTTCGTCATTACTGAAGGCCTTGCGCAAGGCTAGTTCCATTTCGAGGCGCTGACGTGAAAAGGATTCTAAAGACGCATCAAATAACTGGATCTGATCACCGCCCTGATACTTGGCTTTTTGCACCGCAAGAGATGCATTTTGCATAAGGGTTTCAATATCTTGCGCGTCTTCTGGTACCTGAGAAACGCCAATACTGCACGATAATGCGACTTCCTGGTTATCGATTTCGTAATGGTTGTGCGTGACACATTTGAATAAGCGTTCAGCAAAATTCATCACATCAAACTTTGGATTACTGGCCACGATACATGCAAACTCATTGCCGCCGACACGGGCTAAAATATCAACTTTCTGTACATTTTTACTGAGTCGATCAGCAATCGCACACAATAGCTGATCGGAGGCATCATGACCAAAGCTGTCATTAAATTGCTTGAAGCGGTCAATATCCAGCACAACTAATGCAAAGGGGATTAGTTCATCTTTATAACGTAATAGGGCTCGGTGAAGTTGGTCTTTAAACTGCACCCTGTTGGCTAGTTTAGTAAGATCATCATAATTAATCAGGTAGTCTAATTTTTTATCCGCGGCTTTACGATCTGAAAGGTCAGAAACAAGACCTGCATAATATTTTGTGTTGCCACGTTCATCAAAAATAGGGTTAATTTGAGTCCATTGCGGGTAGTAGTCACCATGGCGGCGTTTTTCTAATAACTCGCCTTGCCACTGGCCTTGCTCTTTAACTTCATCCAGCAACTGACTAAAAACATCTGAGCGGTTTGGGGTTTCACTGATATCAAAAATGGAACGACCAACCAACCATTCAGCATTGTGCCCGCTAATCGCTGAATATGCAGGGTTTACCGATAAAAAGCAGGCATTTTGATCTAACACGAAAACACCCTCAGAGGTTTGGTCAAAAACGGACTTAGCCAAGCGGACTTGTTCATCTCGCAGTACTTCGGAGTGAATGTTACGGCGCGTTCCTAGTATGCGCTCTGCACGACCTTTGGCGTCGTGATCGACAACCTTGCCGCACTCCTCTATCCATATCCAGCTGTCTTCGTGCTGTACTCGGTATTGAATCTGGTATTCTGCACGACCGCCTTCCAAGCAGGCATTCAAGGTATCCCGCACTTCAATATAATCTGCTGGGTGAATGACTTTTTTTAATGTTTGTATTACTTCGTTTGTACTTTGTTCTTTCTCACCAAAAAGAGAATGAAAAGCCGACTGATAAAACTGGCCTTTCAAAATATCCCAGTCAATCAAGCCTAAATGAGAGGCATCAATAGCTTGGGTTAAACGTGTCTGGCTTTTCACCAGTGCATCACTAATTCTTTTACGCAAGGCTATTTGCTGGCCCAGCTTGGCATTGGTATCGCGTAATTCTTTGGTGCGATCAGAAATAACTCGTTCTAGATTGTTTTCTTTCTCAATTAAGTCGACTTCAATTTTTGCACGTATTGCCGCTTCTTTTTGAAAAGTGTCGTGGAGAATATTCAGTTCCTGGCTGGCTTCATCCACTGAGAGGTTAGCTTTTTGTTGGCTCATAAGCTTTGACGCTCGTGCTGCGCCATACCAAAGCACCATGAAATTAAAATCCATGAGTAAAGCAATGTTCAGGCTGTCAGTCCAGTTTGCTTTGATCACCAAATAATTGAGTGCAAAGACGATGGGAACTGAAAATGCGAACACGACATACATACCCAAAGGTACGGTCGAAAATAAATAAACAACAGATAATAAAATAAAGAAGAAAATACTCGCTGAATGGTTTTGTGCCAAAATGCTTGCGTCTGGCGTAAAAAGTGACAAACCCAACCACAAAAAACCTAATACAATCGGTGCGAACTTTTCAGGTATCAGTTGATTTAGCAGGGTAAGCTCTGGGAAAAAAATGCGAACATACTGCCAGCATGCAAATAACAAAGTGATGAAAGAGAATATACAAAACCCAGTATTCTCAGTGCCTAATTCAAACCACCAAGCCAAAACAACAACAATACTCAAACCATAAAACATCAGGCGATCAAGCCGTGATACATCGTTAGATATGCCTAACTTGGCAAATTCTGTTATTAAATTAAATGGCATGATAATAGTATTTATTCTTAATGCTGGTTATTTATAGTATATATACAGTGTTTATTTAAATTATATCGCTCATATTGTAACCTTATTTTGTATGAAAATACGGTTATCTGTATAAATGTCTAAAAAGATGGGCACAATCATTTTCTGACTTTAGCGGGTACCTAGTGAGCTGATATACTTGCTTTCTTTAACCTTACCTTAATGGCAAATAAGCATATTCCATGGATGTTTCACATATTTTAGACGGTTTAAATGACGCACAGCGTGAAGCAGTTGCGGCTCCCATGCAAAATTTATTAGTACTGGCAGGGGCCGGGAGTGGTAAGACTAGAGTATTGGTGCACCGCATTGCTTGGTTGATGGAAATCGAAAAACTGAGTCCGTCATCAATTATGGCTGTGACCTTTACCAATAAAGCCGCGAAAGAAATGCGCGGACGAATTGAACAGCTGTTAGATATACCTGCAAGAAGCTTATGGTTCGGAACCTTTCACGGCATTGCTCATCGTTTTTTACGTGCTCATTCTCGCGATGCCAAGTTACCTGAGAATTTTCAGATATTAGATTCTGATGACCAGTTGCGTATCATCAAACGCATCATGCGTGAGTTTAATGTAGATGAAACTCGCTGGCCGCCCAAGCAAGTACAGTCATTTATTAACAGCAAAAAAGATGAAGGCATACGGGCTGCTTACTTACCGCCCACTCACTCTCAATATGACCACACCCTAGCTGAAATTTATAAGCATTATGAAGCACAATGCCAACAATCCGGCATGGTGGATTTTGGTGAGTTGTTATTACGCTCTCATGAGTTATGGTTAAACAACCCGGCACTGTTGGCACATTATCAAGACCGTTTCCGCTATTTATTGGTTGACGAGTTTCAGGATACCAATACCATTCAATATGCATGGTTAAGAGTATTGGCAGGCAGTCGCATCCCGATTATGGTGGTTGGTGATGACGACCAGTCTATTTATGGCTGGCGTGGCGCTAAAATTGAAAATATTCAGCAGTTCCAGCACGATTTTGATTCACCTATTGTTGTAAAACTTGAACAAAACTATCGTTCAACCAGCACAATTCTGAAAGCAGCCAATGCACTCATTGCGAATAATGGTAATCGCTTGGGTAAAGACTTGTGGACTGATGGGAATGAAGGTGAGTTAATCGACCTTTATGCTGCTTTTAATGAACAGGATGAAGCGAATTATATCGCCGATCGAATCAGTGCTTGGGTAGATCAAGGCAGACAACGCTCAGACAGTGCTATTTTATATCGCTCTAATGCTCAGTCACGGGTATTAGAAGAATTTCTGATTCGCCAGGCAATTCCTTATCGCATCTATGGCGGTTTACGATTTTATGATCGTCAGGAGATTCGTAATGCCGTAGCTTATCTTAGGTTGGTATTTTACCGTCATGATGACGCAGCCTTTGAGCGCGTAGTAAATGTGCCAACACGTGGTGTCGGTAATAAAACAGTCAATGATTTACGTGTTCATGCACGGGAACAATCCATTTCTCTCTGGCAAGCCTGTGTTGAACGGCTGGAATTAGGTTTGATCAAAGGCAAAGCCAAACAATCACTAACGCATTTTATTGAACTGATTGATGACTTAAGCGCTGAACAAGACCAAATTAGTCTTGCTGCGCTGACTGAACAAGCCATTAATCGCTCAGGCCTGAAAGACTTCCATGCAAAGGAAAAAGGCGAAAAGGGCCAAGCGCGCATTGAAAACCTGAATGAATTACTCACAGCTGCTCGAGGTTTCAGTAATGATAATGAGCAAGAGGATGAAGAGCTCTCTCCTCTAGCAGCCTTCATTGCGCAAGCCGCATTGGATGCCGGAGAGCAACAAGCGGATGAGCACCAGGATTGTGTACAAATGATGACGCTACACTCGGCCAAAGGACTGGAGTTCCCCTTAGTGCTACTTGCGGGGATGGAAGAAGGCTTATTTCCCCATCAAATGTCGATGGAAGATCCTGGCCGCTTAGAAGAAGAGCGTCGCTTATGCTATGTGGGCGCTACCCGGGCAATGGAAAAACTTGTTATTACCTATGCCGAGTCACGTCGTTTGTATGGCCAGGAGAAGTTTAACCCCGTCTCTCGTTTTGTACGTGAAATTCCAGCGGACCTGATTCAAGAAGTACGTATCAAGAACAGTGTCTCTATGCCGGTTTCATTTGCCGGTAGTCAATCGGGGAGTTTCGGTGAAGAAAAATCCGAATTCCAATTAGGACAACTTGTTTATCATGCCAAATTTGGTGAAGGTACTGTGCTAAATTACGAAGGCCAAGGCTCTCATGCCCGAATTCAAGTTAACTTTCTAGACTTTGGCAGTAAATGGCTGGTGTTATCGTATGCCAAACTGGAAGCTCTTTAAGGTAATGATTATTCGCTCGTGACTACTTATTCCAGCAGTCTATGGAGATTAAGCTATGCTTAAAAAAACAGACAAATAGGGCTACAGTATTCATGGCATCGCCAGAGGCATTACAATTAGAACAAAAACAACGGGCATTGAAGCTTAAAGACGACGCGTTAAGCCGCCAGGCTGAACAGCAGTTACGTACTGAAAAGCGCATTAAAGAGCACCAAAAAAATGTAGCCGAAAAAGAGCGTGCCAACCAAATAAAATCCCAAGATTTAATTACCCGTGAACTCAAATATAAAGAAGAAATCAGTGCATTAAATAAAGAGCGCCAACACTTACTTGATGCACAAGAGACGCTAGAAAGTTCACGTCAAAAGCCATGGCTATTCATAGTGCCTTTTTTACTGCTTGCATGTTCTTTAGCAGGCTATTTTGCTTATGAGCAACTTAATAAAAAAGCTCAGCATTTTGAGCAAGTTGCCGTTGCATCAAAGAACATTGATAAACTGGCAAAATTACTCAGTAGCACGCAAGATAAAGTACTTACAGCCTCTAATGAACTATTAGATAAAAAAGACGAGCTAAGCAAAACCAAAAGCATGCTGCTGGGACTGAAAAATACCACCGACCAGCTACAGTTTGAAATAACTCAACTTAAAGGCAGCCAGGAAACCAGCGCAGAAGAAAAATCCGCTTTGACTCTATCTGCCAACTCTCTATCAGAGCAATTAGCGATCTTAAAAACACAACTTGAAGATAAATATTTAACAATCGATATCAATGAAGCCTTCATCGACTATCAGGAAAATGATTTAAACGTATTTAAAGCAGCCTTAACATCGCAGCAAGAAACCATTCAACAAAAAGAAGATGCGCTGTCAGACCAAATACAACAACAGCAAGATCTTGAAAATGCCTTAAAGAGTAAAGAGCAGCACTTGCAAGCACAAAGCACACAAGTATCTACTTTAAATAATGACTTGCGGGCATTAAAGAACAAATTAACACTTTTGCAAAGTGTTAATTCAAACCTAAAACAGCAAAATGCAGTATTAACTTCGGCCCAGAAAACTACGGAGTAGAGAGTTCCTGATTTCAGATACAAAAAAGCCCCAGATAAACTGAGGCTTTTAGATTTTACTTTAAAAGTAAAGCTTATTAAGTTTTTGGCCCTGCAGCAACGATTGCTTCAGATACGTCAAACTTCTTAAAGTTTTCAACGAACTGCGAGATCAAATCGGTCGCTTTAGCATCATACTCTTCAGTGCTTGACCAAGTGTTACGAGGGTTAAGCAAGTTAGCATCAACGCCTTCAACTGCTTTTGGCACATCAAGGTTAAGACCTTCAAGATGCTCTGTTTCTGCATCGACTAAGGCACCGCTCTGGATCGCACTAATAATTGCACGCGTAACAGGAATACTGAAACGTTGACCGGTGCCATGCGCACCACCTGTCCAACCAGTATTAACCAAGTAAACCTTACTACCAAACTCTTCCATACGCTTCATTAACAATTCAGCGTATTCACCTGCTGGGCGCGGGAAGAATGGTGCACCAAAACACGTGGAGAAGGTTGACTTAAGCTTTGAGTCTGAACCCATTTCGGTTGAACCAACAAGCGCAGTATAACCACTTAGAAAGTGGTAAGCCGCGCCTTCTTTGGACAATAAAGATACCGGAGGTAGTACACCCGTCATATCACAGGTTAAAAAAACAATTGCATTTGGCTCGCCAGCTAAATTCTCCGCGACACGCTTTTCAACGTGCTCTAGAGGGTAAGCACAACGGCCATTTTCTGTAATGCTGGTATCAGCATAATCTGGTGTACGTAGCTCGTCATCAATGGCAACGTTCTCTACGATGGCACCAAAACGAATTGCATTCCAAATGATCGGCTCATTCTTTTGAGACAAATCGATAGTTTTTGCATAGCAGCCACCTTCGATATTAAAGACAACACCTTTGCCCCACCCATGTTCATCATCACCAATGAGGTAACGGCTTTCGTCTGCTGAAAGTGTCGTTTTACCCGTACCTGAAAGACCAAAGAAAAGACAAGTTTCGCCGTCATCACCTACGTTAGCAGAGCAATGCATGGGCAGTACGTCTTTTTCAGGAAGCAAGAAGTTTTGTACAGAGAACATCGCTTTCTTCATTTCACCGGCATAACGCATACCCGCCAATAAAACACGACGCTTGGCAAAGTTGATCATTACCGTGCCATCACTGTTCGTACCATCACGCTCAGGTACACACTCAAAACTGGCTACGTTAAGAATTTCCCATTCTTGCTTATCTGCAGGGTTGTATTCTGCAGGACGAATAAACAAGTTACGCCCGAATAGATTCTGCCATGCAGTTTCAGTGGCCACTTTTACGGGTAAATAATGATCTGCATCTGCGCCAACATGCAGATGAGACAAATAACTTTCTTTCTCGGCGAGATAAGCCTCTACACGTTCCCACAATGCATCAAATTTGTCTGCATCGAATGGGCGATTGATTGGACCCCAGCTGATCGCATCCGAAGTACTCGGCTCATCAACGATATAACGGTCCAAAGGCGAGCGTCCAGTTCTCTTTCCGGTGGTAACGACGAAAGAACCATTGGCCGCTAATCGGCCTTCTTTACGCTCAAGGGCGTGTTCAACAAGCATTGCTGAACTTAGATCTATATAAGTGTTACTCACTTCGACCTCACTAGGTTAGGTTTGATCACGCTTGGTAATACATGATCTCTCAAAATTTGGGGGCGCTATTATGCCAAATTGCTGTACAAAAAACGACTAAATTTAATTCTAGCCACAATTATTCACATTCGAAAGCGCTAGCTTTTATTTGTACAATTCCGAACTCTATTTGTTCGAATAAATACAAATACGTCTCATTTATAAAAATTTAGTTAATGGCTTGTGCCTAACTGGAATAACTCAACAACATCTGAGCGATCAAACTCGTAGTGCTGACGACAAAATTGGCAATCAACCGCTATAGTGGCGCTATTTTCTAATATTTCAAGCGCTTCTTCCTGCCCCAAACTCTCAATTGAAGTCAAAGTTCGCTCTCTTGAACAAGAACACTCGAATTTTACCGGTTCTTGTTCAAAAGATAAGACCTGCTCTTCATGAAAAAGACGTAGCAATAATGTTTCATTGTCCGTTTCCATAAATTCATCAATTTTTAAGGTTTTGGCAAACTGAACAATTCTATTCCAAGCATCCTGATCTTCAATTGTTTTGTAGTCAGGTAGTTTTTGAAGCATCAATCCAAAACAACCACTTTCATTCGCCTCAAGCATTAGAAAAGTATCCAATTGTTCAGATAGTTCAAAGTAATGTGCCAGACACTCACCCAGTGTTTCACGCTCCAAAGGGACAACACCTTGGTAACGAGCGCCTTTATCTGGGTCAATTGTGATTGCTAGTTGAGCATTGCCTAGCTGCTCTGTTAATGGTGCATCTTGAGCTATCTCCCCCTCCCAATTAACCAGCCCACGAAAAGTACGTCGATTTGTTGCTTCTGCCATCAACAAACTCACTGGCCCTTCACCTCGGGCATGAATCGATAAACGACCATCAAACTTTAACGTGCCAGTCAACAATACCGAAGCTGCGACAGCTTGTCCTAAAAGGGATTTTAGACTTTCAGGGTAGTCTACAATTTGAGTCGCCTGCTGAAAGCTATCACTGAGCCGAACCCATTCTCCACGAATGTTCAGTTCTTCTAGTAGAAAGCGCTGAAAGGTATCACCTTCAATCATAATATTTCACTCTGATTTTATACGTCTGAATTTATATTTTTGAATCGATGAATTAACCTTCGATCCCGTTTACTTGGTTTGCGGACAGGTAAACTTTGGTCTCCTATCATATGCTTGCGTTCCAAAGCGGCTTTTTCTCTTTTAACAATGCTCTCTTCAGTCTCTTCATATAACTCTTGAGCAAACGTAGCGTTTCTTCGCTGGCCGCTAATTTTTAGTATGATGATCTCTTTTTCAACAAAGCCTTGTCGAATACTCAGTTCGGCCCCTACTTCAACCGTCTTACTGGGCTTACACCGCTGTTGGTTGTAATGAATTTTCCCACCATCCACAGCGTCTTTGGCAAGACTACGCGTCTTAAAGAACCGCGCTGCCCAAAGAAATTTATCAAGCCTTACTTTTATTTCTTCCGTCAAATTAATAAATCCATAAAATCATGCACTAAGGGAAACTCACTTTCTGATCGCGCTTGCTTCTGACTATCTGGCTGCGCAATTGAATAAAGATATTGAATACCGAACACTTTTGCTGAATGTAATACCGCATCATTATCATCAAAAAAAGCAGTTTTGTTCATGTTAAAGGGTCTTTTGCTTTGTAGAGCAGTCCAAAATTCAGGCGCTTCTTTAGGAATATTATAGTCATGCGAGCAAATAATTTCATCGAAGTAATCACCCAGATCTGTTAGCTCCAGCTTTAAAGCAACGCTATCTCTGTGGGCGTTAGTGACAATCGCGACATCCAAACCTTTGTCGTGAATTATTTTGAGGAATTTTTGCACATTAGGCCGATATGAAATACGCGAGCTAACTTCTCGCTTGAGTGCAACCACATCAACATCTAACTCAGCTGACCAGAAATCCAGACAATACCAGTTTAACGAGCCTTGATGATCATCATACATAGCGTGTAAACGTCTTTTAGTCTCCTCTGGAGAGGTATTCTTCAATTCAGTATAGCGCTTTGGTAAATGGTCCAACCAAAAATAATTATCGAAATGAAGGTCCAATAAAGTCCCGTCCATATCAAAAAACACTGTTTCTATTTGGTTCCAGTCAAGCATGAATCAATTTATACTCTTGTCAGTAAGGTATACCACTAAAGATGTACATGGTAACGCCCCCACTCTATTCATACAATCCAGCATTGTTAAAAGGAAGAAGCATTTATGCCTGAGCTAGAACATTTGATTTCACCATTAAAGAAAATCATTATTGAGGCTGGCGCCGCAATCTTAGATGTTTATCACTCTGATACCCCTATTGAAGTGGAGAATAAGTCAGATGATTCTCCCGTGACAAAGGCCGACCATGCTGCACACATTATTATTGATAAGGGACTGAAGGCACTAGCTACTTCATACCCAGTATTATCTGAAGAAGGTGGTATGGAGTCTTTTGAGGAGCGAAGAATTTGGCAGCGCTACTGGTTAGTCGACCCTTTAGATGGCACAAAAGAGTTTATTAACAAAAATGATGAATTTACTGTAAATATCGCATTGATCGATGGTGCAGAAGCCATACTCGGTATGGTTTATGTGCCTGTTACCGGTGCTTTATATTATGGCGCTAAAAAGTTAGGCGCATGGAAAGAAACCAAAGACTCAAAAGAGAAAATACAAGCGAAGCCAGTCAAGCTTGGCCAAGACTTAACTGTCGTTGGAAGCCGTCGGCATGGCGCTGAAGCACTGGAAATAATGTTAAAAACGATCGAACCTAAGTTCAAATC
This sequence comes from uncultured Oleiphilus sp., assembly GCA_913020495.1. Taxonomy (GTDB): domain Bacteria; phylum Pseudomonadota; class Gammaproteobacteria; order Pseudomonadales; family Oleiphilaceae; genus PZPK01. The sequence continues at coordinate 15,405 of CAJWBJ010000029.1, forward strand.
AATTAACTTAGTCAGCATGGGTAGCTCTTTAAAAATATGCGCCTTAGCTGAAGGAACTGCTGACTGGTACCCTCGTTTAGCCCTGACTAGCGAATGGGATACCGCTGCAGCTCACGCGGTCTTAAGTGCTGCGGGTGGAAAAATCATGGACGCACAGTTAACACCATTAGAATATAACCAGAAAGAATCAATTTTGAACCCTTTCTTTCATGCGGTAGGTGATAGTAGTTTTGACTGGGAAAGCTTGATTGATGTGAATTAAATGAAGAATTCTGGTCGGGCATTAGCCCGACCTAAACACGAACTATAATCAAAATTATTCAGACTCTTCGACCTGCTGAACAACTGTAGTCACTTTTCGACCATTCATCGTACAACCCAGACATCTAACAAATGTGGTCTTGAAAGGGGTGCTCACTAGTTGGTCCCAGGACTCATCAATATTTCCTCCCAAGGCAGCAAAAGGTGAGGATACAAGAAAAACAACACCACCTAGAACCGTCACAACCATCATCGCAGGCCTTACAAAAATAGCATCACCGGTCATAGCAAGTGGTGATGGTACTTCTTCTACAGTATTTGACCAACCCGTTGAAGGAACAACCAATACTAAGGCAAGTAATACGGTTTTACATAAATTAATTAATTTTGAGTGCATTTTTAACTTTCTCCTGAGCACGTATTCAGAAAATACGCAGTTACCGAAATCTTAATATAAAATACTTTAATATCTTAAACTATAGCGGCTATATCAGTGCTGTCGAATTCTAACTCTGACAATGTGAACAAAATACGCTAGATCGATTATTTTGTCTGACTTCTTGCAGAGTTTCTTTACATTTTTTGCATGATTCTCCGGCTCGGCCATATACATGCAACTGCTGCTTAAAATAACCTGGCTTTCCATCACTGCCTACAAAATCTTTTAATGTTGTGCCACCTTGTTCAATGGCATCGCTTAACACTTGTTTGATGCACGCGACCAATATTTTCATTCTTTTAAGCGAGATAGAACTAGCCGCTCGGCCTGGGTGAATGCCTGCCAAAAACAAAGCCTCATTCGCATAGATATTTCCCACACCAACCACCAGCTTACTATTCATAATAAACTGTTTAATCGTAGTTTTTTTACCTTTTGCTCTGGTGTGCAAGTAGCTCCCTGTAAAAACCTCAGTTAAAGGCTCCAAGCCTAAACCCTGTATCAATTTATGCGCCTGCCAGTTATCAGTCCATAAAACACACCCAAATCGGCGTGGGTCATTATACCGAATGATTTTTCCTGAATTTACCAAAAAATCAACATGGTCATGTTTTTGAACTGGAACTCCAGATTCGACAACACGCAAATTACCGGACATTCCTAAGTGTATAAGTAATGCGCCATTTTCAAAGTGAACAATAATATACTTCCCCCGACGGGAAACATTTTGCACATTTTGGTCTTGAAGCTGATGTACTTGTACCGGTACAGGCCACCTTAATGAGCTATTTCGCACGACAGTAGACTCAATGTCATATCCAAGTAGAAAAGGCTCTATCCCTTTTAATGTTGTTTCAACTTCTGGTAGTTCTGGCACAAAAATTCCTATATGTTGAAAGTCATTCCAGCTTTATTCGTTTATAAAAAGGTTGATTCAGTATGGCAAAACCAATTTCTCACGGTGATTATAAAGTTTTTTACCCTATCGTCACGCGCTGGATGGATAACGATACCTATGGTCATGTCAATAATGTCACTTACTACTCTTATTTTGACTCCGCCGTTAACCGTTTCTTAATTGAAGAAGGTGGCTTAGACATTCAAAATGCCGCTATTGTCGGGTTCGTCGTTAGCTCAAATTGTAACTATCGTTCGCCAATCTCATACCCTGAAAATATCTCTGTAGGAATCCGAGTGAATCGACTTGGGAATAGCTCTGTCACTTATGGGGTAAGCATCTTTAAAGAAGACTGCAGTGAAGCCGCTGCATTTGGAGAGTTCACTCATGTTTTTGTTAGCCGGGCAGAAAATCAATCTGTCCCAATTCCTACTCCGATTCGACAAGCTCTGGAAAAACTTCTAATTTAGTCACAAGTGGCTGCGTAATTATTTTCATACTCCAATAATATTTTCTCGAAGGTGCCATTCTGCTTAATTTTATCCAAACCTTGGTTAAAGCGTTCTAAATGATTTTGACTACTTAGTCTTAACGTCCTAGGAGTCGGCTCACCTATTTTCTGAAATTTAAATCTGTTGACCAAATGCTTACCTCCACGAATAAGTTTGCTCGAAAAAATATTTCGATCAGAGATAGCAATATCAATGCGCTTAAGAACCAGCATTTCTGCTTGCATTTCCTGATCAGAATCTTCGGTATAGTTTGGATTATGGTTTGCCATCAATTCAAACTCTGGACCTAAAGTATTTTTTGCGGTTTTAAAGCCCCAGATCGTTTTATCTTCATAGTCTTTAATCGATGCGAGTATGAAATTTTGTTCCGCTAATGTGATCGCACAATCGACATAGTCAATTGTCTTGTTAGAGGGGTAAAACTCTACATCCCGCTGATCATAGGCATAATTAGTCATATTTGAAACAATGCCCTCGATAAGCCCCTGTTCAAGCATATTTATCGCACGTTTATAATGCACATTATGTATCTTCCCTAAAGTCATACCCTCCGCTTTAAAAGCCTCATAAATGATATCTCTCTCAATACCAGAGTTCATATCTTTACTTAAATAAGGTGGCATGGAATAGGTAAAAGCAATGGATATTGGCTGTTCTTTGATATATTCCCCATAAGAGGAGAAACTCACAATAAAAAGAACGAGCATCACGCTCAAGGGTAAATACATAGAAGTATTCATAAAATTTTGTACCGTATTATTCTCGGGCTCAACCATAAAAAACTCAACAAACTTGTACAAAACATTTAGTTTCTATATTAGTCTAAAATCAAAAAAAAGCTCGAAGTGAACCTCTTTCGAGGCATCTTACCGCTTAAGATGCAAACTCAAACACAAATCACTATTCCATCATCCTTGTAGTTAAGGTATAACGGCGACATGAAAATCCCAAAACGAATACAACCTTTAGTTGAAGACGGTTTAGTCGACGAAGTTATCAGCCGTTTAATGAGCGGCAAAGAAGCTGATGTTTATATTGTACGCTGCGGTTCTGAGATCCGCTGCGCAAAAGTATACAAAGAGGCGGCTAAACGAAGTTTCAAAAAAGCAGTGCAATATCAGGAAGGCCGAAAGGTTCGGAATACCCGCCGTGCCCGTGCAATGGAGAAAGGCTCTAAATTTGGCCGTAAGCAGCAAGAAGAGACCTGGCAAAATGCTGAAGTAGATGCACTCTATAAATTAGCCAATGCAGGCGTTCGTGTACCTGAACCTTTTGGCTGCTTTGATGGCGTATTATTAATGGAGCTCATCACCGATGATGACGGTGATGTTGCTCCTCGCCTCAATGATGTCGCAATGTCAGTAGAACAAGCTATCGAAGATCACACTTTGATGATGCAATATGTCATGCGAATGCTTTGCGTTGGCCTAATTCATGGAGACTTATCAGAATTCAATGTTCTGGTTGATGAATATGGCCCCGTCATTATTGATTTGCCTCAAGCTGTTGATGCTGCCGCAAACAATCACGCTCAGTCCATGTTGGCACGTGATGTAAATAACATGACGACTTACTACTCCCAATTCGCCCCAGAATTAGCAAAAACCAAGTATGCGAAAGAAATGTGGGCATTGTTCGAGGAGGGTGATTTACACCCCGACCTTGAATTAACAGGATTGTTTGAAGAAAGTAATGAAGGTGCTGACGTTGACTCTGTCATCGATGAAATTAAAGCAGCATGGGAAGAAGAACAAGCACGCCAAAAGCGAATTAATGACGCTGACGAAACAGACGACTAAAAAACAGAAATAGCGCTGATAGACCAAATCCTATCTGCGCTATTATTTCCTCAGTTCAATTTTTATCATCAATTTGATGACCCATTTAGGGTTCAACAGTTTGTAGTTTAAAGTCCTCTGAAGCAAACGGGTTGGTAAATACCGAGCTTTTTCCTTGAACGATCGCCTCAGGGTGGCGTATAGCCATTACACACCGAATCAACTCCTCATGTTGTTTATGTACATCAACCATAATCAAATACTGTCCTTGTGAGATCTGTTCATGAAAGCTTTGAATTTTATAATTTTCCTGAGAAATCCCACCTACAAAACCTGCCCAAGAGCCAAACAAGACACAAAAGAATGTTATTGCAAGCCATACGTTAAATGTAAAAGTCTCTATGTATGCCAAGGGCATCGTAAATAGAATTCCAAGAATTCCACCAGCAATCAAACCTCTCTCTACAAACCTGACGACATCAGTTCGATAGAGCAGTGAGGCAGAATGTAAATGGTGGGAGTAGAGTCCAGCTTCATCTCTGCTAACGATATGGAAATTCCAATCAGTGATACCTTTTTCATGCAGGTCATTAGACACCTGCTCAGCGCTATCAATGGAAGGGCTTAGATAATATAAACGTTTCATATGACACCCCGAATACTAATTTGAAAAATTCAAAAACGGATTGTTTATAAACCTACTAACTTTTAAGAAATGTATTCAACAATTTCATTATACGCCTAACATTTTATTATGAAGCCCTATTAATAGATCTCTTTGTACTATCCACATTGGTATTAGACCCTAGCGTAGTAATGCATCACGAGACATAAACTATACTAGTGAGACAAGCTTGGTAGAGGTGATCTCATGAGTCTTCAACAGTTAATCAACGACATCGGTCAGCACTACTGTATTAATGAGCACGAACTCATTGAAAAACTTCGAACCTCTCTTCAGCGGTCTGAAGGCGATTTACAAGGCATCACTACCTTCGCCGCTAAAATAAGCCGACTAGCACTTAAACAAGAAGATACAAGCGACACCTTACAAGCACTATTGCAGGAGTATCAGCTTTCATCCGACGAGGGTTTGGCGCTCATGGTACTGACAGAAGCGCTGCTCCGAATTCCTGATCAAGCTGTTGCTTCGCAATTAATTGCTGACCGAACCCGCCCACTAAATTGGAGCGACCACCTACGCCCCGAAAGTCCTTTTATGCTCAATGCTTCCACATTGATGCTGATGTTAACCGGAAAAGTACTCAGCACCAGTTCAGAGCGCCCCATTGAAGGTCACATCCATCACTTACTTCGACGAACATCCCAGCCATTTATTCACGCGGCAATGAAGAAAGTGATTCAAATTTTATCAAAGCAATTTGTTTTTTCACAAAGCATTGAACAAGCACTGGAACAGACATCTCAGAACGCCAATCCAAATGACTGCTTTTCACTCGATATGCTAGGGGAAGCAGCGCTTAGCCGAATCGATGCACAAAATTATTATCGAAAGTATCATTATGCAATGGATGAAATTATCCTCAGAAAACGGCAAGAGCAGGTCTCTATCTCAATCAAGCTATCAGCCCTTCATCCTCGTTACGAATACAGGCACGCATCCAGCAGCATAAAAGATATTGTTCAGACTCTCACGCCACTCATGATACATGCGAATGAGCATAATATTGACTTAACCATTGACGCTGAAGAAGCAGATAGACAGGCGCTGGGGCTGAAGGTATTTTCTCAACTTTTCACCCTTCCATCTTGTGGAAAAACGACGCATCTTGGTTTGGCCGTTCAAGCCTATAGCACCCGTTCATTGCCTCTGCTAAAGTATTTAAAACACCTTTCAGAGTGCAGCGGTCGAAAAATTTCAGTACGTTTAGTAAAAGGCGCCTATTGGGATAGTGAAATAAAACAAGCCCAAGCAGAGGGCTTAAGCTACTACCCCGTATTCACGCGTAAAAATCATACTGAAATATCCTACCTCGCCTGTGCTGACTTCCTTTTAGATAACAGGCACTGTTTTTACCCTCAATTTGCGACACATAATGCCGTCACTATTTGCGATATCATCGCGCGCGTAAAACCAGATGAGTCATACGAGTTTCAGCGCCTTCATGGTATGGGAGCACCAATATATACCGCATTGAGAAAGCATTACCCCAAGCTCAGAGTCAGAATTTATGGGCCTGTTGGTGAGCATAAAGAATTACTCCCCTACCTGGTTCGCCGTGTATTAGAAAATGGTGCGAACAACTCATTTCTTAAACAGCTACTCGAACCAAGTACTCAAATAGACCAGTTATGTCAACACCCTCTATCTACCAACACCCATGAACAGGAACTTCTACTACCTGATGATATTTACCTGCCTGCTCGCTGCAACTCAAAAGGCATTAACCTAGCAAATGAAACAGAACGGGAAAAATTGCTGAATGAACTGGAACAGCTAAAAAACCATATTTGGCAAAGTGATGTCATCGTCAATGAAAAATATCATCACACTGAAATAGTCGATATTTTAAGTCCCTACGATGGGCACTTTGTCGGTACATGCCACTCTGTCGACCAAGTAACCGCTATGGAAGCACTTACAAAAGCACAAGAATATTTCGGCATATGGAGGCATACAGACGCACAAGAACGATCTGAAATATTAAGACGTTACGCTAACAAACTTGAGGGTCACCAAACTGAGATCATATCGCTATTGATCAGAGAATCAGGAAAAACAATTCCGGATGCACTAAATGAACTTAGAGAAACCATTGATTTTGCCATCTACTATGCGAACACAGGCCAGTCTTTGTTTTCTAAACCGTCCAATTTACCCAGTTTAACAGGCGAACAAAATACCCTCGAACTCAGAGGGCGCGGCGTTTTCCTTTGCATCAGCCCCTGGAACTTCCCACTTGCCATATTTAGTGGCCAAGTCTGTGCGGCATTAATGGCTGGTAACACTGTACTCGCCAAACCTGCCGAATTAACCCCCTTGATCGCCCGTTTCGCCATTAAATTATTATTTGAAGCTGGCATCCCTGAGCAGGCACTACATTTTATACCCGGTTCCGGTGAAGAGATCTGCCCTGGGCTATGTCTTGATAAAAAACTCGCCGGAGTCGCTTTTACAGGTTCGACACAAACAGCACAGAATATTAATCGCACCCTTGCTGATAGAAAGCATGGCATCATTCCATTTATCGCAGAGACAGGAGGACAAAATGCAATGATTGTCGACAGCTCTGCTTTGCCAGAGCAAGTTGTCAAAGATGTTCTTCAGTCTGCATTTCATTCTGCCGGTCAACGCTGTTCTGCACTACGGGTATTATACTTGCAAAAAGAAACCGCCCAACCCGTTATCTCATTATTGAAAGGCGCCATGGCCGAGCTAACGGTTGGTGACCCATCAAGACTTGACTCAGACATCGGGCCAATCATTTCTATTGAAGCAAGGCACTCACTTGACCAGCATATTCAAGCTATGAAACAGTCTCACAAACTCATTTACGCCTGTGACTTAAATTCTGAAACAAACCCCTGCAACCTCATCACCCCGCATGCCTTCGAAATTAATAACATCAATGAATTGAAATCAGAACATTTTGGACCTGTACTTCATATTATCACTTACGACTACAAAGCGGTTGATCAGGTTATTCAAGATATCAATCACTACGGTTATGGTCTGACTTGCGGCATTCATAGCCGAAATGAGCAATGGGCAAAATCTATCGCCAAACAACTTAACATCGGCAATATCTATATCAACCGTAACATAGTTGGTGCAGTTGTGGGTTCTCAACCTTTTGGTGGGCAAGGTTTATCAGGAACGGGGCCAAAAGCTGGCGGCCCTAATTACCTACAACGCTTTATGACCGAGATATGCATTAGCAATAACGTGTCTGCAATTGGCGGAAATGTAGAGTTGCTAACCAAGTGAAAGTTTTCATTAGCGCCTATGTTTCCTAAAGAGCTATTCTTAATCGAAATAGAGATTTTAAAACATATTCTTTTACAACGAGTTTTTAAACCACTATATCAATATGTTGAATGAGCCCTGGGGTGAAATCATCTTGCAGAAATAAGCCGTTTTTTCTGACAATACCAGTGATTTCGTCATTTCCATCGAGCACGTTGAACGAAGCATCTAAGTTTGCCAGAAATATCGCCCCCACACGTCGCTCTGTCAGGCTAATCAATTGCATTCCCCCTTGAGCATCTAGATTTGACAATCGAAGTTTGGGAAAAACTGAATCCGACTCATCAATAACCCCGTCTTGATTTTCGTCATAATGCGCGAGCTCAGCAAAACCATTTCCTGATAGCGCTCCAAATAACTCATTCCCATCATCAATTTGACCATTCCCGTTTTTATCTAACGCTAGAAAAGCACTTGCACCTGAGGCATAAGACATTGAATCTATCTCGCCATCTGCATTTAAATCAAAGTCCACTTTTTTCTGGCTAAGTTCAACGTTTGATCCACTAAAAGTAAGTACTAAAGGGTCTACAAGCTCACCATTAATGAGCATTTGGCTTTGTGTACTTATATTCCGGGTTTTGAACAAAGTCGAGTCAAAGCTCAAATCAATGGTGCTGCCATCCTCAAGTTGAAGCTTGGCAGAAGCCTGAAGTAATTGAGTTGTTTGGGTGCTGATTTGTGTTGTTCTTTCAGAAACAAATGGTTGAGGCTCATCTATTCCAAATGAGCGCCGCTCTGCATGACTATGAGAAAATGCCATCGCCATTGAAATAGTCTTACTCTGCTGCTGTGAATTCTGCTGATTCTGCATAACCTGATGATGCGGTATTTTCTTTCCCCACATGGCTTCAAACAAAAGCCGAATAAAGCGCAGTTCACTATCCTCGCTCAGTAAACTTTCTGGCGCAGCCTGCTCTAATTCAGGATATTTAGAAGAAAGCTGATTTAATGGTGTGACAAGACCAGTAGTCGATTGCTCAGATACTACGTCCTTTGACTCAGATCTATCAATTTGTCTTTCTTCGGTCTTCGTTACCGAAGTTTGCCTGCTAAATAAACTTAGATTGAGGTCATGGTTTGTAATGATCATATTGACTTCACTCCCATATATAAAAATTAACGGCCTCCAAAAAATATCTTTAAGAACCTTTTGCGATTACTAACATCGACAAAAGACCAATTAAGTAAAACGTAATTTGGAATACTGTTTTCCGGCATTGCCACCACCACTATCTTCATGTTCAACTTCAGTTTGAAGTAATTTGAGGTCACACTAACAACCAAACATTCAAAAGAAAAAACACAAAGGAAGAGAATTCATGATTGGATACGTCACTCTAGGAACAAACAACTTTGATGCTGCGGCTAAATTCTACGATGAGCTTTTAGGTGAAATAGGTGCAAAGCGATTTATGGATATGGGGACCTTTATTGCCTGGAGCACTTCTCCAGGAAAGCCTTCTTTAGCCATTACCAAACCTTTCAATAAGGAACAAGCTACAGTCGGTAACGGCACAATGGTGGCTTTGTTTGTTGACTCACAAGATAAAGTGAACGCCATTTATGAAAAAGCGATTACGCTTGGCGGCACTGATGAAGGTAAACCTGGCTTACGCGGCGGATCATTTTATGCCGGGTACTTTCGTGACTTAGATGGCAATAAACTCAACATATTCACCATGTAATGAACGCTTACACAGTCTCCTAAAGCAAGGAGGCTGTAAAACGACTTTTTCAATAGAATATATTCCCATATCAAAGCCTTATTAATAGAACCTTTATTGATATCACTCCAAGTTTTCTTCGTTCTATCTCAGCCAAAAAATCAAGTAATTCTTTGAAATAGATAATTTTTTTAAATAGAACAGTCCTCCCTCCTGTTTTATTGTAAACCTGTCTCACCAACAGAGTCCGGATAAAACCCCTTTACGAATATTTATTTTGAGGCTATATATAAAAGTGTTAATCCCACAGAATTAAATGAGGATTGAGGAAATATTATGAAAAGCAAAATCTCCCAGCATATTGAAAAACTATACACTGAAAAACATTCAGATAACGCTCATTGTGATATTAGCAGTTCCCGAATTCAAATGGTGAAGACTCCAATACCTACGGAGTTATTCCATGAATTGGAAACACTTGCATCAGAATATAATCGCGATTTGCAATGTTTGGCAGGTGACTTTTTAACCCTCGCGCTTGAAGAAGCTCTTGCAAGTATTCCCAGGAAAGAGAAAGAGCACTTATATCTTGTCCGACAACAACATGAACATGATGAAGCTGAGCACCATAAAGAGCTATGTCAGTTTAATGCCGGAGGAACATAAATAAAGCGTTTTGTACACCAGCGGTTTGACAAAACAACAAAGTCATTCCGGTGTGCTTTTCAGCCGGAATGACAGGGGTTGTGTCCAGCAAGCTCTCAATATATATTTCTGAGCGTTTAAACTTCAAGATACTCTTAAACACTCAAAATTATATTAGTCATTTTTATTAATTAATTTCGCAGCCTGGAATAATAATATTTACAGGTTCTAAATTAATAGCATCACATTTGTCAGGGATGTCTATATGATTTTTAATAAACAAGCTGCACCACCTGTTATCACAAAGGAAAGCTCTATTTTTGAAGATCGTCGCATCATGTCTCCATTGAAATACAGGCATGAAACAGAAATAGTGCAGGATCGAAGAAAGCACCAATTTAACACCAGCGAAGACTGGTACCTTAGAGCATCATGCCTCTTAATCGAAAAGTAAAACATAAGCAGTCTAATAAGGCTGCTTATTAAGCCTGTCTCAAAGCCCCTAGTATATTGATAAATAAGGGAGGTTTACGATGCGACTTATCACGATTGACGATATTAAAAAAATCATTGACCACTTTGGGATTGAATCATTTTTGATTCAGGTTATTGAGGCTTTAAGAGCAGATTTTTCGCGCTGGCCAGAGTTTAATAAATCCCCACGACATGCAATTCATTACCCCCAAGGGGTTATGGAACTAATGCCTTGTTCAGACAATAATTTTTACAGTTTTAAATTTGTGAATGGCCACCCAAGTAATACTGCCAAAGGCCGCTTATGTGTCACCGCTCTAGGTATGCTTGCAGAAGTTGAAAATGGCTACCCCTTAATGCTCAGTGAAATGACCTTGCTAACCGCTATTCGTACCGCAGCAACCACTGCTTTAGCTGCAAAGTATTTAGCTAGGCCTAACAGCCATCACTTAGCACTCATTGGTACTGGCGCTCAAGCTGAATTTCAATTTTTAGCGATTCAAACTGTGCTACCAATCAATACAGTCAGCTACTTTGACCCTGATACCTCAGCGATGAACAAATTCTATAAGAATTTGCATCATAAAGCGGACCTACACCCATGCCCATCAATCGAACTCGCTATCAAAAATGCCGACATGATTATCACAGCAACCGCCCAAAAAAAACAAAACTGCTTATTTGAAAAAACCGACATTATGCCCGGTACTCACATAAACGCGATGGGAGGAGATTGCTCTGGTAAAACTGAATTTTCAGTCCAGCTACTCAAAGCTTGTAAAATTGTGGTGGAATATCTACCACAAAGCCAAGATGAAGGAGAAATTCAAAATTTGCCCGGTACCGAGATACATGCTGAACTATGGCGACTAATAACAGGCGAAAAAACAGGACGAAGCAATGATGAAGAAATTACCTTATTTGACTCAGTAGGCTTTGCCTTGGAAGACTTTTCTATTTTACGTTTAGTCTATAACTTGAGTGAGTCCTTGAATATTGGCCAACAAGTGAACTTAATTCCTACACCGGCGAACCCAAAAGACCTATACGGGGTTTTGTTATGAGTCTTCACCAAATATAGCAATCACCAACGCCGATATTAAATGTAGGGTTTTATCTTTCTGATCAAAATCCGGGGAGTACTCCGCAATCTCCAACCCTAATAATAATGGGTCATTATTAAATTGTTCTAGAGCTTCACAGAGTGAAGCCCCATTCAGACCATCAGGTTCAGGCACGCCCACAGCAGGCGCATCCTTTGGGTCAATAGCATCTATATCTATACTAATTGCAAAATAGTCCGCATGTTTCAACACAGTGTCACGCAAGTTTGTTAACCAATAAGTCAAGCTTTCTTGCTTAATTTGCTCCATGGTAATTTGCGTCACATTTAATCGGTCAAGTAGCACTGACTCATTTTTTTCAAAACTTCTAAGCCCTAATAAACCCAGATTCTTTGAATCCAATATTGGGCCATCGCCATAAATATCTTTGAGCGCATCATCCCCTTGACCTAATAATGCAGCAACAGGCATACCATGCACATTACCAGATGGTGAACTTACAAATGTATGAGCATCCATGTGGGCGTCTATCCAGATCAAACCCAGTTTCTTTGCTCGGGGTTTATACATAGCCAATGCAGACATGACACCTTTCCAGATACCCATCGCGTAAGCATGTTCACCACAGAAAAAGATGAAAGGTGTTTTATTATTAATACACGCTGATGAGGCTAATGCAGCCTGAGAGCAGAGTTGTTTTATTGCTTGATTCTTGTCTAGCGAGATATTCGCCGAGAGCATAGGAAGCCAATGAAGGTCGATGCCATTCTTTTTACATTGAGAGTTCAAATATTGCGAGTCACGTAAGGCAATAGGACCACGAGAACACCCCTCATGATTACCGGCTAACCCTGATGCAATACCTATGGTTTGTATCTGCTGCATATAGTGACTATCCAAACTAATTGCTTATCTTTAGTTTAGTCTAAATTAGGTATAAGCATCTCTAAACTAATGCAGCAATCACCGTACAACCAAGGTCACAAGCCAAGCCACAATTAACTTATCCATGACAATTTTAGACCTTACTATACTTTTAAGGTATCGGTGTAAGGCGGCCACCCAAGCGGTTTACCGGCCAATAAGTGTAAATGAATATGATAAACAGACTGTCCACCATGCTCATTGCAGTTCATTACTGCACGATAGCCGTCTGAGGCAAAACCCATTTCTGAAGCCATCTGTTTAGCCACCCAAAATAAATGCCCGATTAGCTCTTTATCACTGGCTTCCATATCATTAATGGTCACAATTGGTTTCTTGGGAATAATGAGTAAATGAGTGGGAGCTTGAGGTTGAATGTCTTTAAACGCCAAACATTGTTCGTCTTCGTAAACTATATCGGCCGGTATTTCACGATTTATTATTTTGGTAAAAAGTGTTTCTGACATATATTAATGCTCCTGTTTTATTTTGTATAAATCTTCACTTTATAAACAACTGACTATTATGCGGGTTTTGCTAATTTTGGAAGATCTCCTGATGCACCAATCGCATATTTTACAACCTGATTCTTTACAATACCGGCATGATTTGCCAAGCCTAAGCCAAGGTTGCGCACAAGCCTTAAAGGAAAATTGTCATTGCTGAAACCATAATAAAAAGCATCCATTAAGTTCATCATGGTCTGATTTTCAAAACGTCGCCGTTTTTGGTATTCACTTAGCACTGATTTTGACGCGAAATTGTCATTATTCATCACAGCTTGAGCCACGACTTCAATCAATACTGCCGCATCGAGAAACCCCAAGTTCACTCCCTGACCGGCTAAGGGATTAATGGTATGTGCTGCATCGCCCGCTATAGCGACCCCTTCTTTTACATAATCGATCGCGTGAGATTTGAATAAGGGAAAACTTGCTCGGGCAACAATGTGATTTAACACAGGCAGTTCACTTGGGTATTTACGTTGTAATGTGGCAAGTAACTCCGCATCACTCATATTTTTTAACGTTTTGATTGCGTCAGCACTGTCATACCAAACAAGAGAAGCGTAGTGCTTTATTTGGCCATCAATTAAAGGGCCGCTATCCGCTAGAGGTAAAAAAGCCATCGGCCCATGTGAAGTAAAAGACTGCCAAGTGATATCATCTTGCTGCCCTTGGTATTCAACCGTACAAACAAACGCTTGCTGTTCATATTGTTCACGAAACTGGCCCAGATTTGCCTGTTCACGAACTTTCGATTGTGCGCCATCGGCACCTATCACAAGCTTAGCCGTCAGTACGCCATGCTGAGCTAACTCAATCTTTTTTTCATCGCCGTCCAATTGCATACGGATTATTTGATCAGGACAAAAAAGCTCAATTTGATCAAGTTCGGCCATTGCCTCATGCAAACCTAGCTGTACAACATCATTCTCAACAATGTGCCCTAAATGACTCTGGCCCTGCCCCGGAAAAATATCATCTGCATTGAATTCAGTTCTGGCCCAAGCAGAAATATCAGGTAGCCATGCTGACAAACCATTTTTGGAAGGTCGCTCATTGACTGCGAGTCGACGATAAGGGCAAAGACGCTTATTCGCAATATGAGGCCAGGCTCCGACATGACGTAGCACTTGTTCACTTGCAAAACTTAAAGCTGAAACACGAATATGTGGCGCTTCATCTTCAATAAACGCAGGTGGTAATTGATGGTCAATAATAGCAACGTTTAAACCGGAGCGAGCTAGACCACAAGCGATGGTGGCTCCCACCATTCCAGCACCAACAATTATGACATCAAATACACTATTCATTCTGCTTTCTCTTAGCTATCAATTTTTGGTATAACTATTCAATATGACTTATTCGTTTAAATCATGCCTATTATGCAAGAAGGCTAAACACAATCACACAGGAGCTGATGTGAATGTTATATATTCCTAGAATAAAATTAAGTTCTTTATTTTTTTCTGCCCTGATAACGCTGATTTCATCTACAAACTTAGTCTTGGCAAACGATTTCCCGCATCGTTTAATAGAAGGCAAAAGCCAGCCCTCCCTTGCTCCTATTATTGAACAAACAGCCCCTGCCGTCGTTAACATCGCGACCTATACGCTTAAAAAAGCTTATAACCCATTATTACAGTCCCCCTTCTTCCAGCATTTTTTCTCTTTACCTGACGAACTAGAAGAAACACGTCGAATGCAAAGTGCAGGCTCAGGTGTCATTGTCGATTCAGAAAATGGCTATGTACTGACGAACCATCATGTCATCGCTAATTCCGATGAAATCGAAGTAAAATTGCAAGACGGCCGCCATTTTAACGCTACTTTAATCGGCTCTGATGAAAAAGTAGATATCGCCTTATTAAAAATAGAAGCGGATCATTTACCTGCCGTCGCAATCGCGGACTCAAGCCAATTAGCTGTTGGCGACTTTGTGCTCGCCATTGGCAACCCTTTTGGATTAGGTCAAACCGTCACCAGCGGTATTGTCAGTGCCTTGGGACGAAATGGCTTAGGCATTCAAGGTTATGAAGATTTTATTCAAACGGATGCATCGATTAACCCCGGTAATTCAGGAGGTGCCTTAATTGATTTAAATGGTCGGCTCGTCGGTATTAATTCGGCAATTATTGCGCCTGCGGGCGGCAACGTAGGCATTGGATTTGCCATTCCTACCGAAGTCACCAGTGCAATCATGTCTCAATTGATCACCTATGGCGAAGTGCGGCGCGGAGGGATTGGTGCTCGTTTTCAAGATCTAAGCCCCGAACTGGCTGAAGCCTTTTCAATTACAAACTCAGCATTACCAACCTATCAGGGAGCCATTATTTCCAGTATTGCCAAAAATAGCGCCGCCGAAGATGCAGGTCTTCAAGCAGGTGATGTTATTATTAGCGCTAATGGGCGACGAATTACCAATACCATCGATATTCAAAATAGAATTGGCTTATCTTCAATTGGTAAAACCCTGTCTTTAGAATTAATTCGTTTAGGCGAACGTTTAACGATAAAAACAGAAATCCGCCCCATTCCAATCCCGGAAGCCGAAGGCCAATCAATTTCAATTTATTTATCTGGGACACAATTAAAGGACTTAATTCTAAGCGATCAGGAAGAAGCCGTTGGTATTATTTTAGAATCAGTTCAGGCTCGTTCTAACGCAGCAAAGCTAGGGTTTGAAAAAGGTGACATCATCTTTGGCGTAAACCGCACACGAATTAGAAATATCAAACAGTTAAAAAACTATATTGTTTCTCGATCTCGTACTATTCAGGCATTTAGAATTAGACGGGGCTATGAGGATTTGATGGTCTATGTGCGTTAAGTTTTCCATTAACCCCTAGGCTAAAGCTCAGGCAAGCTTCATGTAGGCCCAGAGATTTGGAAAGTCTTTTATTGATTTGATCATCGACAGCACTTTGGCCATCGACCTTGCATAGGTTACAAAAATATTCTTAATCTTTAACCCGCTTTTTTTCGAAGCATCCAGCTTGGCTTTTTAACACCAATTTTGGCAAAGCCTTCA
Organism: uncultured Oleiphilus sp.; assembly: GCA_913020495.1. Taxonomy (GTDB): domain Bacteria; phylum Pseudomonadota; class Gammaproteobacteria; order Pseudomonadales; family Oleiphilaceae; genus PZPK01. The sequence continues at coordinate 31,589 of CAJWBJ010000029.1, forward strand.
TTTAAAGTCATCGGATGAGCTAACTCTAGATAGTCCGTTAAACTCATTTTGATAATTTCATGATGATTTCCGGCTCTAAAGGCAATATCACCGTCTTCATCAAAACCTTCATACATATAAACAGGAATATCATAAAGAGCACCAAAAGGAGGCATCGCCCCCACTTCACATGAAGGAAATTGATCTTTAAATTCATCTTCAGTTGCGAGAGAAACTAGTTCAGTTCCCATGGCGTGCATGAACCGATCCCAACGAATTCGGCAGGACGCAGGTAAAACAACCATCGACATGCAACCATCAAGAACCACCATGACTGTTTTAGCCATTTGGTCACCCTTGATATTCACTCGCTCAGCAATTTCTTTAGCTGTATAGGCAACGGAGTGTTCAATAGAAACGTACTGAACGTCGTTTGAATCTAAATAACTTTTTAACTGTTCAACTGGCATCGTAACAACCTCTACATCTCTTGCGAGTGTGACGCTGCGGCGCGCCTTTACTCATGAGTTCTTTACAGATAAAAAATAGCTACTAATTACACTGAGCAGCTATGGTTAAATGTTCCAGATACTATTTAGTGCCTTCAATCAATATCTTTTTTGAAAGCATTATTTAAGAGTTACTTTAATACTAGTCACGAAACTCAAATAATTGAAGTAACGAAAAGTATCTTTTTATGTTGCGAGTTACAGCTTCGTCTATCTCGTCAAAAAAATCTGTGAAGTAAACCCGATATGACATTTGTTTTCAAAAGAATGCAGGTTAGCCTGATCGTTATTCTTATAACTTTTAAAACCTCACCACCTCTGTTATTCCGGTGTGCTTTTTAGCCGGAATCTATTGTCTTTATGTCTAAATAACGAAAAAAAGCTGGATTCTGGCTAAAAAACTACCGGAATGACAGGACATTTAGCCAAATTTAAATCGTACATAGTTTTCATATTTTATTATCAGATATAAAAATTGGTATAAAAAAACTGTCTTTTACTAACGCCTAACCCAACCCGCCAATAACTCAGAATCCGGAGTATTACTGAGCTAGATGCATATTCACATTCTGCTAAGAGTTTCATAAAAAGCATTATTAAAGGCCTCATACATACAGAAATAAACGCCCTATATTCTGCAATATTGACCCACAACCTAACGTTAAAGTTAACTGAACTGTTAGCAAGTTCAGAAACTACAAATACTGACTCAGGATCTTTCAATACGCGATCATCTTGGCCAGCCAGATTTCAAGTATTGACTTCGCCTTATCAATATCAACTCAATATAGCTTGCCATTTGATCCATTTTCTTAACAAATTCTCAATTGGTATCTCTTGGTTGTTGTGTGAAGTGCTTGTAATTATTATATTGTGATACAAGAAAGTAGCTTGAAATAGCCGCTACTAATCGTCAACGAAAAACGATCCGCTATTCAGGTTCATTATGATTCAAGTCGAAAATCTCAATTTAAATCTCCGCAAAACTTTGAGTAAGGGACAGGTGGCAATCAGTCAACCTGCGGGATGCCCTGATATTAATCTGTGGTTATTTAACCCGAAAGTTTTAGAAGGGCCCTTGAGCCATGATGAAGCTCAAGCCGTTGTTGCAGAACCCGCCTATTGGTCATTTTGCTGGGCCAGCGGCCAAGTATTGGCAAAATACATTTTATCTCACCCTGAAATAGTCAAAGATAAAGTCGTTGTAGATGTGGGAAGTGGCTCTGGTATTGTCGCTATTGCTGCTGCATTGGCGGGCGCTAAAGTAACTTATGCCTGCGATATTGACGAAGATGCGCTCGATGCAGTCACCATGAATGCGCAGGAGAATAAAGTAAAAGTTCAAACCGTTAAAAGTCTGGATGAAGTAAGCGAAGAGATCGACTTAATCACCGCTGCCGATGTGCTCTATGATCGCGATAACTTTTCGCTCCTGACACGCTTTACAGAATCAGCGCCTCAAGTACTGTTAGCCGACTCGCGCATTAAAACCTTGCCCGTTGACCACTATGAACTTCAAACAACCATTGAAGCCCGCACTTGGCCCGATCTAAATGAGTTTGAAGAATTTAATCAGGTACGAATTTATCTTTCGGCGCTTTAAAGAAAGGATTTAAGTGAGTCGCCATCACTAGAAAATATAAAACGACACCGAAAAAATCAGCACACCAGTCCCACAATGAAAACTCACGATAAGGTAAGTAGGCTTGAACTATTTCTATTATTAAACCCAGCAAACTCAAGCCAATAATCAGGTAACGTTTTTTTGAATAGGGGTAAGCCAAATGAGCCAGCAAACCCATGAAAAGGAAACCAGTTGCATGTAAGAACTTATCATTAAGTTGTGGCTGTAAACCCGCTTCAGCAGGAGAGAAAGCAATCACACAACCTGCAACCACCACCGTATAAAAGACTAGTTTATTCAACCAAATCGTTGTTATTAATGAATGTAATAAATATAAAGCTTTCAAATCCGTATAATCTCATTTATTTTCAGCATCAATGAATAACCGCATTATATCGTAATTTAACTAATCGCATCTTATACAGGGCGCTCTTTATGAATGGAAACTTATTTCGTGGTTTCAGCTATCTCTTTCAGGGATTTAAAATTATCTGCCAACCAAAGTTCAGGCTATTTCTATTGGTGCCTTTTTGCGTCAATGTTGGTTTATTTACCTTATTAATCATATGGGCAAAGAGTTTATTCTCTGGTTGGATGGCATCATTACTTGGCTGGATGCCTGAATGGCTAGCTTTTTTAGAATGGCTATTTTGGGGGGTCTATTTAATTGTTATCGTAATGACGCTGTTTTACGGTTTTGTCGCGGCAGCCAACCTGATTGGTGCGCCCTTTTATGGCTATCTGGCAGAAATGACTGAAAAGCACCTCACAGGAAAGGACTCAGAAATAGCCTTTTCATGGAAAGAACTCGCCTTGCTTATACCCAGTACGGTTAAGCGAGAATTACAAAAAATACTCTATTATCTGCCTCGGGTACTAGGCTTGTTCATTCTTGGGTTCATTCCCGGTTTAAATGTTTTTGCAGTGCTGGGCTGGGTTATTTTTTCAGGCTGGATGATGGCAATTCAATACATTGATTACCCTGCAGACAACCACAAAATGAGTTTTTCTGATATGCGGCGTTATTTATCTGCACATCGCTTAACGGCACTGGGCTTTGGAACGCTTACTTTTGGCGTAACACTATTCCCCTTAATAAACCTACTCGCTCTGCCTGCGGCAGTATGTGGTGCCGTGGCATTTTGGGTAAATGAAAAATCTGGTGTGGGAAATATTAATATCGAGATTGGAGCAGCACAGGAAAGCAAAAAACTCAGATAGTCGATGAATAAGCACTTTGCATGACACAGCCTCTGTCATTCCGGTAGTCTTTTTTGCCAAATGGCTCCCATGCAAAGTGCTCTTATTAAAGCGTTAAAATATTACAGTTAACTGATATCTACTTAACGATAAAGTCTAAAACGAGCCCCACAAAAATAACTAATCCTACCCAGTTATTATTTAAAAATGCTTTAAAACACTCATCCCGATAACGAAGCCGTATCAGGTGTTGCTGGTAAATAAACAATATTGATGCGCTCACCACCCCTAGAAAGTAAAACTGTCCTAATTTGAGCTGATCACCAATCATACAAAGGGTTAGAACTACAAGAGTCTGTAGGAAGGCGATTATGGCGCGATCAGCATTGCCAAATAAAATAGCCGTCGATTTCACGCCAATTTTCAAATCATCTTCTCGGTCGACCATGGCATACATCGTGTCATAAGCAACGGTCCATAATACAGTCGCGGTATAAATTAACCAGATTACCGAAGGCAGTTCATTGGTTTGAGCAGCATAAGCCATGGGAACAGCCCAGGCAAAAGCGGCTCCCAAGACCACTTGTGGTAAATAAGTGTAGCGCTTCATAAAAGGATATGCAGCTGCTAAGGCTAGGGCACCAAATGATAGATAGATGGTGAGTTCATTCGTCTGTAACACCAGTAAAAAAGCAATCAGACAAAGTGACGCAAAAAAGATTAGCGCATTTTTAGGGCTTATTTTTCCTGTTACCAAAGGACGGTCTTTAGTCCGCTCAACGTCACCATCAATATTTCGGTCAGCAAAGTCATTAATCACACAGCCTGCAGAACGCATCAGCACACAACCCGCGACAAAAATAGCCAAAACATCTAAAGAAGGTACACCTTCAGCCGCTAACCACAAAGCCCAGAGCGTAGGCCATAAGACCAAAAAAATACCGATGGGTTTATCAATGCGCGCAAGTTTCACGTAATTATTTACATTAGAAGTAAGACTTTTTATCACTGATATTCTCTCTTTATATCCATTAGGAATTAACACTGAACTGAATGGCACTTACTTAAAAACAAAAAACTAAATGATTCAGTATGTTATATTTTATGTAGGTCGGAACTCATTCCGACAAATGTTGCAAATTTCACAACATACTTTATAAACCACTATTAATGGTAGCTAAGGCGATCACTACTAGCGTAGTATCGTGTCGGAATAAATTCCGACCTACACGGCTAAGCAGTTGAACTAGCATTAGTTTTACTCTTAAGTAAGTGCCATTCAACACTAAACAAGTTAATCTTCAAATACCCGTGGCATAAACAACTCACTCACTAGCAGGGGTTTATTATGTAACAAAAATACTGAGCGCCGGCCATATACGCCTTTCAAACTCTGAGCTTTGGGCATGGCAATTTCAATGGGTTTTCGTTTCATGGTTTTTGATTTAAACAAAAAGGCACCTAAAGGCCGATTCCCCATAAATTGTAGCTGCTTTTCAGCGCCTGATAAGGTCGAATTGGGAATAACACTCCGCGCTGTAACCCAAACCTTACCAACACATAGTAATTCAACTTCTCGAACCAAAGCTTTTTGCCGTGTCGGAACATTGAGTACTTTCCTTTCATCACGAGACGGATAAGCCCACCCCTGAAAAGTAACACGGACCGAAAAGTCTCCCTGCGAGGCTTTGATTAAGCGTTTGGTTAATGAACCCGCATCTAAAACCCAAGCTCTTCGGTCTCGGGGTAGAGCATTTTCAGGCACTCGCCTAAAACGACGCCAAACCATTGCACCTTGTTTTGACCACACCCGCTATAAACCCTTTACCGCATAAATTCCGGCTGCATTGCGCCAATAACCCTGATAATCCATACCAAAACCAAAAACAAAACGGTCTTCAACTATTAAGCCTTCAAAGTCTGCCTTGAAACCTTTAAACGCTTTACGGTCATGCTGTTTATCTAGTAACACAGCCGTATAAACACGCTCAGCACCTTGGGCTTCACAATAGTCAATAATGGCTTTCAGGGTATGCCCTTCATCGAGTATGTCATCCAGAATGACAACAATTCTGTTAGTCATCTCGATACTAGGCTCAACTAACCAATCCAGGTCACCACCACTTGTTTCAGCACGATAACGCGTAGCATGTAGGTAATCGAGCTGTAAGGGGAAGTTTAAATGCGGCATCAACTGCCCGCTAAACACCAAACCACCATTCATGATGGATAACAAAATAGGGTTTTTATCGGCTAACTCATCACTGATTTCACGCCCTATTTCAGCAACGGCTTTTTGAAGTTCATCTAAAGAATATAAACAATCAGATTCATCGAAAACTTGCTGCATTTGTTGGGGGATATTCGTTTGTGACATGAATCGGCCTGAATAAAGATGGTGTAATAAAATATTGAGACTGATTATATCCTCCCTTTCTCACTATTTCTCTACTTTTGACTACACTTGTAGCGAGATAAAAATATCAACCGGCACTCCCTAATTATAATAAGAGGTTTCAAATGCGTAGTATTCTCAATTTTGGCGTGAAAGGTAGCAGTAGAAGCTTACTGTTTCTGTCTCTTTTAGCCAGCACACAAGCCTCTATTGCCACAGAAACAACATCTGAAAATCCGTCATTCACAGCCCTTCAGGAAGAAATTCTCTGGCTGCAAGAAGAGACCTATGTTTCAACGGCCACCAAAACACTTGAAAGTATTAGGAAAAGCGGCGCTACAGTATCGGTTATTACTGCGGCCGATATGAAAAATATGGGTGCCCGTAATTTGATGGATGCCTTAAAACGCATACCTGGGCTTGGCATTAACATTAATAATGTCGGACTACCTGTTGTGGAAGTTCGTGGTGTAAAAACAGATTTCAGTGAAAAAGTTTTATTTCTAATTAACGGCCATTCAATCAATAACAATTTAGTTAATGGCGGCGCTACGTGGGCTCACAATAATTTTATGGTTGATGAGATTAAACGTGTTGAAATTGTAAGAGGTCCGGGTTCTGCACTTTATGGGGCAAATGCTTTCGTTGCTGTCATCAACATCATCACCAACCAAGCAACAGATATTAATGGCACAAAAGTAACGCTTGGTATCGGCGACAATGAGACCAATAAAGTTAATATCCAAACAGGCAGAACAGTCGGTAATATTGATTATGCACTGAATGCCAGTTTTTTCGATACGGATGGAAACAAAGAAAAAGTTGAGTCTGACTTTTGGGGTAACTCGGGAGAGTCATATGACTGGAATAAACGCTATGACTTAAGTTTCAATTTGAACGTCTCCAATTATACATTTCAAGGGAAATACCTTAAACGAAATAGTGGCCCTTATATCGGTTTTGGTAACGCCTTAAATGATGAGTCTGAGCAAGACTACGTTGAGTATTTTCTTGAACTTGGTTATGAAAGAGCCCTATCCGAAGCAATACAAATCAATAGCAAAATATATTACAACAACTTTAAAACAAAAAATTTCTGGGAAGTACACCCAGAAGGCTTTCCCCCGGGAGGGGGATTTCCAGACGGTTTATTAGGAAGCTCTCCTATCACCATCGAGTCAACAGGTGCAGAACTCCAATTTGAATACACTATATATCAACATAAATTACTCTTTGGCCTTATGGCAGAACACCAAACACAGTTTGATGTTGGCTTTGAAGCTAACTTTGACCCCACAACTGGTGCGCCATTACCGGGAGGATTTCAAAATATTTACGATAGATGGCCGTGGATCGGACGCCAAAATCGAGACATTCAAGCTGCATTTTTACAAGATATTTGGGATATGCGAAAAGATTTAAGGTTAATCATTGGCGCTCGTTATGACCGCTATAGTGACTTCGGCGGATCTTTAAACCCCAGATCAAGCCTTAGCTGGGAATTTACTAAAGGTTATAACTTAGTCGCCACCTATGGTTCCGCTTTTAGAGCGCCTAATTTTGGCGAGCTATATAATGCCAATAACCCTGGAGCTTTAGGCAACCCGAACTTAGAACCAGAAGAAATTGAAACTTATGAGCTAAGCCTGAATGGTAAAATTAATAAACGTACCAATATGCGACTAACTGGCTTTAGAAATAATATTTCTGACCTAATTGATTTCAAAAACATTGTTGCTAACAATGTAGGAAAGCTGGAAGTAAATGGTCTTGAAATGGAGCTAAACTCACGGCTTCGAACTGGATCGAATATCAGCTTTAATTACACCTATCAATATGCCGTAGATAAGCAAAGTAAACTGCGTGTCGCTGAAATTCCTATGCATAAAGCCAATGCCGCTTACAATTATCGCCATTCAAAGCGCCTAAGTAGTTATGTGGGCCTTTCACATGTAGGAAAACTCAAGCGCGCTGCGGGGGATAATCGTTCAGAGGTATCTGACCATACTACGGTTGATATTGCTCTTAACCTTCAAAATACTAGTGAGGACGTTAGTATTAAAGCCTCTATTTACAATCTATTTAATAAGAAGTATGTGGATGCTGCGCCACAAGGAACAGTCGCCTCAGACTTTCCCAAACCAAGTCGAAACCTAATGGTTGAGGTAAGTTACAAACTTTAGGTTTAAAACTAAAAGCCCAGAATAGTACTCTGGGCTTTTCAAACCATAACCTCAAATTACATAGAGCACTGGCTCGGATCCGTTACAAGTTTTGCATCCGATTTATAGTAGGTCAAACGACTTTGCGATAATCCACATCGTATAAGAGACTGAAGCGAGCAGACAGCAGCAAAGGTAGGATCAATGACTGGCGCAGGCAAGCCCGCTTTCTTCAATTCATTTGCCACCGTTTCAACGACATCTAGCATCCCGGTACAACCAAGAACAATGGCTTGGGCGCCATCCACCGTTATCGCTTGTTTACTCTCTTCAACGAGATGTGCAATGAGTTTCTTCTTATCAGAAAG
>CAJWBJ010000030.1 GCA_913020495.1 uncultured Oleiphilus sp.
CGCATATCTTTGGCGACATCGAAATAGGAGGTATTCCAAAAGTTAGCTAAATCACTGGTGGTTTGAATGGGTCTTTGCGCTGGCGAAAGCAACTCGAATCTAAGCGGGACAGTATTACCACCGATCTTTGGTGATTCAATTTCGCCAAACATTTCTTGCAGGCGTACAGATACGGTTGGTCCTTGGTTTTTATCGTAAACGATAGGAATTTTTTTATTACTAGGTGTGACATAGACCAAAGGTGCTTCCCTTTCCAATAGTTGTTGCTCATCCCACGTTAAGGAACCTTTGATAAGCTCGAACACATTGACTTGTTTGAGTTGAGCTAAACTATTTACGTTTGTTATATAAGGGAGCAACCATTGGTCGGCACTTTGAATCAATGAGTCTGGGGTTAGCTTGGGCAACCTATCAGTAACTTCTCCTAGCCATGTCGCTCTTGCTAACCAATCTTCACATTTTGTTGACCAATTAAGTATTTTAAGGCCTTCAGATTTTAGAAGGCTGTTTAGGCACTTGTGAAACTCTTCAGCTGGAATATTCGTGAGAGCTTGGGATTTTAGAGTTATCGATTGATACTTGGAAATCTTTCGGCCAATAATGCTATGTTTTTTATCATCAAGTCGGTATTCATCTTTATCTGTAATTAGATGTCCTAGGCATTCATTTATAGCTTCAAATGTAATGGCTGATGCGCTAAAAATATGACCTTCTTTTTTTTGTGCATTACAGTCGCTAATGACTAGCCAGTCCGAGCCAAATAGCGGGTCATCGTCAAACAACTGTACACCTTTACCATTAGCGAGTTGGTAGCGACCGCAGTTTGTTGAGCGTCTTTTAGCCAGGCGGTCAGGGTAAGCGAGTAAAAGAAGTTTCCCAATATGATCTTGTAAATCAGTAAGCGAATAAATGGTCGCTTTAGAAGGGATTTTTAAACTGCTTTTTAAGGATCTTGTCGTGCTTAGGACCTGTTCAGCTATTGCGCCTTTTAAGGGCCAGGATTGAAGCGCAGTTTTTTTCTGCGTTTTATAATCTTGTAGCGCAATCAAGCGCTCAATAATGTCGACACCTCGTCGCTGGTAAAAAATATCAATCTCTGAAAGCAGTGCCGAAAGTTCACAAGCCATTTCTTTTTCAAAAGGGCTGTGTGCTCGTAATAACATAGCGGCTAATCTGGGGTGTAAGCCTAGTTTAGCCGCTTGAGTACCTAGTGGCGTGATCTTACCCGGTTCATTCATTAAACCGTCACTCACTACTCCATCACTTATTAGGCCTAAGGATGTTAATAGCTGTTTAGCGGATTCAAAATGGGCAGAGGGTGGAGGGGTTAGCCAGTTTATTGCCTGATAGTCAGTTAAACCCCAGGCGAGCAAATCGAGTATTAGATTTGCCAAGTCAGCAGATAGAACCTCTTCGCCTTGAAAGTCTTTGAGAGAGTGTTGCTTGGATTCGCTCCATAAACGAATGCACGAGCCCTTTTGTAATCGTCCGGCGCGGCCTTTGCGCTGATCTGCTGAAGCTTTGGATATATAAGTCGTTTCTAGACGGGTCATGCAGCTCAAAGGGTCATAGACCGACACTTTCTCTAAGCCACTATCTATGACACAGGTTATGCCTTCTATGGTTAAGCTGGTTTCTGCAATATTAGTGGTAAATACGATACGCTGCTGACCGGATGGACTCGGTACCAAGGCTTGCTCTTGCTGATCGATGGATAGACCTCCGTATAGCGGGAGAAAAACTAAGTTCTTTTCATTTTGAAATGCACTTTCTGCCTCAGTAATACACCTTTTTATGTCGGCTTGGCCGGGTAGGAATACAAGCACATCGCCTTCCGTTTTAGTCGAAAGTACTGATCTTAATGCTCTTAATACCTTCAGGCTGAGATGACTATTATCGCTATTTATATAGTTGACACTGACTGGGAAAGCACGACCTGGGCACTTGATGACAGGGGCATTACCCAAATAAATAGAGATTGCATTGGTATCTATCGTGGCTGACATGACAAGTAATTTTAAGTCTTCACGTATCGTCTGCTGAACTTCCAGCGCTAACATCAAGGCTAAATCTGAATGAATAGACCTCTCATGGAATTCATCAAAAATGATCAGGGCGACATCGCTTAATTCGGGGTCGCTTTGAAGTCGCCTTGTTAGAATACCTTCGGTTACTATTTCTAAAACGGTACTTTCAGATATCCTTCGGTCATTTTTTACTTGATAGCCTATCCTCTCACCAACTTTTTCCCCCAATTGCTTTGCCAAATAATAAGCGATTGTTTTAGCTGCCACTCGCCTAGGTTCAAGCATCACAATTTTCTTGTTGGCTAACCAATTAGCATTGATCAAGCTTAATGGTAGCGCAGTTGACTTACCTGCACCCGGTTCTGCTTGTAATACAAGGTTGTTATTAAGTGACAGTGAGTCTGACACTTGTGGCAAAAACTTGGTTATCGGAAGCAAATTAACACTCTATAGGCATATCGTTTATTGAAGTTGTTATGTATTTTAGCCGTGTTAGGAAATTGTAAATTTAAGGTGGAGTCAATTTACAATACCTTTTAAGTTATTCAAAGATGTGATGGTCTAAAATATTAAATATATTGGTATTTGTTTTCAGTTTGGTGTTCGCAGTTCATTGATGTGGTAATCAGTGTTTTGATAGTGTTCATCTATTAAGTTCTAAAGAGTAATTAGTATCTTCTTAGCGTTTGTTAATCGGCATTTTAATAAGTTGTGAATTAGACATGCATTGAATGCAACTTAAAATAAGAATAATATTCATGTTTTGTATCGTTAAGGAGAATGCTTGGTGGCTCATCAAAATTGGATGCTTTACGGTTGTACGGGTTATTCGGGAAAATTAATCGCCAGAGAGTGTCACCGTCAAGGCTTAAAACCGATATTAGCTGGTCGTTCTGAGTCAAAGGTGCGCCAGCTTGCAGAAGAATTTGGCTTCGAATTTCGTGTTTTTGATTTGGCTGATTCGAAGCAGATTGAATCTGCACTCACCGACTGCTTCATGATTTTCAATGCCGCAGGCCCATTTACACAGACTTGTGAACCTATACTAAGCGCTTGCCTCAAGTTAGGCGTTCATAACCTTTCTTTAGTGGGAGAGGTTCCTCTTTTAGAGTCACTTCAAAAATATGATCAAGCAGCCAAAGAGGCAGGTATTACTGTGGGTATTGGTCTTGGCTACGATGTGATTCCTACAGACTGCATTGCAAATATACTTAAAGAACGAATGCCCGATGCCACGCACCTAACTATCATGATGCAAGGGACGAGTCATATGTCGCCGGGCTCAACCAAAGAAATGATTGAACAATTGGGTGAGCAGCCTTTTTGGGCAAGAAAAAACGGTGAATTGATTGAGAGTGCTGCAAAGACTAAAAAAATTGATGTTGGTTTAGGAGAAACCCTTGCAATGACGATTGCCTGGGGAGATATATCTAGCGCATATTTCTCAACAAATATTCCAAATATAGAGGTATATGCGACGCTGAGCCGAATTGAAGTCTTGATGATGCAAGCAATTTCAAAGCTAAAGCCGCTTATACGCATTAAGCGAGTTCAAGGGTGGATCAATAAGGTAATTGATTTAACAGTAAAAGGGCCAAGTGACTTTGTGCTAGAAGAAACGCCTGTTTATTTTCTAGGTGAGGTGAGCAATGCTAAAGGCGATGTTATTCAGGCCAAACTAGAAACAGCTTCAGGCTACAGGCTTACTTATCTTGGTGCCGTTTTTGGGATTAAACACGTATTGGAAAATGCGGTGAAAACGGGATATCAAACTCCCGCACAATTATTAGGCTCAAATGCGATAGAGCAAATTGAAGGCTCAACAAAAATTGAGGTGAATGGCGAGCTTCACTGACGTGCTTTTCAGAGTGCCTTGTCTATTTTCTGGGTTCTATAAATTAAAACCGGAATAAAACAGAGCGTAATACAGCTTATCCAACCTATTGGCTCCATGCCGATTAACCGGCCTGACTCAATGGATAAAAGAGGAAGGCTCCATAGTCCGCCAAGACCCATGGAAATATTCGCCACGATCATGCTCATCGATAACAATCGCCCTCGTAACTTAACCGAGGTTAAATTACTGAGCATAACCTGATAGGCAGGCATTCTGAGAGAGCCGCCATACATCGTCAAAGCAAAACCTAAACCGATTAAGGCTGGCCCAAGTAGTTCCATCGTAATAAGTAATATCGAGACTGCCATGATGAATGAACCAATACTCACCAGACTGGTGTCGTGACCTTTTTGAAGGAAGTGCCGGGCAGTCATATTACCGATGATTGCGCCGATGCCGCCTTGCATATAACAAATGCCAATCTCAGTGGTGCTCATGTGAAAATTCAATGTAAGCCAGACACTAATTTGAGGTACAAACCCGAATAAACCAATGAGCATCAGGAATTGAATCGCAAACATCGAGCGCATTTTTTTGTCATACCAGAGTGATACGAATTCATGGTATTGCTGAAGAATATTTTTATCTTTAGTGCCATGAATCGTTTGTAGTTTGAGTATGGATAAACCACACAATAGGCCCAGCACTGCGATAAATATGAAGGGGGCTCGCCAGGAAAATATGTCGCCCACCCAAGCGCCTAACGGTACGCCGAGTACCGAAGCGATGGGAAAAGACAAGGTCAGTGTGGAGAGTGCTTTTATCTTCTGTTTGCCTTCAAATGCATCGCTTACAAAAGCTAAGGCGTTGGGCATAATTATGCCACCAAATACACCTGATAATATTCGAAATAAAAAGATGCTCTCAGCAGAGTAGGAGAGGGCGCAGCCTAAAGAAGCAAGACAAAATCCGATGATCAGGAATATGAGCATTTTCTTTCGCCCAATTCGGTCAGAAAAAGGAGCAAACAGAAAAGCAGATATCGCTGCAGCAATAGGATAGATTGAAATCAGCAGGCCCGTATTCGTCATCGATATGCCGGTGTCCTGAGCAACTACCGTGCTCAAAGGCACCATGACTAAATGGTCCGCCTGAACCAGAAAAGCAATGATAAACAGAGGTAGAATAAATAAACGCTCTGATTTCTGTGTATTTAGGCTAGAGGGCATGCTGGACTTTCAAGTAATAAATGTTGGTTAAAGTGTGGGTATATGTCTGTTTCTTGTATCACTGGTGATTCCACTGTGCCATTTTGAAAAAAATACGGATTAAAATACTGTCAAATTAGCGTATAGGCTAATTTTAGTGATGTTGAGTATAGGCGGCTTAAAGGTTGAAGTTTCTCCTAGCGGGGAGGCTGTATTCAGAAAAAGTTATACCTTTGTCGATGAAGTGTTCAGCTTCTTTATGAAGATAGTTTATATTAATAGAAAAACAATAAAAGTTAATGAATGACTAAATGCATAATTTTGGGTTGAAGGGGGGAGTAAGCTTGCCCTGAGGGCCAGAGCCTAATTTATTTTATATTCCATTATTGAAGGCCTAAAAAGCAGTTAATCAGTCTATGGACTATAATCAATAGATGTCAGCTTTTTACTAAACTATTTCGTTGATGTTTCTTTATTAGTAGCTACTAAAAAGGAGGGGCAAAAAATGATTGAGTATCAAGGTCCTTATTGGCTTGTTAACCTTCCACAAAATTGGCAAGGCCACCATAGTTCAGACGTTGAAAATTTATTTTCTCAAGAAGGCGTGGGTGCCGTCGAAGTAAGTTCAATGATGAACGAAATCACAGTGAAAGATTCTGACTTGCGTATTTATGCTTCAGAATATACAGATAAAGGTGTTTCGGTTGATACGATTAATTTAGGTGACTTCTCAGGGCTGGTTCTTGAATTTGAATTAGAGGAACGTTACTACTGGAAATCATTTGTTAAAGCCGGAAGTATTATTTTATTTATTTCATATGACTGTAAAATCAGCGATAAGCACCTTGAGCTTGACCTGATAAAAGATTTTCTAAAAACCCTCTCGGTTAATTGTGGGATGTAGTTTGTTTTTTCCCAACATGCTGTTCTTAAGCGAAGTTTGAGCGGGTTTATCAGATAGCCAAATTCCAAATAATGCGCGCTTGAATGCCATGTCAGCAGATATGCGCTTAGTGATATGACGATTCTTGACGATCGTTACACCAATGCCTGGCTGATAAACAATTTCAAATATATCACCAAGAGTGATGGGTTCTTTGAATGCATCTAGGAAATCATCAATTTGGCTTTGGATTGCTTTAGTATTATTTCCGGTGGATTTGCTAAAGCCTTCGGCGGTACCTCTGCTTAGGTTCTCACTGGTAATCAGGTTAGAAATCACATGTATCTGGATGAGCATGACTTTATCAGCATCGATAATGGTCTGAGCATCTTGAGTTTTATCTGTTAAGTAGAGCGCAGCAATGTATAGGTCGATAAAGTATTTAGTTCTTTGTCCTGCGCCATTTAAAAGTAGCTTGGCTTCACCAAGTTTTATGCTTTCTTTAAGTTCGATACCCGCAATTTTGTTTGCTTGGCTAGGTGTCGTTATTGAGAGTAATAGGCAAAGTAATGACCAGCTAACACCTTTTAAAGTCTTGCTATATATATCCTTATTATTCATTTTGGTTCCAGATTTTTTGTATACAAGCGCTTTCAGAGTGTTTTCATAGAGAGCTGTTCTTGGTGTTGTGTTCGGGAGAATAAAAGCTTTTTTTTCGGGAGTCTAGTTTGTTTGGTTAGTCTGGTAAGTATTTAAATAATATTCTTATATGCTTTTTGTAACTTGATGACGCATTTTAAATTACCTGTTATTAAAAACCATCAGAAAATACAAGCTATTAAGTTTGGATTTTATAATGCTTTACAATCTCAGTTGTTTAATGAGACCTGTGTCACGCTTAGTAGTATTGCCAAGTGTTAATGTTGAGTTACAACCATTAACGAACGCTGTTAATGTTGTTTAATAACCATTAAAACAATAAAAGGCCTTAAAATGAAAAAAATTCTTGCTCTATTATTAATATCAGCTGGTTTAACTGGTTGTGGCGGTATTGGCAGTCTTGCCAGTAATGACCGTGTTACTGATGCAGATAACAACCAAGTTGTTACTATCGGAGACTCTATTTTTGCCTTGTCAGGTAAATTACAAGACATTCTTGAAGGCTATGCGGGCGAAACGTTCCGTCGCTACACTATTTCTGGTGCTGAAGTAACAGGCGGCATTTTTGCTACTGATATTGCGACTCAGTTTGAAATTGCTAAGAGTGATAACCCAAATATCGAGACTGTTGTAATGGATGCAGCGGGTAATGATATTTTAATACCTATAATCACTATGTTTGATTGGTATAACTGTAAAACTGAATGGTATCAGTGGTGGGGTTTAAGCTCTTCATGTAAGAATCTGATCGATGATTTATATATTGATACAGTAGACCTATTGAATAACATTGATGCAAGCAATGTTGATAATGTTATTTTCTTGGGCTATTACAACCCTAAGAATGCACTATTATGGTTGGATGATGTAGAAGAAGCAGTGGCTTACGGTGATATGCGTTTATCTCAAGCGTGTGCTAACAGTAATGCAAACTGTACATTTATCGATCCACGTTCTGTTATCAATGATAGCGACATTATATTAGACGGTATTCACCCTACTACAAGTGGCTCACAAAAGTTAGCTGACTTAGTATGGCCGCATCTTCAGCCGTTACTATAACGCTTAATAACTAAAGCACTTTGTGCTGTAAGTTATTGAGGCTTGCAAATCATCCAGTATGAGTTTGTAAGCAACCTGACAACCCATTTGTTTATCAAATGGGTTGTTTTATGTCATCTCTAATAATATGTCTCATTACTGAAAAATATAACTATGAAAAAGTGGATGTTGTACCTTACTTTATTTGTTGTGGCAGGCCTTATCGCAGTGGCGTTGGTTTCAAAAAAGTCATTAGAAGTCAGTAACGCTGGATCAAGTCAATCAATAAACGCTACCTTTTCAGCCAATACAGATCAGCTCCCTTCTTCTCAAGCTAAGCCTGATACCGCTTCTGTTCCGGGCAAATCTTTAAGTGAGAATGAAAAGTTTGAAGCGGAGCTAATATCAAAACTACGGGCAACTTATGGGGCGCGTATTCAAGAGCTCAATATTCAGGCCAGTTTAATCAAAGTAAAGTATTACCTGATAAACCAGAATGCACTCAATGGCGCTGAACAATTTATACGAATTATTCGTGCTGCATTTCCTCAGCATGCTGCTTCTATTCTGAGTATTGTTGAAAAATTAGAAGTTTATAATGACTGGCTGGAAGACAATCAAGCTATGCTGGCTGACCTTTCTATGGCTGCTCAAAAAGGTGCTGTATGGCAAAAACGTCGTGAGCTGTTTGGAGATGATGCAGTCATAATTTGGTCAGAAGAACATGCTGAGTTGTCACAGAAAAAAACCAAGATGCAAAATGTTATTCATAAGTTAGATCAGTCTTATGATATGAGTATTGATGAGAAACTCTATCAGCTTCAAATCGCGATTTCAGAAAACCAAGAAGGCAGTGTGCAGGGTGCTATGTTAAATAAAGGCATGTTGTCCCAGGCATTTTTGAACTTTGATTCTGTGCAGCAAACACTGAAGCAGCTCCCCGCAGAAGAGCGGCAGCTTGAAATTAATGATATTCGTCGACAGCTAGGTTTCGATGAAGATCAGATCGTTAGCCTTCAAGAAAAAGATGAAGTTCGAGACGCGCGTTGGGAAAATGGCCTTGCTTATATGAGTGAACGTAGTGAGTTGGTCGCTTCAATGAGTGAAGCTGAGCTGCCCGAAGCGTTATCATCCCTTAGAGAGAAATACTTTAAGCACGAAGCTTATACCATTCAAAAAGAAGAAGAATCAGATTTTTGGCGTTTTAAACGACCTAGAAAGTATGGCAAGAATTAATTGTAAAGCATAATGCATCCTGATAACAATAAATGGAAATATGGTCTTTATCTGGTAGTATCAAAGAAACAGCTTGCTCTGAATTACAACAATTCAAGGTACCTTTGTTAGAATTAAAAAAATGCACTTAACGATAATTTTATTGCTGTGGGGGTGAGTATGAGTAATGATCTGCTTATGTCAGAATGACGGGCTTTATCCCTCTTCAAAATACTTCTCTATATAGCCTTCTTCGTCAATTTGTGGTGATTCTATTACTTAGCATTTGTTCATCATTAAGTTTTGGTAGCAGTTTGTCTTTAAATGCTGGTCTACCAGCATTCCCTCCCTTTGCATATCCATCAGAAACGGCATCTAAGCGTGGTGTCGTAGTTGAAATCTTTAAAATACTTGAGAAAGAGCTCGATATTACTTTCAATATTCAGTTCTACCCCTATGCGCGAATGCTAGAGAGTCTTAAGGATGGTAAAACGGATCTTGCCATTTTGTTTAAGAATGAATCTCTGGCAGGTTATGTTAATTATGTTGCTCAAATATCCCGTTCTAAGGTACTTATTCTCTCTGCGGCAAATAAAAAAGTTCGACGATATGAGGATTTATATCAGTTTGATGCCATCTCGGTTATCAGGCGGGCAAGCTTTGGAGCGCGATTTGATCGTGATACCAATCTCAATAAATACACGGTTGAAAATTATGCTCAGGCAGTAAAAATGTTAAATTTGGGCAGAGTCGATGCTGTTGTCGGATCTCAGTCAGGCTTGCAAAATGCACTGGATATGCAAGGGGTTAATTACAGTGATTGGGAGCAGCCATTTATCTTAAGTAATAAAGAGTGGTGGGTACACTTCTCGAATAAATCAAAGCATCGGAACTTAATACCTGTTATCCAGAAGGAAATAAGTAAACTTTACCAGCAGGATCTTATTTACCAGCTGTACAAAGCTCAACAAAAACAACGGTAGAACTTGTGCCTACCTTTCTTTTAGTAAGCGATGATTTTTAAATCTCTTTGTGCTAAAAAAATTAGGTTAGCTGTAAGTGCTTACTATAGCCACTTAGCATTAATAAGCCGCTGGGATAAGGTTTGAAGCGCTTTGCCTTTATGGCTGATTTTCCAAGCGATGAAATTATCATTATTGGTTTGAGCTGCTTGTAGCTCTGGCAGCTTAAGCAGTTCTCCACGCTCCAGATAAGCTTGGATTCTATGCTTGGGTAAATGGCCTATGCCTAGGCCAGCTAGTTGCGCGTAGATCTTTTGATCCATTGTTTGCACATACAGAATACGCTTACCCACGCTTAACCCCACATTGCGTGTAATATTCGCGGTAGCCGTATCGTGTGTCACGATTCGGCGAAGGCTGGGCAATATATTTCTCATTTTATCGGGTTGGTTTAAAAGGTGTGCCTGGGGGTGTTGCTTTGAAATCACCGGAATCATTTCTGAATTCTCAATACTGACGGCACGAAACCCTTTTTGTTGAGGGGCAGGGCCTAGTGCGCCAACAAGTAGATCTATGCGATCATTTTCCAGCGCTTCCCAGCCACCATTTAAAACCGACTCACTCAAGTCTATCTCCAGGCTTTCATGTTCCTGCAGAAACGTATTCAAAACCTCGAAGAAAATACTGTGATTTACGGTGGACTCGAGTGCGATCCGCAATTTAGGTTCCCAGCCAGTTGCAATTTCCTTTGCTTTTTCCGCTAAGTGTTTGGTTGCATTTAAAATGACTCGTCCGTCAGACAAAATAACTTGCCCAGCAGGTGTGAGTACGGATCGCCGGCCTTCGCGTTGAAATACCGTAATGCCTAATTGCTCTTCAAGCTTTTGAATCGCGTATGACAGTGCAGAGGTGGCTTTGTTCAATTCTTCTGCTGCTTTAGCGAAGCTGCCGCGCCGATCTATGGCATCGATTACTTCCAGTATCTCTATATTGATCGGATTGACTGACATTCTTTAGTTTCTCAATTGTTCTAATTATTAGAACATTCTAGTCAGATAAAGAGCCTTATTCAATTTTTTCAGGTCTATATACTGTCTCTATCAACTTGAAACACACCTGAAAAACTTGGAGTAACATCATGAAGGCACTTATCAAAAATATCACTCATTCATCAACCGGTATAGACGCTTTGGCGCTTAGATTAGCCGCAGGCGTTATCTTTACCGCACATGGTGCACAGAAACTGTTTGCATGGTTTGGTGGTTACGGTCTAGAAGGAACGGCTGGTTGGATGGCATCAATAGGTTTAGAGCCCGGCTATTTATTAGCATTAATGGCCGGAAGTGCAGAGTTCTTCGGCGGTTTATTTTTGATACTTGGCCTACTTGTTCGACCTGCTGGCGCTGTGTTGGCGCTGACGATGATGGTTGCCATTGTTTCTGTTCATTTAGAACACGGCCTCTTTATGAGCAATAACGGCTATGAATTTGCACTGTCTTTGTTAGCGATTAGTGTAGGTCTGGCGTTTCGTGGAGCAGGCAGCATCAGCTTAGATAGAGAGCTGCATAAAAAATTAGCCTAAAACAAAGTCGCTGTTAATTATTGGGGAGAAATTGAAATGGGTTTATTGCAAAACGGAAAATGGGTCGATCAGTGGTATGACACAAAAGAATCCAGAGGCGAGTTTCGTCGTCAAGATAGCCACTTTCGGGGTTGGATTAGCCAAGAAGCGGATGCAGAATTTCCTCCCGAATCTGGACGTTATCAGCTTTATGTTTCTTTGGCTTGTCCATGGGCACACCGGACACTGATTTTTCGTACTTTGAAAGGTCTTGATGAGCACATTGGTGTGACGGTGGTTGAGCCCATTATGCTGGAAAATGGCTGGGAACTTGAAGGGGATCAGTACGGTTTAGATTTCCTTTATCAGCTATATTTGAAGGCCGATGAGGGTTATGAAGGCAGAGTTACCGTGCCAGTATTGTGGGATAAGAAGACCAAAACCATTGTCAGTAATGAGTCATCAGAGATTATTCGGATGTTTAATTCTTCTTTCAATGCACTGACGGGCAATAAAATAGATTATTACCCTGAAGCAGAAAGGGAAGGCATCGAACAACTTAATAACCGTATTTATCACACTGTGAATAATGGGGTTTATAGAGCGGGCTTTGCCACAACACAAGAAGCTTACGAGCAAGCATTTTATGAATTGTTTGACTCGTTAGACTGGTTAGAAGGCATATTAAGCAAGCAGCGTTATTTGGTGGGTAGTGTCATCACAGAAGCAGACTGGCGTTTATTTACGACCCTGATTCGTTTTGATGCCGTGTACGTAGGGCACTTCAAATGTAATAAACAGCGCATTGCTGATTACCCTGCACTCAGTGCTTACTTGAGAGACTTATACCAAGTCGAAGGTATTGCCGATACGGTTAGCTTTGAACATATCAAGACGCATTATTACGCCAGTCATAAAACGATAAACCCAACTGGCGTAATACCTTTGGGGCCTGAGCAAGATTTCACTCTTGCGCATCATAGAGGAAAATATCATGCGAAAGCTTAAGAGAATTATTCAGGGTAGGGCGGTTAGTGATGGTGATGGGGTGCGTATTCGTCGAATCGCTGGCTCTCAATTCAATGCCTTGATAGACCCTTTTTTGATGTTAGATGAAATTAACTCTGATGAAGCGGCTGATTATATTGGTGGTTTTCCAGAGCATCCTCATCGCGGTATGGAAACCATTACCTTTATGAAGGCAGGGCGAATGCGTCATAGAGATCATCTTGGCAACGAAGGTGTGATTGGTTCTGGTGATGTGCAATGGATGACGGCAGGTAAGGGTATTCTCCACTCGGAAATGCCTGAGCAAGAAAGTGGTTTACTACACGGGTTTCAACTTTGGCTGAATTTACCTGCTAAAGAAAAAATGAAGCCTGCGGCATATCTGGATATTAGAGCAAGTGAGATTCCTTCCGCAGACTTAAGTCTAGGTGGGAAAGTCGCCGTGATAGCTGGTGTCGTCAGGGTAGATGGTGTTCAAACCTTAAAAGGTGTCTTGCCTGAACTATCGACACAGCCGGTGATGATCGATGTCAGCTTAAGCGCAAATGAAGCAGTTAATTTGCAGTTTAATTCCGACTTTTCAGCGCTTGTTTATGTAATGAAGGGCGAGCTATCAGGTGAAGAAGGGTTTACCTTCGGGCACATGGGCATTTATTCTGATGGCGATACATTAACGCTTAAAGCAGGAAATAAAGGTGCATCAATGTTGATTCTAAGTGGAAAGCCTCTGAAAGAACCGATCGCTCAATATGGCCCGTTTGTGATGAATACCCGTACTGAAATTGATCAGGCGATTAACGATTTTAGGGCGGGGCGTTTTGTTTAGGGTTATAGAATCTTAATACTTTGCATATATAAGAAATAGTACGTCTGAACTTTCTGGCGTGCTTGTCTGCTCTTGTGCCTAAACCGCATCTGAATTTAGTGCGCTTTTTATGGCGTATTCGCCCTCCCTCCCCCCTTTTTTTTCCAATAGCGAGCATTGCGTGCGGGTGCTTCCGGCAAAGCGAGACAAATTTCTTAATCAGCGTAAGACGCTATACCGAACCCTCTTGTTCGACATCGGTAAAATGAGTTTTAGGTCACTCTATGGGTGTTTCCCTTATACCTAAAAACACTCAATTTGTTGGTGAATTAGCCAAAATAAAACTCCGAAATCCCTCTGTTATCTATGATTTCAGTAGTTGGTCTAACAATTGCTTTAAACACTATATAGCAATATATAAACCATGTTTTGCACCCTACCTATTAATGAGTATGCGCACTATTGGGGCTTTTTTAAAAGATCTTGAGGGTGAATGCACAATAAGGGGGCTCTGAGACGAAAGAGAGCGGGCTGAATCAATGTTGTTAACGCACATAAATATTTTTCATGCCTAAAGCACTTCTACGATGACAGGAACTTAATCCATGTCCATATTTTTCAAACGTAAAGAAAAAAATCCTATTCGCATCGCCGATAAAAAAGTCCATGAGTGGAAATACACCACTTGTGGTTACTGCTCAACTGGTTGCTCCATTGAAGTAGGCCTGGATATTGATGGCAAAGCCGTTGCCAGTCGTGGGAATGCTAATGCAGATGTAAACCGAGGCAAACTATGCATTAAAGGTATCTTCGAACACGAATTATTTGAAGTTGCTGGTCGTGGTGACAAACCGCTGATGCGTAACAAGCCTTTTGAACCTTGGGTAAAAAGTGATTGGGATACCACGCTTGATCGTATGGGCAGCGAAATTAAACGCATTCAAGACACCTATGGTAAAGACAGCTTTGCCATTGTCAGTACTGGGCAGTTATTAACAGAAGAGTTTTACTCTCTGGGGAAACTGGCTCGTGGTTGCATAGGTTCAAATAACTACGATGGCAACACTACCTTATGCATGGCATCGGCTGTGTCTGGTTATAAGCGATCATTTGGATCTGACGGCCCTCCTGGTTGTTATGAAGACTTTGAGCACACTGACTGCCTTATTGCTTGGGGCTCTAACCTGCCTGAGCAACACCCTATTATTTACTGGCGCTTAAAAGAAGCGATGGAAAAACGTAAGTTTCCACTAATTGTGGTAGACCCTCGCGTGACCATGCTGGCCCAGTTTGCAGACATTCATTTAGCGGTTACTCCTGGTACTGATTTAGCACTGATGAACAGCTTGATGTACGTCATTCTAGATGAAGGCTTAGAAGACCGTGGCTACATTAATGCCCATACCAAAGGCATTGAAGAAGTTGAGGCATGTGTAAAGGATTACGACCCTGTTAGCGCTTCAAAGATTTGTGGCATAGACGAAGACACCATTCGTCATGTGGCCCGAATTTATGCCAATGCAGGTGCGGCGATGTCTATCTGGACTATGGGCATAAACCAATCTACTCATGGCAGTGATGGCGTAGTGGGTATTAACAGCTTAAATCTTATTACTGGCAACATCGGTAAACCTGGCGGCACATCACTTTCCATTACCGGTCAGTGCAATGCCATGGGCACTCGTGAATGGTCATCTTGTTCAGGGTTACCAGGCTACCGTTATTTAGAAAACCCGGCGGATCGAAAAGAAATTGCCGACTTCTGGGGTATAGATGAAGAGTTCTTTCCGAAAAAGCGCGGCCTGGCAGAAACCGATATCTTTCCAGCCATTGAAACTGGGCAAATTAAAGGCTTGTGGCTAGTGGCCACCAACCCTATGACCTCCATGCCAAATACCGCTCGTATTCGTAAAACCCTAGAGAAATTAGACTTCTTGGTGATCCAAGATGCCTACGCCGATGTAGAAACCACTCAGTACGCGCACATGTTTTTACCCGCAGCCGTTTGGGCTGAAAAAGAAGGTTGCTTTACCAATACCGAGCGCCGCATAAATATCGTGCGCAAAGTACAAGAGCCTATTGGTGATTCTAAATCTGATTTTTGGATTTTTAAAGAATTGGCCAAACGCTTTGAAAATGGTAAAAAAATTCATTTCCCTGAAACCCCGGAAGGGGCCTTTAACGAAATGAGGCAATTATCAAAAGGCGAGGGTCGTACTCTGGATATCTCCGGAATGACTCATCAAAAGATTGAAGATTCCTGTGGTATTCAATGGCCCTACACTGAGAATGACTCCGTGGCAGATGAAGTCGCTCAAGGTGAAAGTGGAAAGGCCTCAGTAAAAGGCAGTCAGCGCTTATACAGCGATGGGAAGTTTCAAACCAAAGATGGTAAAGCCAATTTAATTCCACTGCCGTTCGTGAATAATAACGAAGTCCCTTGTGACGAATTTCCATTTTGGATGAACTCGGGTCGTGTAGTGGAGCATTTCCATACCCGTACCCGTACCGGAAAGATAGGCAATCTAAACAAATACAGCCCTACCCCGTACATGGAAATGAATCCAGATGCAGCGGCCGAACTAAGCGTTAAACATGGCTCGTACGTGCGCATTGTTAGTCGTCGTGGTGATGCCGTGGTGATGGTCCAAACCACACAAAGGGTCGCCCGCAACGCAGTCTTTATTCCATTTCACTTTTATGATTGTGTTAACCGCGTGTCTCTGGGTTTACTTGATCCTCACTCCCGTCAGCCCGCCTTTAAACAAGGCTCTATTCGTATTGAAGCCGTAGACCAAGAAATGGCTGGCCAACTTAACGTCGAACGACGCTCATATTAGGAAAGGGGGAAGAAACATGAATAAACCATTTACAGAATTTGAAGACTCAAGCGTTACCCAGTTAACCGTACCATTTTACGATGCCACCCAAAACACCGAAGGCTTTAACAGCGCCCATAAAGTAATCTCTAGTCAACCCGATGCTTTAAAAGCGGCTGGTAATCCAAGTGCTGGTAAGCCTGCCGTGGAAATTGGTTTACGCGAAGATAATATGTCTGGTTTTCAAAAAACACTGCGTCGTTACAACCCATGGTTTGCAGCCCGTAATTACCTAGATACCTTGGGGACCGATAATTCAGATCTCGACTCAACACCGCGTCCCATTTTTGATGAACGCTCAGGCGAGCGTGATTACGCAAAATTAAACGATTCAGTGGTATGCGATACTAACCGATATGGCACTAAGATCGACATGCTTAACATTACCGATGTGGAATTACCGGTGGGTCGCTCCATGGAAATCAACGGTAATCCAAGCGTGGGCACTAACCCTAACCGTAACAAGCAGCATGGCTTTCACTTTACGGCCGATAACTGCATTGGTTGTCACGCTTGCGAAGCGGCTTGTTCTGAGAAAAATGATAATCCCGCTCATTTGGCGTTTCGTTCCGTCGGCTATGTAGAAGGGGGCTCGTACCCTGATTACAAGCGAATGAATATTTCCATGGCTTGTAATCACTGTGACAACCCTGTGTGTATGAAAGGTTGTCCAACCAAAGCTTATACCAAACACGCTGAATACGGTGCGGTATTGCAAGACCCTGAAACGTGTTTTGGTTGTGGCTACTGCACTTGGGTATGTCCATACAACGCCCCCCAATTAGACCCGGTGGAAGGCAAGGTTTCTAAGTGTAATATGTGTGTTGACCGTTTAGAGGTGGGTTTAAAGCCTGCCTGTGTATCGGCTTGTTTAGGCAACGCGTTAAATTTTGGTGTCGTCGAAAACACCCCGGAAAACCGCGAACAAATTAAAACCAGTATTCCGGGTTTTCCTGACCCGTCTATTACCAATCCTAATATTCGTTTTCAGCAAACTAAAACCATGCCTAATGAAATGGCACGTACCGATAGCATGCCAGTTAAATACCATAAGCAAGATGATGGTACGTTCCGTTCTGTGGTCGATGAAAAAGAAGGCAAAGCAAAATCATGGAATTTTGCGCGCTTATCAAGCCGTGAAAATCCATTGGTGATTTTTACCTTGTTTACCCAAGCCAGTATGGGGGCTTTTATTCTTTTATACCTAGGTAATTTGTTAGGGATTGAAAGTTTTCTGGCTGTTAAAAACAGTATAATCTATTTGCCATTGCTAACTGTGTTGGCGGGTTTACAGGCCGTGGGCTTGTTTTTGTCTACCATGCACTTGGGTAAACCCATGCGCTTTTACCGTGGTTTTAATAACTTGCGTTATTCTCCTGTGAGTCGTGAAGCATTAGGGGTGGCCTTGTTCTTTACTGGCCTTGCCGTGTTTACAGGCCTAGAAACGCTGGCTTTTGGTTTAGATTATTTTGAGCTTCTTTCTACCGAGTCTGGCGCTTTTATCGCTGATTTAATTGTGCCAGTACAGCATGGTACGGCGGTCTTTGCCATTACTACTGGTTTGATTGGTCTTTACTGGATGTACCGCTCTTACCGTATTCCAGCGCGTCCTTTCTGGGACCACGGTCAGGTTTTCACTAGTTTCTTTGGTACTTTGTTTAGCTTTGGCTCATTAGTAGTGGCTCTATTGGCTATTCCTACACTGCTATTAACAGGGGAGAGCGTTGGCCAGTTATTGCAAATTACAACAGGTCTTGCTGCGTTTGGATTTATCGCCGAGGGTTTGGGTTTAATTAAGCACGCTAACTATCTGAACACCGAAAGTGGTGAAGGCGCCGCAGCCCATTATGTACAGCAAACTACTTTTGGTAAGAGCTACAGCCTGCGTAATGCTTTAATGGCCATCAGTGCATTATTGTTGGCAAGTGTTGCTTTGTTCCTAAGTGAGAGTGCATATGGCGTGGCCATAGCCGCCATAGTCGCGCCAGCTATGTTAGTCAGCTTATTGGTCGGTCGTTGCTTGTTTTATATCTTGGTGATTCCAACCACAATGCCAGGTGCTTTCTTTTGGAAGAACAAAGGCTTTGAAGAGCACGCTCGTGATGTGGGTCTTGCTGATATGCCTCAAGTGGGTGTTGTGCCTGCTTGTCACGGTCACTAGCTATAGATATCAGCCGATGTGACTAATACCGCTTAAGTGCTTCGTTAAGAATGCCCACCTACACCAGTAGGTTGCGCTTTTTTTCGAAGGGCTTGCCTTGCTTTAAGCTGTCTCGGATAGCATTTAAATAATTCTTATAGAAAGAACTCGTTATGACGCTTCAAGATTTAATCAATAAAACCTGTCTCATCGGGTTAACTTATGTCGGTACCAATGGCGATACCCTTAAAGATGCCCAGTACGCGGGTACAGTGATAGAAGTAGATGCAGAAGAGGGTATTAAAGTGAAGCTAATGGGCATAAAAAACCAAGATGGCTCCGTTAATAAAGAGACCCCAAATTTCCATTTACCTCCATCGCTAGAAGCATGGTTTGTCGCTCCCAAAGGTCACTTTAAAAATAGCGATCATAAAATCGATATTGAAAACCCTGATTACTTCGTGACCTGGGATGTGGTGAAGAAAAAGGAGGATACAGAAGAAGGGCAGCAAGAATGGTGGGAGTGGCACCCAAGGACGGTTCCGCCCAGTGTGAACTGATTAAGAATAATTTTATTTGATAATTGGTCTACTTATAAAATATTTTGTCAATCAGGCATTGAGTATTGTTCCTTAAATCAAACCAGCTCAAATCAACTCAAATTCAATAGAAAAAATCACCCCGCTGTTATCTTCACGGTTTCTACCGCTGAGTTTTGACTTATGCTGATCACTGATTAGCTTGGCAATATGTAAGCCTAAACCAAGATGAATGCTTGAGCCGCTAGAGCGTGTTGATACCATCGGTGAAAATAATTCAACACCTCTCTCGGTGGGAAGTACCGGGCCATCATTTTCAATGTTTACGGTGACCTTGTCAGAGTGGCGTTCTACATGTACCTGAACTTTACCGTTTTCAGGGCAAAAACTGATGGCATTATCGAGCAGTTTATCGAATAGCTGCTCAAGACGACTGCTATCTCCTAGAATAAGCGCAGGGGATTTATCCCATTGAGAACACTCTAATTGCTCACCCCAAGCTGAAAGGTAACCATCAAGAAACTTGATCAGATCGATTTTCATTAGTTGCTCTTCTTGAATGGCGCTTTCAAGACTGGCAGCCTCGGTCAGGTGTAGTGTGATTCGGCTGATCTGTTCGATCCCCGAGTCGATTTTACGAATGTAGGTATCATCGGCAAGTTCGGGTTGATGGTCCAATAGGTTTTCTAAAGAGGTTCGTAGCTTGTTGAGTGGATTTGAGATCTCATGTCTCAGTGTTTGAGGAATGCGCTCCAAGAAGTTCATGTAAGAATGTTGTTTTTCTAATAGCGTGGTGATACTACGGGATAGATCGCCGATCTCATCTGGAAAGTGTTGGCTGGCCTTGATTGTCGTACGTTCAATCCTTCCATGTGGGTCGATTGATTTTCCAGCTTCCTCACTGAGTCGGGATATACGCCGAACCAAGGTGAAAGCATAAATAAGTAATACAAATAGCAATAGAATGATAGCGCTGCCAATCTTGCTTGCGATGACGCTGATTCGTGCTTCTTCTTGGGCTAAAATATGATTGGTAGATTCATCAATAACAACCACACCAAGCGTCTCACCTTTTTCAATAATGGGGTAGCAAACAAGTAGCCGGTTTGATTTGCCGTTATTGTCAGTCATCGGGCGTAAAGGCTTTATTTTGCCTTGAAGCGCATCTTTGACGCACTGACTGTCAAAGGCAGTAGGGGTAAACTCGTTCTGTGGCAGCTGGTTTCCTTGAGGGTCTCGTTCGG
This sequence comes from uncultured Oleiphilus sp., assembly GCA_913020495.1. Taxonomy (GTDB): domain Bacteria; phylum Pseudomonadota; class Gammaproteobacteria; order Pseudomonadales; family Oleiphilaceae; genus PZPK01. The sequence goes on from CAJWBJ010000030.1 coordinate 20,010, forward strand.
CAAAGGCCCATTCCCGGCCACGACTATCGTAAATCCATAAACGGGCATAGGTATTTTTTAACTGGTCGATGACGCGTTGTAGTTCGCGTGCGTGCAATGCCACAGGATTAAGTTTGTCTTCCAAGCTTTTGGGTAGACTGGCAACGATGGCTTGTGGCCCGTAAGCAGGGTTGTCATCAACATCGACGATGGCAAAATGAATTTTTGGTTGTACGGTATCGAGTTGCGCAGTAGGTAATCGGAATTCAACGGTGTAGCCTTCTGCGGTTTTATGCCAATAACCCTGAACTCCGGTTTTGTGGCTGGCGATTTTTTCATTGGATTTTCTATATGAATTCGCTGGTTCTATGTCATGCCCATACTGCCATTGTCTGTCGGTGTAATAGCTGGCTAGTGCGCCCTCTTTTTCGGCGGGCAAAATAACTCTTCGAAGCATGCCAGACTCATCGTGATAGGTTAGCTGGATATGGTCGTTATAGTCTAAGCGTAAATGCGAGTCTTTGCGGAAAACTACTTTATTATCTCGTACGTCAATGGCGACATAGAGGTGCTGTGAAGACTGGGCCAGACGAAGTGAGAAAGCCGTTTCGTTTTGTACATCAGGAACTGCGAGCCAGACAGGGTGGTCAAGATTAAAGCGTGGCGGCGTATTGACCTGTACTGGCCAATCACCAAAAAGGCCATCCATACGAATTGGCTGATTGATGGAGGGGGCACTTAGGGCATGTTTCTGTAGTTCGCTATCTTCATCTGCGGCAAGCAATTCGCGGATATTTTGTTGTGTGGCGAGCAGGGTGGTGGCAATCGCTTTTGCTTCGATCTCCTGAATTCGAACTTGTGCGTCGAGCGTCGCTTTACGTATATCCTCCCAATAACTTAGTCCTACCAGCGGGATGGATAAGAGCCCTAAACTGAGCAAGGTGATTTGGGTCTTTATACCGAATCGGGGCACTATGGATTCTCCCAAACGAACATCATGATCTCACCCAAGTAGGCATTATGATTTTTCCCAGCGATAGCCAAAGCCCGGTTTGTTTCTAATGCACTGGAATGCGGGACCGAGTTCATTAAACTTTTTGCGGATATTCTTAATATGGCTGTTGATTGTGCCATTAGTCACCATTCGCTGCATGGTGCTTTCAGATAAATCGTTGTAATCAATCCCTTCAGGGCCGGCCTTCATGATTGCCGTTAGCAGCCTGAATTCTGTGAGTGTCAGCGGGAGTGTTTTTCCATGCCAGGAGGCAAATGATTTTTCTTCATCAATGGCTAGATCTGGGTTTGCAGTTGTGCTTTTGTTGTTGCTGTTATCGTTATTGGTATCAGCGCTGCGCGCCTGATGTATTCGCAAAAGTCCTTTGATACGTTCAGCTAGTAGCGCAAGTGAAATAGGCTTGGTTTGATAATCCCAAGCACCTAAGCGTAAACCGAAAACCTGGTCGATTTCATCCGAACGATCCGTCAGAAAGATAATGGGAATATTATCTCCCCGATCAAGAAGCTTGCGACAGATGGTAAAGCCGCCATCCGAATCATCACCCAATACCACATCTAATAACACTAAGTCCGGCTGATCATTGCTTATGCCATGCAAAGCTTCCTCAACGAAAGTGTAACACTGGGTTTCGAAGCCTCTGCGTTGTAGGGCATCGGCATAATTTTGTTGCTGATCAATGTCATCTTCAACGATGGCAATGCGGTAGGTCATTAAGGGGCTTCCTACGTTATTCGTTCTCTAGCTTATTTTATGTGTGCAGGCGCTACTATAACGTAGTTTTGCACCGATGAATGCTAATAAGCGGCTTCTCCATTTTATCTCCATTTCTTTTGCAGATTCTGCATAACAGGCCCTCTTCTGCAGATTGCGTCCATTCGCCTCCATGGCTACTCCATTACATGAATACCTGAAATTGTTTGAATAGATCCACAGACGAGCAGCGGAGAAAAGGAGCGTAACACATTGGGTGTTGCGTCATCACGAAGGAACGTGGCGCTGCTGGTCTAATGACAAAAATCTAATGACTAAACCTGAAAGAAAAAACCAAAGAGGATAGGGCGATGAAAACTAAAACGATGAAAGCAAATAAATTAGCTATAACGGTACTGGCATTAAGCTTAACTCAGGGAGTAAATGCGACCGAAGACGCGTTACAAAATGAATCTGACAATAGTGGGACGTATTGGGGATTAGGAATTGGCTCAGTACTCGGAGCTGTTATTGGCGGGCCTCCGGGAGCAGCTTTAGGTGCAACCTTAGGCGGTTCAATCGGCTGGGGGCAGGACAAGGATACGGCTTTGGATCAGAGCTTGGTTGTACTTGACCAGCATGAAATGGCGCTTGAACAGAGTAAGAGCCAGCTACGAAAAAACCGTTCTATCTTGAATAAAACCCGTCAAAAAGTTTCAGAGCTTAGTGAATCAAATGACTTGCAGGCAGCCCGTTTAGCTGAACTGATGGTGAAGGATGGTAGCGGTGAGGATGGACAGAAAAATACCGTTTTAAAGGGCGTGATAGAGCACTACGCGCATGAGGTTTATTTTCGAAATGGAGAGTTTGAGGTACCTGCTTACGCTCAAGCGCGCTTGAACAATTTGTCGGAATTTCTTCAATCGCACCCTGATTTACATGTCATGTTGAAAGGTTATACAGATCACCGTGGCGCGGCTGAATTTAATGCCACTTTGGCTCAGGCGCGAGTTGACGGTATTCGTGATGCATTGTTGGCTCAAGGAATTGATGCGCAGCGAGTCACGACACAGGCTATTGGTGAAGCGGAGTCACAGGGTCGGATAAGGGATGCCGGAGGCGATGAACTGGTAGAAAGTGACCTTGAGGTTAGTGTCGTGGAAGCGAGTGATGCTGGGAACTATGTGCTCGATCGTCGTGTCTCGATCGAACTGAGTTTACATGAGTTTGAAGTACAGCCAATCGCGAGTGTTGGGGAGGTTTACCAGTGAAATACTTTATTGCGATTGAAGAAGACTTACTGTTGAAACTTTGGATGCTTGATCCGCAATTAGTCGCGCCATTCTCACGATCTTTTGGCTTACGAAAAGTCAATCCGGATCCCGCGTCTTTCAATATCAATGCAGCAGATATTGAGATACAAGCCCAGCTTCTTGCGCCGGCAACCGGCGAACATGAACGACAGCGTCGAAAAGGGGATTAGCTTTCCCGTTTAACATTGGGAGGTTAATAAAGGCGCGGTTAACAAAAAAGAGTCGCCGTCAGCTTTATGCTGGTGGTCGCTCTTAATTCCAATTTCTGGAGTTCGTATGAAACATTTAACGAAGCATCAAATACCTTACGTGAATATCAGCATTGATCATGATGAAGAAATAGCGCCCCTTCCATCGATACGCGTACACCAGCGCATCAAATCTGCAGTGAGTGATGTATCAACGCTTGCCTTATTGTTTGCACTGTGGATTTTATCGGAGTCCGTATTGGCTGGCATAACATCAGAGCATGCAACAGAGGTGCCGTCAGAAGAGCCAGCCTACAGTTCACTCTGGGTGAGAAGCCTTGAGGAAACATCAACTCATGAAGGGGAATCAATGAGTGCCACGACACTTGCCACTGATATTTCAATGACAGTATCAGGGCCTATATTACGTGCCAAAGTGCGTCAGACATTTCGTAACCCTTCACAGTTCTGGTCTGAAGGTATTTATACGTTTCCTTTACCTGAACAGGCCGCCGTTGATCGCTTGCGCATGGTCATCGGTGACAGGGTGGTCGAAGGACAAATTCATGAAAAAAAATCCGCCCGGCGAATTTATCAAAAAGCGCGAGACGCTGGAAAAAGAACAAGCTTGCTTAGCCATAACCGGACAAATGTATTTACGACTGCGGTGGCCAATATCGGCCCAAACGAGGAAATTACGGTTGAATTTGAATACCAACAAATACTCGATTTTAAAAGAAATCGCTACACTTTGCGCTTTCCTATGGTCAATACGCCAAAATACACACCCGCAAGAGTACGCCTTGACTCAGCGTTTGTTGAGCCAGTTGATGTCATAAGAAAAATGAATGAACCACCAGGTAACCCCGTTACCATCTCTGTTGACCTCAAAGCAGGCTTTCCAATTGAAACCTTATCCAGTACAAGTCATGCCATTAAAACTGAGCAACTCAGTGATGAGCATTACACGGTTAAATTGGACGGTTTAGCTCAATCATCCAATCGGGACTTTATTCTGTCTTGGCAGCTTGAACCTTCAGATGAACCTTTGGTTAGAGTCTTACGGGAAGATCTGGAAGGGGAGTCCTACGGGCTATTAATGGTAATGCCGCCGCAACCTGAACCCGGTATGACCACCGGGATGCCACGAGAGCTGGTATTGGTACTTGATGTGTCAGGCAGCATGCAAGGCGAGTCCATTGAGCAAGCGCGTTCAGCAGTGCTTAAAGCCATCAGCCAGCTCAATCCAGAAGACTATTTCAATGTTATCTATTTTAATACTCAGGCAAAAAAGCAGTTTTCTCAGAATCGACCAGCTACACCCGACAACCTGAGCGATGCCCGCCGAAGCGTTCTGAACCAGAAAGCAGAGGGTGGTACGGATATGCGACCGGCATTACGAATGGCATTGAATGGGTCGGATAACTTTGAGCACCTGCGTCAGGTTATATTTATTACTGATGGTGCGGTGAGTAATGAAGCAGAGTTGTTTTCAGAGATTCAAAATAACCTTGGAAACAGTCGCTTGTTCACTGTTGGTATCGGCTCAGCTCCGAACAGTTATTTTATGCGAAAAGCGGCGCGTGCAGGGCGTGGTACGTTCACTTATGTCAGTCGTCCAAATGAAGTAGACCAAAAGATAAGTCATTTGTTGCAACAGTTAGAGGCTCCTGCGCTTACCAACTTAAACTTAGATCTCAACAGTTATTCTACCGTCGTCTTGCCGCAACTTTTGCCTGATCTTTACTTGGGTGAACCGGTTTATGTCGCTTTCAAAATGAATACTTTTCCTGACTTTGCTGAACTAAGTGGCGAACTTGGTGGTGTTTCATCCCGACTAAGAATACCCCTGCAATCACCTGACAGGCATGAGGGTGTTGCGGTTGAATGGGCGAGACGAAAAATAACGGCTTTGATGAGGCAGCACCGAGAGCAAACTGGTGAGAATAGAAAAGAAAACCAGCAGGCAATTCGAAATGAAGTCATTGATCTGGCGGTCTCACATCATCAGGTGAGTCAGTTTACGAGTTTGGTGGCCGTCGATATTACACCCGTGCGAGGTGGTGGTTTGTTGAATACCACACGTATTCCGGCTAATCGTCCCAAAGGTTGGGTTGATCAGTCAAACCCTAAAAGTAAAGGGATACGTTTAGCTCAGACTGCGACCGATACCGGGTATAAATTGTTAATAGGCTCTGAGCTTTTATTTGGCTCATTTTTACTCTGGTTAGCGCGTCGTCGTTTACAAGGGAAAAAAATACAGAGGAGAAAGTCATGGCCTCGCGCCTGCTCACGCTATTAATGGTCGTCACAGTACTCGGTGGTGTTTGGCAGGTGGGTAGTGTCGGGAGGATACTTGCGAAAGCCTGGTTGGCACAGCAATTACTGGAACGGGCATGGCAACGTACGCTGGAAGGAGAGCGTCATGTACGACCCTGGCCTTGGGCGGATACTTGGCCGATGGCTGAATTACTGGTGCCGCGTTTAGGTATTCGTCAGATCATACTGAGCGGTGACAGTGGGCGAGTATTGGCTTTTGCTCCCGGATATTCTGAAGCGAGTGCCGAGCCCGGTACCCGTGGTATCTCAGTTATCAGTGGCCATAGAGATACGAGTTTTCGCTTTCTGAAAGAACTTCAAAGCGGTGATACCATCGAGCTAAGAAATCCGACTGAGCGTTTTATCTATACCGTGAGTGAACGCGCCGTGGTTGATCAGCGCTACTTTCAAATCAACCCGCAGTTAGATGAAACCGAAATGACTGAAGCACATCTAATGCTTGTGACCTGCTACCCTTTTGATGCTTTGAAACCGGGTGGTGATGAACGTTATTTAGTGCTTGCTCGAATTAAGTCTCATTAGCAAATCTACGAGACAGACACTTCAGCCTTCTTATGCAGGCTGAAATTTGTTTATACTTAACCCAAGCTGAATGCTTTCACGATTTAAACACCTGAGTGACGAATTCCAGATCCTTTTTCGAGCAACCAAAATGGCAGTACCTCTAAACTGATGACTAGACAGCGAATGAATCAGGTATTGAGAGCATTTACCTTTCTTGCCCTTTCACTATTTCCAATGTCGTTACTAGCAGCTGATTTATGGCCGGGTGAAGCTTGGCAGAAATCTAAATCACTCACGCATCTGGACAGTGACTTCAGTAATAATCTTAGTGGTTCCCATTGGAATCCTGTTACACGAACGCTATGGGTTTGCGTGAATTCTCCCGGAAAATTCTGGGCGCTCGTTGAAGATGGAAAAGGTAACTTTAAGGTTGAAGGTAGTCACGCCGCCAGTGCTAAATGGCTTTCAGGGCGCGACTTTGAAGGGATTACACAAGCGAATTACAGTGATCCTTATGTGTACATCATTGATGAATCAACCGAGCAAATCATACAGTATGATGTTTCGGATTTAAGCAAGGTTTCTTCTGTCAAGAAATGGGATATCGGAGACAGCATGCCATCAAGGTTTAGGAGTGGGCCTGAAGGAATCGCATTCGTTCCTGATGAATGGCTACAAGCAAGAAAGTTTGTCGATAAACAAGGTCACCGATATACCAGTAAAAATGGAATGAGAGGACTAATGTTTGTTGCCCATCAAAATGGTGGAAAGATCTATGTGTTCGATCTCAACACATCAAATAATGATTTTGAGTATGTCGGGTCCTATAAAACCTCTCGGGATGAAAGTTCAGGGCTGGAGTTTGATCGCTCCAGTGGTCTGTTGTACATCTGGCATAATACGGATGGTAATCGTATTGAAGTCACTGATTTATCTTCCATTGAATCAAATGGGGAGCGGAAATTTACTCAAATCAAAGAGTACCAGGCACCAAAAAGTGGAAACATTGAAGGCTTTGCGATGACGCCTGCAAGTAGCGACGAGAAGTGGGCATTTCTCGTTGATGATGATAATCAAGACGGGTTTGCATTGATGTGGTATCAGCAATTTGAACCAGATTATTCCCAATAAACACCCTACTAATATAGAAGTAATTCCTTTAACTGATGATCGTTAGTTTTTTGTGTACTACAGGGCTTCACAGGTTCAAGTAAGATGGTTTCTTTCTAAGAAATATTAAGTCTGTGGATAAAAAATCTTGCAATTAGTTCGTTGTCGAACTAATATTAATTTTATTGATCTGATCAGTAGTGCATTGATTATTTTTGAAGAGATAGAATTTCATGACACCAAGAACGAACGGCATTGTTTTTTTAGCAGCTCAATTACGAGATCAGGCTTATGCACATGTCACGAGTGAGCTTAAGCGTTTAGGCTTGGTTGATCTGGCTCCGTCACATGGCGCTATTTTAATTACCTTGTATCGTGAGAAAGCGTTATCTCTAAAGGATCTGTCGGTACGAATCAATAAAAAGAAGTCATCCACAACGGAGCTGGTTGATAAATTGATTCGCCTTGGTTATGTTGAAAAGACCACGTCGACAGAAGATCAAAGGGTAAAGCTGGTGCGTCTTACGCCTAAAAGTTTAGCGCATAAAGACGACTTTAAAGTCTTATCAGAGAATGTGAATGGCCGAGTTTATAAGGGGTTTTCGGAAGATGAGCAGCAGCAATTTACTTATTTACTATCTAAGGCTTTAAAGAATTATTAATACTTAAGCTATTTTTTTGTGTTATTGGTTCGTCAACGAACTAGTGTGCTAATCATCTATAATGATATAGACAAACAGGAGTTATCAAAAAATGAAAGCTATTTTCCAAACCAAGTATGGCAAAAGCGGTGTGTTGCAGTACGGCGAACAAACGAGGCCTAAACTTAAAGCAAACGAGATACGTATCAAAAACTATGCTTCAAGCGTAAATCCGCGAGACTGGATGATTCGAAGCGGCCGATATCAGTTGCAGTTTTTAGTGCCTTCTTTTCCACTCATTCTCGGTAGTGACTATGCCGGCGAGGTTATAGAAGTCGGTGCAAAGGTAAAAGGTTTTAAATCAGGCGATAAAGTCTTTGGTATGAAAAACCCTGCTGAAGGGCTCGCGACATACGCCGAAGAGGTGGTTGCATCGGCGAAAGGCATGACCCTTATTCCAAAAGGAATTTCTTATACTGAGGCGGCGGGCGTCCCTTTATGCTCACTTACAGCATGGCAAGCCTTAGTGGAAAAAGCGGGTATGAAAAAAGGGTGTAAGGTATTAATTATTGGTGCTTCGGGAGGTGTCGGCAGCTTTGGTGTTCAAATTGCCAGCGCACTCGGAGGAGAAGTGACCGCGGTATGCAGCCAAAAGAATGCAGCCCTGGTGACCGACTTAGGGGCGACTAAGGTGATTGATTATCACCAACATGACTTCCTTAAAAGCGAAGGCCGATACGACATCATTTTCGATACCATTGGTCGCCATAATTTGAGTAAATGTTCAACCAAATTGAACCCGGGTGGCACGTATGTCTCAACGATACCAAGCCCAAAAAACTTAAAAGCGATGGTGATTACAAGTATCAATGCAATGTTTTCCAAAGCGTGTAAAAAAGCGAAGGTAGTGATGGTGAAAGCAGAGGGAAGTGATCTTGAAGAAGTCGCCAAGTTAATTTCAGCTGGCAATGTTAAGCCAGTGATCGACCAAGTTTTCCCACTTCAGCAGGCTAGCCAAGCCCATGACCGTAGCAGAAGTTTGCGTGCTAAGGGTAAAATAATTTTAGAAATTCAATAAAGAAGGGGGGATCAATGATAAAAGCTATAGCCAGAGCAACGTTTATCTCTATGTCTCAGAAAAGCACTGAGTCACTTGAATCTCGCCTGTGGCGATGGGGCGGGAATTTGTTCCCTGCTTATCGAAGAACCGGAGCTCGTATTACTTATGTCGCACCGGATTTTCATGAAGTACACATTAAAATTCCCAGTAACTGGAAAACCCGAAACCATATGGGCATCACGTGGGGGGGTGGTTTATACAGTGCCTTAGACCCGATTTATGGTGTAATGTTGTACAAAATTCTGGGTGGACAATATCGGGTGATTGATCGAACGGCCACAATTCATTTTAAACGGCCGGGAAAAACAACCTTATTTGCGCGCTTCAAACTTAGTCAGTTTGAACTTAGCGGTATTAGGAAAGCTTTATTGACGACGAAAAAATTAACGCGAAATTATGAAATTGAGCTCGTTGATAAGCAGGGTATTGTTCATGCATCGTGCAAAAAAGAATTGTGCATCTTACCGTTGTAATTCATAAATCACGGGAAGAATTTACCATAAGGAGGGGGTTAACTTGAGTTATACGCTCTACAAGTATTCAGGTCTTGCTGTATATTAAAAATCTAGCTTTTCGTACTCTTATAAATCAAATTACATCGAAGAATGCCTTATGAATAGATACATCGTTTTATTCATCGCTTTGTGGGTGCTGGCAGTGCCTTCTCTGAGTCAAGAGCAAGGCTCTATAGAGGTGTTAGTGAGTGGTGCGAAACCTAGTCATGGCCAAGCCGTTCTCTCACTGTTTAATTCTTCAGATAACTATTTAAATGAGCCAATAGTGAGTGCTCATGAGAACATCGATGCCAATGGGAAAACCGTGTTTCGTCTATCAGGTTTATCAAATGGCGACTATGCGATAAGTGTGTTTTATGATGAAGATGAAAATGGTAAATTAAATACTGGGTTTCTAGGTATACCGACTGAATTTGTCGGTTTTTCGAATAATGCAAAAGGAAGTTTTGGCCCTCCTTCTTACGACCAAGTAAAATTCAAGTTTACTGGAAGTACAAAAATATCAATCAATCTTGGTGCCGTTGATGAATAGCCTTAGTTAATTTCCCAACACCCGCGAAACCTATCGTCGTCATGACATGAACAACCAAGAGTAAACAATGAAAATAGTTCTATGTACAACTCTCGCGCTTTTGGCTTTTGCTGGCAATTCGATTCTATGCAGATTAGCGCTAGGCGAGGGTGCGATAGATGCTGCAAGTTTTACTATTATTCGTTTGTTATCAGGGATTATTGTTTTAGCGATAATTTTGCTAATGACGCCTACTCATAAAGGGAGTACTTCAAAAGGAAGTTGGAAGGCTTCTATTATGTTATTTCTTTACGCCATTACATTTTCATATGCATACATTTCTTTAGAAACTGGGGTTGGTGCTTTGATACTCTTTGGCTCTGTACAGATAACCATGATTGTTGTGGGGTTGTTTTTAGGAAATAAACTTCACTATTCTGAATGGTTCGGTTTAATCGTTGCTTTTTCTGGGTTTGTTTATTTAGTCTTACCTGATTTAACGACGCCATCCCTAATGGGCTTTATCCTTATGTGTATTGCGGGTGTTGCGTGGGGCTTTTACACGTTTGCAGGCAAAGCTTCTATAAACCCAATGAGCGATACGGCTTATAACTTCTTTCGAACTTTACCTCTCGTTTTAATATTAACGGCCGTGACGTTTCAGTATGCCTCTTTGTCTCACAAAGGTATTTTATTGGCGGTGTTATCTGGCAGTATTGCTTCTGGGGTGGGTTATGCCATTTGGTATGTGGCGCTAGGAGGGCTTTCCACTGTCCAGGCGGCTGTTCTTCAATTGCTTGTGCCGGTCATTGCAGCGGCTGGTGGGGTGTTATTTGCCAGCGAAGCATTCACTCTACGTTTGGCTATGTCGTCTGTCATGGTGCTTGGTGGCATCATGGCAATGATATTAGGTCGGTACTATTCAAAGGAATATGAAAAGACATAACAATAATATTGATAGGAATTAGCGCTTAATAACGCTCAAAGATAGCATCATATTGGCCGCTTTCTTTTAAGCGTTTAAGTTGCTGATTAAACTTATTTCTAATTTTAGAACTACGAAACAAGAAGCCATTTGGACTTTTACCAAATAGAGGAAATCGATCGACTTTTACCATGGTATCGATCTTTCCTTTTAAAGCGATTTTCGCTCGATAATGCTTAAAAATTTGTTTATCAAGCTGTATGACATCAATATGCTTTCGAAAAAGCATCTTAACCTGCGATTCTTGGTCATGGATCTCTCTGTAGTATGGGTTGTTCGATGCCATCTTCGCATACTCATCGCCTAAATGAGCGATCGCACCTTGCCATGAAAGTAAGCGTAAATTACCTAGCTCATTAAGGTGCTTGAATTGGTAGCCTTTTTCTTTAAGAGAAACAGCAAAGTTCTCATAGGTGTAGGCTTCATCGGTAAAGAAACCAACTAAACCTTCTTTTTGAATTGTATTAATGTTCATGTCACAAGTGGCATCAACTAAACCTGACTTATATGATTTTATTCTGCGGGCATAAGGATAATACAAGGGAATGATTTCATATCCCGCTGGCTCTAAAGCTTCGGTGATAAGGTCAATAATAATACCATTATGAGTCTCAGGAATAACCCAAGGGGCGAGTGCATTACCAAAAGCAACTTTAAGTTTCTCTTTTGACACGACCGGAGATGTGACGCAGAGACTAAGCATAATGATTACAATTCTTAGCCACATAGGGGCTTCCCCAGAAACGTTTGATGGTGATTTATAATAAGATATACCCCGTTGTGGGTTTCAGCAAGGGAATAGCTTCGACTAAATTTTTATGACCGCATCCCCAATAGACATAGTGCCACCGGTGATAACTTTAGCGCAGATACCACCATGGCCTAACATTGCGCCGACAGCGCCTTGACCTAATGCTTGTTCCATTCGTAAGCAGGGATGGCAATGGGCGTTGGCTTCAAACTCAGCTTCGCCTATTTTAAAACGCTGGTGTCGAAGGGCTAAAAGGTTAATGCCTGATACCACTAAATTTCGGCGTAACAAATTTGGGTTAATTGAATCGATACCCAATAAACTTGCGACTATATCAATGTGTTCCTGATTAATTAAAGTAACTTGGCGTGCCGAGCCGGGTGTTCCGGTGCAACGACGATCGCCTTCTAAGCCTAAATCTTTAACAGCCAAAACCTCTTCCACAATGTTCATAGCAATTTTTCGTTCGGGGCGTAAGCCTATCCAGGTTAATTTACCTGGCGGTAAATTCTGAAGGTGACGGCTTAACAGGCGGCCAACTGAGTTCATGTTGATCTCCTACGACTAGACCTTTGAGTAAGGATGAAGTGAATATTTAATCGGGTTTATTCATACCGTCAGCACTAATAAAATTCATGGAGATTGAGTTTACGCAGTGTCGGGTATTTTTATGGGTTAACCTTTCCCCTTGAAAAACATGACCTAAATGTCCTCCACAATTAGAGCAGAGTATTTCCGTTCGTCGACCGTCGGCGTCTACCTCGTGTTTGATGGCACCTGAAATTTCATCATCAAAACTAGGCCAGCCACAGTGAGAGGGAAACTTATCTTCAGACCGATATAAAGGCTCGTTGCATTGTTTACAGGTGTAGAGCCCACCTTCAAAAAAATCATCGTATTGACCAGTAAAGGGACGCTCAGTGCCTTTACCAATCAATACATACTTTTCTTCAGGGCTTAGTTTGTTGTAGTCAGTCATGGTGTTTTCTCCTGATGCTTTTATGGGTAGATTAGGCGCTCTAATATAAATTTGTTAGTCATTTTACGTAAAAAATCCCGAAATAATTCGGGATTAGTTTTGGCGCCTAACTGTTTGTGTACTTAAAAATTAAAGCTCAGCGGCGGGTACATACTTAATTGAAGGCCAAAGTTCATTAGCCGCTACAATGTTAGCAGCACGTTTTTTAACCCAAATACTTTTTACCTTACTATCAAGGTTCAAATAAAGTTTCCCGTCTACCACAGTCGATGCTAATGGGTCGCCATAGAACTTTTTACCCAGTGATGCACCATATGCGCAGTAGCCACCAAAAGCTGGTACATACTTAGCAGGGTTCGCTTCAAACTTAGCTTTATTTTCGGCGTTGATAAATGCATAAATGTTGCCTTCGTGATTTGCTAGGTGGTGTCCATTACCAACTTTTGGTCCGCTATTTTGGTGATAAGAAACTAGGTCATAGCCTCCTATAGCCAAGGATATTGTTGAATGATCAGCCGCTGATACAGAGCCAACAAATAATGCGAATGCTGCAATGATGCTAGTGAATAACTGTTTGATTTTCATAGTTCTATTTCCTTTAAGGTTACTTTTGCTTGGTTAAGTTAAATTACTACTGGGTTTTAAAGTACTGTTCTAAATCGGTGAATCCGCCAATATGTTGATCGTTAAAAAAAATCTGTGGTACCGTTCGGCGACCTGTTTTATCCATTAAATTTTCTCTCATTTCTGGGTCGTAACTGACATCGTGTTCTTTAAAAGTAATTCCTTTTTCTGACAGAAGACTTTTTGCAGCAAAGCAATAAGGGCATGTCTGGGTGGTGTACACATCAACTTGCATTGTTTCTCCTTATTTAAGTTTTGATTTCGTTAATCGATGGATGTATCTTAAGTAAGTTGATGGATACGTTCTATACTTAATAGTCTCTATAAATAGCGAGATCGTCTCATGCCAGTATTGTCAGAAATACTTTCAAGTATAAAAACTCATGGTAGCGTTTACTTTTGCGATAAGCTTGAAGCGCCTTGGGAAATGATAGAAAAGATGAAGTATTCAGCGGCTTTTCATTACGTTCGTCGAGGGCAGTGTTGGATTTCATTTGCTGGGGAGAGTTATTTGCTAGGGCCAGGTGATCTCGTATTTATTGGTCGTGGAGATGACCATATTCTGTCGAGTTCTAAACCGGGTGAAACAGAAGATAATTACGATGGGCATACGCATCTTCTATGTGGCTATTTTAGCTTTCGAGACCCTATCCCTTCGCCACTCGATGAGGCGATGCCTCCCATTTTAGTATTACGGTCAGATGAAATCGCCGAGCTGTCTTGGCTAAAAACCACCTTGGAGCACTTAAGTTCAGAGTATGACTCGCAAACCCCTGGTGCGATGGTCGTCGTAAACAAATTAACCGAAGTCGTGCTTGTTGAATTGATTCGGTTTCATATCAATAAGCTGGACTCTCACAATTTTGTAGCAGCGTTATTCGACAAACAAATAGGCAAGGCGCTTAAACTGATTCATCAGCAACCCGAAAGGTCATGGACATTAGATTTGCTCGCATCTGAAGTCGCTATGTCCAGAGCGGCATTTGCCCGACGATTCAAAGATCTGGTGGGGCAGCCCATGTTTCAATATTTAACCTCGGTTAGAATGCGTATTGCATCAGACCTTTTACGAAACACCCAAAAATCAGTAGCTGATATTGCAGAGGCGGTAGGTTATGTATCAGATATGGCCTTTGGAAAGGTGTTTAAAGAGCTAAACGGAGCCACGCCGATTGCATGGCGAAAGAAGTATCTCGCGGACCTTAAAAATATTGATAAGTAAGTGAGTTTCAGAGTTAGGAGCTACTGTTTCTTTGATAATGCACTGACGCTTTTGGAAAGATTAATAAATCGCTTATATTGCTGGTGGTTATTAGCCATGTGTTTTGTTCTTTTAATACACATTTCGCAAAGCTCAATATCCTCTTGGCTCAAGGGCGACTTCTGATTTGTTTTTAGAAGCGTTTGTATCAGGTTAAGATTCAGGCCAGGGTGTTTTGGTGTTTCAGTAAGGGCCGATTTAAATGTGTCGATTGCGGTTGTAAAATTTCCGCTTTCAACCAGTTTAATTCCTCTTTTATTTAGGTTTCGGGCCCGAACCTTGTTTTTGTAACTAAACGTCCCTTCTAGCATCTCTAAAACCGCTTGTTGGACGCGCTTATCTTCTGGGTGGTTGACCGCTAGTTTGTCTAAAACTTGCTGAGCCTCTTCGCCTTTTTCTACTGAATAGAGTGATTTGGCAAGTTCCAAACTAGTGTCTTGAGATAGTGACTCTGCATTGGACTCACATAAAGTTTGTGCTTTATCCAAAGTTTCGAGAGCCTTAATTTTATAGTCCTGACCGGCTAATGCACGAGTTTCTACCAATAAGGATTGAATATTAACTTCGTTGGAGTCACCATATTTCTTTCTAACAAGTTTTAGTGCGCTCATTGCTTCTTTAAACAGGTTTTTTCCATGCTGACTCTTATCTGCATCACTAAGGTCAGCTAGACAACGACTAAAATTCAAGTGATCAGCAGCTGAGTCATGGTGGGAGTGCTCACCTAGGTCGACCGTTCTTCGGTAAGCGTCCGTGGCTCGTTCAATATCTAGATTTTCAACACAAACCGCTCCAAGCTTCTTTTGCCTTAAGATGTTAAGCGGAGAAATAGCCGTCGCAATTTCAAGGTTTTTCTGTGCTTTTCTAAGGTTTCCTTTCTTTTCGTATACTTCTGCGAGTACTTCATAGGCGGCTAAATTTTGAGCATTATTAACAATCATTCTGAGGCATAATTCCTCAGCAGTATCGTAGTTTCCTTCAATTAACTCTACTTTGGCTAGGCCAATACTCGCCCAATCTAAAGGTCTTTCTTCTTGCACTTCCGTGTAGATTTGTTTTGCTAAATGATAGTCGCCCTGTAAGTAATGCAGGTTGGCGATGGTTCGGATACACCAGGTTTTGTATTTAGATTTATTTCTTATTTCTTTGGTACAGAGCGTAATAGCAGAAGGGTAATTTTCCTCATCCAACGCGTGATTGATCGCTAGTAAGGTTTCTTTTTGTTGAATAACCTTGTCTAAGCGGTGCTTAATGACGGCTTGCGTTACTGGTTTGGCCAGATAGCAGTCGGGTTGGTTTTCAACGACAGCCATCACCATTTCTTTACTGCTCTCAGCAGTGATCATGATAAATGTATCTATATGTTTTAGGCGTTTGCAGGCGCGTAATTCCTCTAAAACCTGTTGCCCATTTTTACCAGGCCCCAGATTGTAGTCGCAAAGGATAACGTCATACGTCATCTCGTTACAGGCACTGATCGCTTCCTTGCCATTTCGTGCAGTATCTACTTTTTCTACACCAAAGCTGAGCAATATTTTCTTCATTGATGTTCTGAAGTTTTCAAAGTCATCCACTAATAAGAAACGCTTTTCATTGTACGCTTTATATAGTGTTGATTCGTCTAGGTTGGGCATTCTAAATTGATCACTTAAAACGCTTTTGATCAGACAGCGTTGTAAATAACAAAAGAATATTCGGATTTAAAAAAGGTGAGAGAATGCTTTTGAATGTTTTCATTTTTCGAGACCTGCATTGGTTGCTTGGAAACTCAGCCATCATAGTTTTCACCTTAGACCTGGAGCTTTGCGTCCCTAACTTTCGTTAGGTTTGCCATTTCATCGAACTTGATCGAGATAAGAAAAACTGATCAGAAACTACTTGATAATACATGTTGTGTGGTCTGAGTCATCATACAGAGGATGTATTTTATAATTGTTTACACTTATAGCTCTTATTGTTATGACTTGTCGTATGTAGTCTTTTTACTGAGGGTGACGTTCGTATAGCCCTTATTTAAGTGTAATTAGTGACAGATCTAATTATTTCAATGTCCACTACATGCTTGAGCCCATTTGGAGCCGTTGAAGGTTGAAGCAACTGGCTCTAGAGAATTTAAATAGGCCTTACTAACTGTATATAATAAATCATGCTTGCTTTAAGTACTCTATCTCATACATTATTTTAGAATCAGATAAACTTCCAATTTACACCTACACTCCAGATCCAGAAAATTAGCACAAACAAAAAGAACTAAACATGAAAATACTAAAGGGATTATTACTTTTTCTTATAATTGTGGGCTGTGCGCAGATGTCAGTAACTACCCTTACTAAATCAGAAGATGAATATGCACGCCAATATCAAATAGGGCGAGTTCACAACAGGGAGGCCGTGGAGCTTCCGGATTGGGGTGACGCAGTAAATATATCTCAACGTTATATTTTCCAAACGCAATACGATCAAGTTCCATCTAAACCTATACCTGTACATAAACTAACTATCAAAGAGTTAGAAGAATTACCGAACGATCAGATAAGCGTTATTAGGTTTGGTCACTCTACTGTGCTACTCAAAATAGATGGTGATTTTTGGCTAACAGACCCCGTGTTTTCTGATCGACTCGGCCCCGTATATTTTATGGGTATTGAGCGCTTTCATGATGTTCCTTTATCTATTTCAGAACTACCTGATATTCGTGGTGTACTTATATCTCATAATCATTATGACCATTTAGATGAGAGAACTATCAGAGTACTACATCCAAAAGTACAACATTTTATTGTTCCTATTGGTAATGGACATGACCTAATAGATTGGGGCGTGGAACCAAGAAAAATTACGGAGTTAGACTGGTGGGAAAACAAATCTGTTGGTGACCTAACATTGATCGCTACACCGGCAAACCATATTTCAGGTCGCATATTGATTGATCAAAACGAGGCCTTGTGGAGTTCATGGGTTATCTTAAATAAAGAGCAGCGAATATTTTTCAGTGGTGATGGGGGGTATTCAGACATATATGAGAAAATTGGCGATAAATTCGGCCCTTTTGATCTTACAATTATGGAAAACGGTTCTTATGATAAGTGTTGGTCTAAAGAGCATTTAACGCCAGAAGAAACCATCCAAGCTCATCAAGATCTCAAGGGTGATGTTCTCATGCCTGTTCACAATAGTACTTTTGATATGGCATTTCACTCTTGGTATGAACCTCTCAATAAAGTTAGCCAAATAGCTGATAAACAAGGTATATCGTTGTTAGCTCCTGTCATAGGGAAACCATTCACCTTTAACGCTATTGACAGTCAAAGTATGCTGACGAGTAAAATACACTGGTGGGAAGATATGGTTAGTAAAGAAGTGGTGCCCGTATTATCACAAAAATAATTGAAGTTTAAGGCCAATTGTATAATTGATTTTGCGCTAAAAATCGAAG
>CAJWBJ010000031.1 GCA_913020495.1 uncultured Oleiphilus sp.
CAATGTTCTTTGTATCGGCTATATATTGAGCAGATAAGGTATCTGAGGCCCAGAGATCGATACGATTAGCCGCTAGTTTAAGAATATTTGACTCATTATTAGCCGTTTCTTCGACCGTGAAACCCAGCCCTCTCAGGTACTCGCCAATACCGCTTCCCAAGTAAGTGCCTATCGTCATGTTTTGAGCATCACTTAAAGATCTCAATTTGGCCGAAGATGTATTTGCTCGTTGATATAGCCCATGACTAGAAAACAAAATAGGACTCACCCAAGAATACTGAACCTCACGTTCTTGGCTTCGCTCAATAGGAAAAACACAGGTACCAGGGGTAGCCAATGCAACCAGTAAAGACCGTTTCGGCGGATAAATGTCCAGAGTGTAAGTAAAACCTGCCCGTGACATAAGCTGCTCTATCAGTAAAACAGCTAGTCCTTTTTCATCCGAGTCAGCAGGGTAAACATAAGGCGGGTCTATATAGGTAAGGAGACGAAAGTCATGCTCATGACTTTGCGCCCCTGACGTAAGCACTAACGCCAATAAAAAAACAATGTACGGACTTATTTTATTAAAACTCATTGATAATGCTCACAGCTATTCAAGAGCATTACCCTAGCTCAAATATGAATTTTGACTTATTAAATGTAAGCATAGAGCACATCAGGAAGTTTGCTCAGTTTAGAACACTCTATGCCAAATAGATTAATCACTACTCACAACAATATTGGGGAAAGCATGTCGTTCATCAAGGGCTTCTTGAGATAGTTTTGCCGCTACTTTTCGCGCTATATCTTGAAATAACAAAGCCACTTCACTATCGGGAGCAGCGACAACTGTTGGCGTACCAGCATCCGTTTGTTCACGAATCGTTTTATGCAATGGCATCGCGCCTAGTAACTCGGTATCAAACTGCTGGGCAATACGCTCACCGCCACCTTCACCAAATAAAGCTTCATGATGACCACACTCGCTGCAAATATGGACGCTCATATTTTCGATCACACCAAATACAGGAATATTCACCTTGCGGAACATTTCAATGCCTTTTTTACAATCAAGTAAGGCAATATCCTGAGGGGTTGTCACTACAATTGAACCACTAACCGGTATTTTCTGGGAGAGCGTTAGCTGTATGTCACCCGTGCCTGGCGGTAAATCAATAATCAAGTAGTCAAGATTATTCCATTTACTTTGGGTTAGTAATTGCTGCAAAGCGCCACTTACCATCGGCCCGCGCCAGATCATCGGCGTATCATCGGTGACTAAAAATGCCATAGACATCACCTGAACACCATGTTTTTCCAACGGTACAAAGAATTTATTGTCAATGGTTTCTGGTCGTGTTCCTTCAGGGAAGCCCATCATCATACCAATGCTAGGGCCATATATATCAGCATCTAACAACCCAACAGACGCCCCTTCTTTTGCTAACGCCAAAGCCAGATTGACGGAAGTGGTACTTTTACCAACGCCGCCTTTTCCTGACGCAACCGCGATAATGTTTTTGACATTCGCTAAGCTTTTAAGATCATTCTGGATTTTATGAACGGCAATGTTTGAGGTGATTTGCACATCAACGCTTTCAACACCCTCAACAAACTCTAGATTTGTCATTAACAGCTGTTTCATGCCCCCCATAATGCTTTCACAGACATAAGGCATTTCAATTTTGAGTTCGACCTTTCCTTTCTCACAAGTCAAAGATTTTACAGCCTTCAACTCATAAAGGTTCTGGCTTAAATAAGGATCAGAGTAGTTTTTTACCGCTTCTTCTAATTCGCTCTCGCTTACTAATGACATATTCAGTTTCCCTGACAATCTAACACAAAGTAATAAGTTGATTCGCTACAGTATAGTGAAATGAAGTAAGAATAGAGATGGCTTGGGGGAAAATAACTATGAAGTGCTTAGAAGGGACTCGACGCGAATCCACATTCAGTTTAAACGATGATTTATTGATAGTTGTTAATGGTGAGAAAGATAAAATCAAGGCATGGTGCAAGACCATGCCTCACATTCAACCAAAGTTTAAAATAAAACTCTGCCCGTTAAACCAAAATAATCAACATCTTGTTCAATAATTGTATATTCAGCCTCTAAAGCGAACTGGTCTCCCAATTTAAAACCACCCCCAATACCATAACTCAAGCCTGTATCGTCGATATTCTCGGAAGCAGAAGCGTTACTTAACTCAAGCTCTTCTTTAAGAAAGCCTATTTTCGTCAGAAAGTAGCCTTGCCCTTCTGAACGAAAAGTTGCATATATCGCCATAGTTGTCAGATCCATATCAACAGTTGAACCAAAACCAGTATAGTCTGCTGACCCTGTATTATATTCAAATTCCAGCGACAAATTCTGGCCAAAATCATACCCAAGTTGTACACCGAAAGGTTCTGGGTCATCAGCGCCATCTAAATCAACCAAAAATGAGCCCGCTTTTACACCAATATACATCTGGCCTTCATCAGCTTGAACAACACTACTCAATGCACTGACAGATAGTGCAACTAGAGCAGCTTTCTTAATTATATTCATTTGTTTTCCTTAATTTAATAATTCAATCCTGATTTTCATCGTGCAGTCTAAAATAACATTGTCTAAAAAGTAAGCTCACAAAATTGCATGTAAAAGATACCAAGAAAACTTAGTTAAATTATTAAAGAAGGCATGAAAAACACTTTTCCCATCACATCGGGATGAAAATTGCTCAATAGACAGGTATCATAGCGCCGATTTTTAATTGAAAGAGAAGGTTATTCTGTGCGAAAAATTCTAGTTACAAGTGCTCTCCCTTACGCTAATGGCCCAATACATTTAGGTCACCTTCTAGAATATATTCAAACAGATATCTGGGTGCGCTTCCAAAAATCCCGTGGTGAGCAGTGTACGTATGTTTGTGCTGACGATGCACATGGTACGGCGATCATGCTTAGAGCTGAAAAAGAAGGCATTACGCCTGAGCAGTTAATCGAGCGAATCAGTACTGAGCACCAGCAAGATTTCTCAGATTTTCTGATTGCCTTTGATAATTATCATTCAACGCACTCACCTGAAAATAAAGCATTTTCTACCTCTATCTACGAAGCTTGTTTAGCTGACGGGAAAATAGAAACACGCAGTATTACACAAGCTTTTGACCCCGAAAAAGAGTTATTTCTAGCCGATAGATTTGTTATTGGAACCTGCCCAAAATGCAAAGCTGAAGGCCAATATGGCGATAACTGTGAAGTGTGTAGTGCAACCTACAACCCAATGGATTTAATCAATCCCAAGTCCGCTATCTCTGGTGCGACGCCAATTGAAAAAGATTCAGAACATTTCTTCTTTAAACTTTCGGAGTTTTCAGAGTTTTTAAAAGACTGGACACGTAGTGGCGCTCTTCAACCTCAAATCGCGAATAAACTTGCAGAATGGTTAGATGCCGGTTTGCAAGATTGGGATATCAGCCGCGACGCCCCCTATTTTGGTTTTGAAATTCCAAACCAGCCAGGTAAGTATTTTTACGTTTGGCTTGATGCCCCAATTGGCTACATGGCGAGTTTTAAAAACCTGTGTGATCAGCGTGATGACCTTAATTTTGATGATTACTGGAAAGCCGGTGCAGAGACTGAGCTCTACCATTTCATCGGCAAAGACATCGTTAACTTTCATGCCTTGTTCTGGCCAGCAATGCTCACCTGCGCGAATTATCGAACACCAACGGCCGTACATGCCCATGGTTTTGTTACCGTCAATGGTAAAAAAATGTCGAAGTCACGTGGCACATTCATTAAGGCACGTACTTATCTTGAACACTTAGACCCTGAGTATTTACGTTATTACTTTGCAGCAAAGTTAACGAGTCATGTAGATGATTTAGACTTGAATCTGGAAGATTTCGCTCAACGCGTCAATTCAGATTTAGTCGGCAAAGTTGTGAATATTGCTAGTCGTTGTGCTGGTTTTATTACTAAACGCTTTGATGGTAAGTTAGCCGCAGAATGTCATGAAACAGACTTACTCGCTAAGTTCACGAATGCAGGTGATGAAATTGCCGCATTATATGACGCGCGTGAATTTGGCAAAGCGGTTCGAAAGACCATGGAACTAGCTGATTTAGCCAATCAATATATTGATGAAAAAGCCCCATGGGTAGTGGCAAAAGAAGAAGGTAAAGATGCCGAATTACAGCAAATATGCTCAAACGGCATTAACATGTTCCGGCAGTTATTAACCTATCTGGCTCCCATTCTGCCCTCAATGGTTGAGAAGTCTGAAGCATTCTTAAACGTTAAACTGACATGGGATGCGCGCACTGAATTATTATTGGATCACAGCATTAATAAGTTTAAACCCATGATGATCCGTGTTGATCTGAAAAAGATCGATGTCATGATGGAGGCATCAAAAGAAGCCGTTGCAGCAGAAATGCAGTTAGG
The DNA here is from genome assembly GCA_913020495.1 of uncultured Oleiphilus sp. Classification (GTDB taxonomy): domain Bacteria; phylum Pseudomonadota; class Gammaproteobacteria; order Pseudomonadales; family Oleiphilaceae; genus PZPK01. The sequence goes on from CAJWBJ010000031.1 coordinate 4,417, forward strand.
GAAAAAGCCTGACAGTGAAAAACAAGCAGAGCAGTCTAACTTACCTGGTGGTGAAGCGATTACACCAGAAATAGAATTTGATGATTTTGCTAAAGTAGATTTACGCGTCGCACTCATCAAAAATGCTGAGCATGTTGATGGTGCAAAAAAACTACTTAAACTGACACTGGACCTAGGCACCGAGCAGAAACAGGTCTTTTCTGGCATCAAGTCAGCTTATCAGCCTGAAGACTTGGTGGGTAAACTTACGGTGATGGTTGCTAATTTAAAGCCACGTAAAATGAAATTCGGCATGTCTGAAGGCATGGTCTTAGCAGCAGGGCCTGGCGGTAAGGAAATCTGGTTATTGGAGCCGCACGAAGGGGCTCAACCGGGCATGAGAATCATGTAAGTTCCTTTTCAATATTTTATAGGGTGTACCATGCACACCAATCGATGCCAAAGATACGGGAATATTAAATAAGCTTATGAGTGAATATTTGCTGATTTTAGTCAGCACCATACTAGTCAACAATTTCGTATTGGTGCAGTTCTTGGGTTTGTGTCCATTTATGGGAGTTTCCAACAAGCTGGAAACAGCCATGGGGATGTCATTGGCGACAACGTTTGTGCTGACGCTCTCGTCAGTATGCAGCTACCTTGCATTCGAATATTTATTACAGCCTTTAGACTTGGAATACCTGCAAACAATCACCTTTATTTTAGTCATTGCTGTCGTCGTACAATTTACTGAAATGGTAGTTCGTAAAACCAGTCCGATGCTTTATCGAGTACTCGGTATTTTTCTTCCTCTAATCACCACTAACTGTGCCGTTTTAGGGGTCGCTCTTTTGAATATCAAAAAACAGAACGGCTTTGTTGAGTCCATTTTATATGGCTTTGGTGCCGCAGTCGGTTTTTCATTGGTATTAGTTTTATTCTCCGCGATGCGTGAACGAATTGCCTTTGCCGATGTGCCTTTAGCATTTAAAGGCTCAGCCATTGGGATGATCACAGCAGGCTTAATGTCACTCGCCTTTATGGGATTTACTGGCTTGGTGAATATCTAGATGAGTGTCATTGTTACAGCAATATTAGCCCTACTTGGACTCGCCGCTGTTTTTGGTGCCTTGCTTGGCTTTGCCGCGATTCGCTTTAAAGTTGAAGGTAATCCGATCGTTGATGAAATTGACGGCCTGCTACCACAAACTCAATGCGGCCAATGTGGACACCCTGGTTGCCGCCCTTATGCTGAGAGCATTGCGGATGGCGGTGACATCAATAAATGCCCTCCCGGCGGTGAAGCAACCATTCAAGCATTGGCTGAACTATTAGATGTCGAAGCAACACCGTTAGATTCCGAGCATGGTGAAGAAATCCCTAAACAAGTGGCAGTTATTCGCGAACCTGAGTGCATTGGTTGTACTAAATGTATCCAAGCTTGCCCTATTGACGCTATTTTAGGCTCCGCTAAACATATGCATACCGTAATTGCTTCCGAATGTACTGGCTGTGATTTGTGTGTTGAACCTTGTCCAGTGGATTGTATTGATATGGTGCCTGTAGACCAAGGTTTAGGCGCTTGGCATTGGAGCTCGCCAAAGGACCCCAAAATTATTGCCACAGACAAAATAGGCTCAACGGTAGAAGGAGCAAGCTTGTCATGAGTGCTTCTATCAAGGGTAAACTCATCAATACACGTACTCTCTCTGATTTTCATGGTGGCATTCATCCGAATGAGATGAAATCATTGTCAAACCTGACCCCCATCACGAAGGCTGCCATTCCACCCAAACTCATCCTGCCTTTACAACAACACATTGGCAAAGCAAGTCAGGTCATTGTCGAAGTTGGGCAGCATGTACTGAAAGGTGAAAAATTAGCGGATGCGGACGGCATGATTAGTGTTGCTTTACATGCTCCGACATCTGGCGTCATTGACAATATTCTAGATCACCCTATCGCACACCCTTCTGGCCAAACCGATCTCTGTATTATTCTGACTCCTGACGGCAAGGATGAGTGGTGTGAGTTAGATGCTTGTGAGCACTATGAACATTTAAGCGTTATCAAAATTCAGAGTAAAGTTCGTGAAGCTGGTGTTGCAGGTATGGGCGGCGCCGGTTTTCCAACCGAAGTAAAACTCCACCCGCCTCATCATGACAAAGTCGCAACCTTGATCCTTAACGCAGTTGAGTGTGAACCCTACATTACGGCTGATGACCGTTTAATGCGCGAGCGGGCGAGTGAGGTTGTTCAAGGCATGGAGATCATGGCTTATGCGCTTCAGCCAGGTGAATGCCTTATTGGCATTGAAGATAACAAGCCCGAAGCCATTACAGCACTTCGTGAAGCAGTTAAAGACACACGCATTGAAATTTGTGTTATTCCGACAAAATACCCTTCAGGTGGCGAAAAACAGCTCATTAAGATCCTGACGGATAAAGAAGTGCCAAGTGGTAAGATTCCTGCAGATATTGGCGTCATGTGCCAAAACGTAGGAACAGCCGCTGCCATCTATCGTGCCGTTCGTTTTGGTGAGCCCTTAATTTCACGTGTCACCACATTAACGGGCGAAGGGATTCAACAGCGGGGCAATGTCGAAGTTTTATTAGGGACCCCTATTGATTGGCTCTTATCCCAATACGGCTATCAGGCAGAAAAAACAGAACGTTTAATTATGGGTGGACCAATGATGGGCTTCACACTCAATCATGCTAATACCCCCATCGTTAAAACCACTAACTGCATTCTCGCCCCATCAGCGAATGATCTTCCCTTACCCCCACCTGCTCAAGCTTGTATACGATGCGGCCTTTGTGCTGAGGCCTGCCCTGCGACCTTGTTACCACAGCAGTTATACTGGTTCTCACGCGCACAGGAATATGACAAAGCAGAACATCACAACCTGCTTGATTGTATCGAGTGTGGGGCTTGTTCTTATGTATGCCCAAGCTCAATTCCTTTGGTGCAGTATTATCGTCATGCTAAAGGCGAAATTAAACAACTAAAACAAGATCAACAAAAATCCGATCAAGCGCGTGAACGCTTTGAAGCCAGACAGTTCCGGCTCGAACGTGAACAGGCTGAAAAAGACGCCAAACGGAAAGCTCGCGCTGAAGCAGCTGCCAAAGCACAGGCGGCCAAGAAAGCAGCCGAAGCAGCACAGCCTGCTGACGTAAACCAAAAGACTGATTCAGAATCACCGATAACAGACCCCGTTGACACAAAAAAAGCCTCCATTCAGGCAGCGCTTGAACGAAGCCAAGCGAAGAAATCAGTTCAAGCAATTGAGATTGAAGTGCCCGACCTAGATGCCCTGAAAACAGCGTGGGACAAAACACAATCCAAGCTCGAAAAAATGCATGATGCTTTAGATAATGCCAAAGAAAATAACCCTGAGCAGGTCGAAAAACTGACCCGTGCAGTAGAAAAAAACCAAATGCGCGTTAACCAAGCTAAACAGGCTTGGGAAAAAGCATCAGCAAGTCAGTCACTTGAAGCCCAGCCAAGCATTGTACCAGAAGCCGAAAAAGCGCCCGCACCCGATATCGATGCACTAAAAACAACGTTTGAAAAGTCACTTGCCAAACTCGAAAAAATGCAAGATGCACTCAATAATGCGCAGCCAGAGCAAGTTGAAAAGCTCACACGAGCAGTTGATAAAAATAAAGTTCGTGTTCAATCAGCAGAACAAGCACTTAAAGATGCAAAGCAATCAATTCAGGACGGTGAACTTTAAATGGCTCTATTAACGCTCAGTTCACCTCATGCAAAAGGCCCACAGCGCACTTCAACGATGATGCGCTGGGTGATCGCGATGACTCTGCCAGGTTTGTTTATGCAAACACTGTTTTTTGGCTGGGGAAACCTGCATAACGTCCTTTGGTGTACGCTCGTCGCAATTGCATGTGAAGCAGCCGTACTCAAACTACGTAAACGCCCGATTGGCTTTTTTCTAAATGATTACAGCGCTGTCGTGACGGCGGTATTGTTAGGCATTGCGCTGCCCCCTTTCGCTCCTTGGTGGGTTTCATTAGTCGCGACATCCTTTGCTATTATTTTTGCTAAACACATTTATGGCGGAATGGGTTATAACCCCTTCAACCCTGCAATGGTGGGCTATGCTCTTGTACTGGTTTCATTCCCGGTTGCAATGACGACTAACTGGGCAACACCTCTGCCCTTACTTGAACAGCCTGCCAGTTTACTTGATACCTTGAATATCATCTGGGGGCAAATCCCTATAACAGATGCTCTTACCGGCGCGACCCCCTTGGACACTTACAAGCATGAAATTGCACATTCGCTGTCTGACACGGTCTTAGAGAACCCTATTTTTGGTGCTGGTTTTTCATTAGGCTGGGAATGGGTCAATCTTGCCTTTTTAGCTGGTGGACTCGTATTACTCGCCCTGAAAGTCATTCCATGGCAAACGCCTGTAGGCTTATTGGTCGGCTTAGCAATTCCTTCACTACTACTTGGAAGTGATGCTGACCAAACAGCACCATTGGTCATCCACTTACTATCCGGTGCAACGATGCTCGCGGCATTTTTCATCGCGACAGACCCAGTAAGCTCTTGCACTACGACTCGTGGCAGATTGATTTACGGTTTTGGCATCGGTTTATTAACCTATATAATTCGAGCTTATGGTAGTTATCCTGATGCCATTGCCTTTTCAGTATTATTGATGAATTTTGCAGCCCCCTTGATTGATGTCTACACTCAACCACGCACTTATGGTTATGTCGATGCCAAGCGTGGTTCAAAGGCGAAAGAGAAGAATTAGCATGACAAATGAAGACCAAGCTGCACCAGATATCGCGCCTGAAGAAAATAATGAAACCATGGGGCAATCAATTGTTCGTTCCATTATTGGTTTGAGTATTTTTGCTATTATTACTGCCGGGTTAATTGCTATTACCCAAGTCGCTACAAAAGACAAAATTGCAGAGCAAGTCAAAATAGCTCGCTCTAAAGCCTTGCTAGAAATCGTTCCTTTAAGTGATCATAACAATGATATGCTGTCAGATAGTTTCTGGCTAGAAGCAACGCAAGCGCTTGGCTTAGGCGAAAAATCGGAAGCATTTATAGCCAAACAAGATGGTGTTCCAACCGCCTTAATTCTCCCTGTTGTAGCGCCAGAAGGTTATTCTGGTCCAATTCGTTTAATCGTAGGGATCAATACCACCGGCATCATCAGAGGTGTACGTGTGATTAAGCATAAGGAAACGCCAGGTTTAGGCGATAAGATCGATCTTAAAAAATCTGACTGGATAAGGGGCTTTGAAGGAAAATCCCTTGAAAATACCACGAGTGAAAACTGGAAAGTTAAAAAAGATGGCGGTGAGTTTGATCAGTTGACTGGCGCGACCATCACGCCAAGGGCTATCGTACAAGCCGTGTATCAAGCATTGCACTACTATCGTGACCATCAGACTAAGCTCTTAAAGTTAAATATTGAGGTCAACCCTGATATGCCCCCTCAAACGTCTCCGCTAGAGAGTGAACAATAGTATGGCTAGCACTGAATTGAATACCATCATCAAGAATGGTTTATGGAGTAACAACCCTGCTCTCGTTCAAGTTTTGGGCCTATGTCCTTTACTTGCGGTCACGGGTACAGTGGTCAATGCGCTGGGATTAGGTCTGGCAACGACTTTAGTATTATTAAGTTCAAATATCGCCGTCTCACTCATACGTCATTTTGTTGCTGACTCTGTACGTCTTCCAGCCTTTGTGATGATCATTGCTTCATTAGTTACTTGTGCAGAACTTCTCATGCAAGCCTTCACTTATGAGCTGTATGAAATACTGGGTATCTTCATTCCGTTAATCGTCACTAATTGTGCCATTTTAGGCCGGGCAGATGCATTCGCCTGCAAAAACCCCGTTTTACCTGCAGCGACAGATGGCTTGATGATGGGCTTAGGTTTCACTGCGGTATTACTTGTTTTAGGTGCTCTCAGAGAAGTCATTGGTCAGGGCACACTATTTACCGGCATGAATTTGATCTTTGGCGATATGGCTTTAACGTGGGAAATACAGGTTTTTACAGACTACCCCAACTTTCTTTTTGCCATTCTTCCACCTGGCGCATTTGTTGGAATGGGCTTAATCATTGCATTAAAAAATATTATTGACCAACGCATTGAAACTAACAGAGCAAAAGAAGAAACCCAAAAAACGGTCGGCAATAAACGCGTCCGTGTGACCGGCAATGTTGCTTGAACGGTAAAAGATGCAGACTAATTCACGTATCACCCACCCCGCCCTTGCTCAAGTCCATACAGCTTTGTAGGATATAGACTTGCAGCATGAAACGACTTAGAAGGATTCTGGAGAGTTCGATGAAAAAATTGAGTGTTATATTAGTAATCGCAGCAACAATGCTGATTGGTGGTTGCTCTAGCTTTCAAAAAGAACGAGATTTAGAAATGTACATTGTTGGCGGCGCCTTAACTTATATTATCGGTAAACACGCCTGTCGACATAGTGAATTTGATGAGATATGTGGCGTGGGCGCAGCAACAACATTTGTGCTTTGGTATTAACACCTTTTTTCTTTAGCACCTAAAATATTGAAGGCTGTAAAAGATTTTAAACAGCCTTTAAGTCACCCTTGAGATAACATTTAGCAAAGCACTTAATTCAAGTTTTCCAAAGGCTCTTCTGCCTTTGGAATAAGTTCAACCCATTGATCTAGTTTGTTACCGGGTTTCAAAAAAGGCTGTAAAGCCTCATACCATGCCATCATTTTTTCTTGATAGTGTTCACGACAATGGAGCAAGCGTTTTTTATCCCATGCTAGCTCTTCCAATAATTCGATATAACTCTCGTTGTCTTTACCAAGCACCATGCAAACAACCATTCGATATCTTTGCTCATCAAACTCTGCTTCGCTTTGAAAAGAAATACGACTCATTAATGATGATGAGTCATCAATCAATAAAAACTCTTCTGTCGCATCTAATAAATATTCACTATCCAGATCACTCAGATTTAATAGCATCACTGTCGAAAAATTATCTAAAGTAAATTCTTCTCGCCCCGAGATAGCCAAATCATACTGACTGATTAGCACTCTACCAAACTCAATCCAAATTAATTTCTCAATGGCAAAAGAGAATAATTTTTCAAGTTGTTCTGTTTGTTGGGGGTATTTGAATTGCACGTCATCATAGACTTTATGCAAAAAAGAATAGGGAATAAATATCTGATTCAGGCTTGGGCCAAAAAAAGGCTCATTTCCTTGATGTAAGGTATAAATAACATCGGCTTTGAGTTTTAAATTATTAGCGGTGAAGTCTTGTAGCTTTTTGAAAATAGCCTGGTCTTGAAGAATTTTCAGCAGCTTAATATCTTGTTCATTTGCATTTTCGACTTCAAATACAACATTAAATTCATCGGTCTGAGCAAAGAGTAAAGTGCTTGGAAATAGAAACAGTATCAGCAAAAATTTAAGCATGGTCGCCGGGTCAGGATTATTATTTTAATGTCAGTGCTTATCATCTGTTGCTCACGATCTAATGTCAAATAATAGCTTGCTTCATTGACAAGCATAGCCTCTTTTGTAACAGTGCCTGTCTCACATTCAGGTGCTGATACTTATTTCAAAACAGGTGTTAGAGAATCGGGAAATCGGTGTAAGTCCGATACGTGCCCAACGCTGTAAAGGTGATTGTTTAATTCTTTCTTTTAATATAGAAAATACGCCACTGGTGCTATTAATAGCGCTGGGAAGGCCTTTGAACAAAGTGACCCTAAGTCAGAAGACCGGCCTGAAGACTAAAACGAGGCGTATGGACAAGCGCACTCTTACTTTTCCAATAAGGGGACTAACATGGAAAAGCCTGTAGATTCACATCAAAGTGATCACTTTTTTACTGAAGACGAACGCCAGGGTTTATACAAAACTGTTTTTAACCGCCGCGATGTACGTGGTCAATTCAAACCGGATCCTATTCCAGATGATGTGCTCAGTCGTATTTTATATGCGGCGCATCATGCACCTTCCGTTGGCTTCATGCAGCCATGGAATTTCGTTGTAGTTCGTTCAGACGAAGTAAAACAAAAGGTTCATAATGCCTTTGTTGTCGCCAACGAAGACGCAGCCAACATGTTTGATTCAGAAAAGAGCAAAACTTATCGCTCTCTGAAGTTAGAGGGTATTCTCGAATCGCCCATTAATATTTGTATTACCTGCGACCGTTCTCGTACCGGTCCAGTTGTTATTGGCAGAACAGCAATTAAAACCATGGATCTCTATAGTAGTGTTTGTGCTGTACAAAACTTTTGGCTTGCAGCTAGGGCTGAAGGTGTTGGCGTCGGCTGGGTAAGTATTATCAAACAAAAAGCACTACAAGAAGCATTAAATATCCCTTCTAACATTGTCCCTATTGCTTATCTCTGCGTGGGTTACGTCTCTCACTTTTACGATAAACCTGAACTAGAGACGGCTGGCTGGCTGAACAGAACGCCATTGGACGAGCTGCTTTATTTTGATCAGTGGGGAGAAACGAAAACTAGTGATGAAGATTCACTCGTGAATGAAGTGGTTGAAAACCGTGATTTCCCTGATCTTTGGTAGGTAAAAACTATTTAGATCAAAATGCTGTAGGTTGTTTCGGCAACCTACAGCATCAATAAATTAATTTTAAATTTTATGTTAGCGCAAGACTCTCAAGCAAATACTCCTGAGAACTGATTCTTTCTTCTCCCTCTTTGGGCTGATTCTGGTGATAATTACCTTCAGCATCCATTTCCCAGCTTTGACAGTTATCGCTCAGGTAGTGGCTCAATTCATCCATCACTCGCTTGATAAGCTTCTTATCTTCAATGGGGAAACAGGTTTCGACTCGATTGAGTAAGTTTCTATCCATCCAGTCAGCACTCGCACCATAAATTTCATCATGGCCATTATTATGAAACCAATAGACTCGAGTATGTTCTAAAAACCGCCCAATAATTGAGCGGACTTTAATAGTCTCTGAAACATTTGGAATACCGGGCCTTAATGAACAAATCCCGCGCACCAATAAGTTAATCGGTACACCGGCTTGTGAAGCCGCATACAAAGCACGAATAATTTTTGGTTCAGATAAAGCATTCAATTTAACCGTAATGCCGGATGCTTTTCCGGCTTTAGCATGCTTAGCTTCACGATCAATTAATGAGAGGAGGCGATCATGCAAGGTAAAAGGTGCGTGGAAAAGTTTTTTGATTTTCAGTACTTTTCCCATGCCGGTTAATTGCTGGAAAATTTTATGCACATCTTTTCCTAATGCTTCATCTGCGGTCATAAAGCTATAGTCAGTATAGAGTCGCGCATTACTTGCGTGGTAATTCCCCGTTCCTAAGTGCACATAATTTCTGAAACCTTGTGACTCTCGCCTAGCAATTAAAATCATTTTTGTATGCGTTTTATAGCCCACTACGCCATATACCACCACCGCACCAGCTTCCTGAAGTCTGCTGGCAAGTTCAATATTTTCAGCCTCATCAAAGCGTGCTCTTAACTCAATAACGGCCGTTACTTCCTTCCCCCTTCTAGCCGCGTCAACCAGTGCTGCGACGATCTCTGATTTTGCACCAGTTCGGTAAAGGGTCTGCTTAATTGCAACCACATCAGGGTCTTTTGCAGCTTGCCTTAAGAAATCAATAACCGGTGTGAAGCTCTGATACGGGTGGAGCAATAAAATGTCTTTCTGTTGAATCGCCGAAAATATGTTCGATTTACTTTTTATTGATTTAGGTAAACCCGGTGCAAAACTGGGGTAGAGTAACTGCGGCCTGTCGATGAGGTCAGATAGTTGCATCAGACGAGCCAGGTTTACAGGCCCTGGAACTTGGTACAGTTCACCTGCGCTCAGTTTAAATTCCTTCAATAAAAACTCGACCAAGCGTTCCGGACAGTTATCTGCCAGCTCCAAACGAACAGCATCACCAAATCGACGAGATAATAATTCACCTTTTAACGCAGCGGCTAAATCCACCATATCATCCTGTTCTAACTCAAAATCTGCATTTCGAGTTAACCGGAATTGATAACAACCTTTCACTTCCATTCCTGGAAAAAGCTGGTCTGCATGGGCATGAATAATAGACGATAGAAAGACAACATCATCACCACTTGAGATTTCTTCGGGTAATTTCATCATCCGGGGTAATGAGCGTGGCGCAGGTACAATTGCCAAACCGGTTTCACGACCAAACGCATCTTGCCCATCAAGCTCAACGATAAAATTTAGGCTCTTGTTTACTAAACGCGGAAATGGATGAGACGGATCTAAACCAATCGGATTGATGATTGGCAGAATTTCCCGATCAAAGAATTCAGCTAACCACTCACTTTGCGCTTCAGACCATTCGTGACGACGAAGAAAACGAATTCCTTCAGCTTCCAGCGCAGGCAATAGAACATCATTTAGCATTTCATATTGTTCTTTTACTAAATCATGTGCGATGTGATTAATTGAATCCAAGGTTTGCTGAGGGGTTAAGCCATCAGAGGCAATTGTTTCCCGGCCATATTTTATTTGATGCTTTAAGCCTGCCGCCCTGATCTCAAAAAACTCATCCATATTACTGCTAAAAATACAGCAGAACATCATCCGGTTTAGTAAAGGGTGCGAATTGTCCACCGCCTGCTTCAGTACACGCTTATTGAACTGTAAATGGCTAAGTTCACGATTGACATAATACTCATGGCTATGAATATCGATCTCGGTGTCGGTTTCGCTGCTCTGCTTGGTCATATCGCGCACTTTATGTTGTTATGGTTATTGATAAGTAAAAATCAGATCACTTTTCTAATTTCAGAATTCGAGCCGCGTCTTTAGCAAAATATGTTAATACCCCATCTGCGCCTGCCCGCTTAATACACAATAAAGATTCCATGATGATTTGGTCTTTATCTAACCAGCCATTTTGTATCGCGGCCATATGCATCGCGTACTCACCACTCACCTGATAAACAAAAGTAGGGACTTTCAATTCAGTTTTAACTCTACGTACTATATCTAAATAAGGCATACCGGGCTTGACCATCACCATGTCGGCCCCTTCTTCAATATCCATTGCTACTTCATGTAATGCCTCATCACTGTTGGCAGGGTCCATTTGATAGCTTTTCTTATCTGCTTTACCTAAATTGCCGGACGAACCCACCGCATCTCGAAATGGCCCATAGTAAGCCGATGCATATTTTGCAGCATACGCCAGAATGCGTGTTTCAGTATAATTTGCGGATTCCAAAGCTTGACGAATTGAGCCAATCCGACCATCCATCATATCTGAAGGTGCCACAATATCTGCCCCCGCCTCAGCATGAGATAAAGCCTGTTTGACTAAAGCGTCAACAGTGATGTCATTAAGCACATAGCCCTGATCATCGATAATGCCATCTTGCCCATGTGTCGTGAACGGATCTAAAGCCACATCAGTGATGACACCTAGCTCTGGCAAATGATTCTTTAAAGCTCTCACGGCCCGCTGCGCTAAACCTTCTGGGTTCCAGGCTTCTTTTGCATCAAGTGATTTTGCATTGGCAGGCGTCACCGGAAACAAAGCAATCGCGGGAATACCCAAGGCCACAAGCTCTTCGGCTTCCTTCAAGAGTAAGTCAATACTAACCCGCTCGACTCCGGGCATCGATTGAACAGGCTCCCTCTGATTGACCCCTTCCAAAACAAACACCGGGTAAATTAAATCATCAGCAGTTAAAGTATTCTCTCGCATAAGGCGACGTGAAAAACCCTGAAAACGCATTCGTCTTAAGCGGCTAGCGGGGAACTTACGATCATTTGCTGAAAACACGGTTTACTCCAGATACAATAAATTTACATTAAAATAAGACTACCAGAAAGAATCTATTAAAAGTCAATAAAATAAAGGGATTACGTGACTTTTTGATGACATTGAACTATTTATTCATCGTGTGGGTCTTATTCTATTACAATTCGTACCATAACATCGCTTCTCATGACATTAGGCTCATTAAATGAAAACCAAAAAAATCGGGTTACTTATTATCTTTATGGCATTAGTAGCCACCTTTTTCAGCCTTAATTTAGGCCAATATTTAAGCCTAGACTATTTCAGTCAACAAAAAACAGCCATTTTCGACTTTCACGCTCAACATCCAGCTTTAACCGCTGGCCTTTATTTTGGAATTTACGTCCTTGTCACTGCATTATCTTTACCTGCTGCAGCAGTTATTACACTAGTAGGTGGTGCCATTTTTGGTTTAATAGAGGGAGCGATACTCGTTTCATTCGCCAGTACCATCGGCGCAACGCTCGCATTCTTAATTGCTCGCACATTATTACGAGAGTCGGTTCAGAACCGCTTCTCAGGTTCATTTGAAGCAATCAATAAAGGCATAGAAAAAGAAGGTAGCTTCTATTTATTCGGTCTTCGATTAGTTCCCCTATTCCCGTTTGTTGCCGTCAATCTTTTAATGGGTTTAACCACGATAAAAACCTGGCGCTATTTTGTTGTCAGCCAGTTAGGGATGCTGCCAGGCACCTTGGTTTTCGTTAATGCCGGAACACAATTAGCCCAAGTAGACTCCATTGCAGACGTCGCATCACCAACCTTGCTTTTTTCCTTCGCACTATTGGGTATTTTCCCAATTATTGCCAAGAAGGTCTTAACAAACATTCAAGCTAAACGTGTTTATCAAGGCTTTGACAAACCCAAATCTTTCGATACTAATATGGTCGTCATTGGGGGCGGTTCTGCAGGTTTAGTCACGTCTTACATCGCCGCTGCAACGAAAGCAAAAGTAACCTTGATCGAAAAACATTTAATGGGCGGTGACTGCCTGAACACGGGTTGTGTACCGAGCAAGGCTTTAATTCGTTCCGCTAAAATGGTGAGCTATTATCAACGCGCTTCTGAATTCGGCTTATCAGTGAAAGAGATCGAAGTCGACTTTCCTGCAGTGATGGAGCGCATCCAAAAAGTCATTACCGAAATAGAACCGCATGATTCAATAGAACGGTATACCGGTCTTGGTGTTGACTGCATTACAGGCACGGCCAAAATTTTAGACCCTTATAGAGTTGAAGTGAATGGTAAGGTTATCACGACTCAAAACATTGTCATTGGAACAGGTGCACGCCCTGCTATTCCAAATATCGAGGGCATTGAGGATGTTCCCGTTTATACCTCTGATACCATCTGGGGCTTACGAGATAAACCACAGCGCATGCTGGTTATTGGTTCTGGCCCAATTGGCTGCGAATTAGCGCAAAGCTTCCATCGCCTAGGTATTGAAGTCACTTTATTGAATCGCTCTGATCGCATCATGCCGAAAGAAGACACTGAAATATCGAACTATGTGAAAGAAAAATTAATACAAGATGGGCTCACTCTAAAGCTTGGATATCAGCCAAAACAATTTACGAATATCAATGGTCAAGCTCAACTTTATGCTGAAAACAAACATGAGAAAATCATCATTGATTTTGATTGTGTTTTAATCGCAACCGGTAGACAAGCAAACGTAAGTGGCTTTGGATTAGAATCATTAGATATTGACCTCAACCCTAATGGCACGATTACGGTCAATGAATACCTACAGACAAAGTACCCTAACATCTACGCCTGTGGGGATGTAGCAGGTCCATATCAATTTACTCATGCTGCTGCCCATCAAGCATGGTATGCCGCTGTTAATGCTTTATTTGGTAATTTGAAGAAATTCAAAGTTGATTATCATGTCATCCCTTGGGCAACCTTTACAGACCCTGAGGTCGCTAGAGTAGGCATAAATGAACAGGAAGCAAAAGCGCAAGGAATTGCCTATGAAGTCACACGTTACGGTATTGATGACTTGGATCGTGCCATTGCTGATGGTGAAAATCATGGCGAAGTAAAAGTACTGACTCAACCAGGAAAAGATAAGATATTAGGTGTCACGATTGTTGGTCATCATGCCGGAGACTTAATCACTGAATATGTCACAGCAATGAAGCATGGCTTAGGTTTGAATAAAATTTTAGGCACTATTCATATTTATCCAACATTATCAGAGTCAAACAAATACGCTGCGGGTGAGTGGAAACGAGGACATGTGCCAGCACTAGCCATGAAATGGCTACCTAAATGGCATAACTGGAAACGAAACGCTTAACCTTCAGGGCTAGAAAAGACCAGTAATAGGCCGTACAGAGACGACAAGCATCACCACTGCAGAACACATACACGTCGCACCAAAAAACTGAGTGCTACGAATTTTATAACGCTGAACTGGGTCTCTTAAGGCAGAGGTCCATTTCTTAAACGCAGCAGGTTCTGCTAAACAAATCTGTGCTCGACCACCAAGAGTGCTCGTTAAACCCTGCTCGCCTTGCTCATCTTGATCTTTCATATAGAGTACTAAAACTGAAAGGCTTGTCGCAATAATAAAGGATGCTAAATAGATTTGGCCGAGTGATACCTGCGCTTCTGACATCACTGCAGATACGAATAAACCAATACCAAGCAATGCCAACATAGAAACCAGCAGCACCACCGTTTTACAAACTCGATTTTTGCTTCTTCTCGTTTTCAATACTCGTAATTTGATTTCATCTCCGACATGGAAGTTACCGGAAATTTGCTGATCAATAGCAGTAAACCTCACAGGTTCACCGTCAGCTCGATATTCAATGACAGGATAAAAACCATTTTTAACGTAACCCGCAATACCGGACTGGAGATTTGTAGATAAAGAGAAGACTTGCTGGATAGAAATCACACGTGCTTGCTTGGCGTAAGCACCTCTTAAAAAACCTGCGTAATTTCGATATAAAAATAAACCTGCAACCGCTAAGGTTAAACCCATTATAAAAGTAAACGCATCCATCAAGCTTTTTCCTCTGTATCCAAAATCCATTCAGATACCTACAAATTGTTTACAAAGCCACCAACTGTGACCAAGGTCTCATAATCGGCGTGAATTGTCGCATACTTTTTGCGTATTTCAAGTACTAAAACGAAAAAAAGCGCTTAAATTAAGCGCTTTTTTTCGTTTTTACTGCTTTGTAATACAAAACCAATACTAAATAGGAGCTGTTCCATAGCTCATACTTGGTTTTTTAGGCGGGTCAGCCCTAACGTTATTTTCTACCTGCTGAACTCGACCTCCACCAAGTAGAAAAGACTCAACATCATTTGTTAATTGGCGACGGACATTATCTCGAACCTCTTCATGAGATTCGCTTCCGCATTCTTCTAGTACTACTGCTGATTGTGACATAGTGATACCTATCGTTCTTTTTTTACTTATTCGCTAAAAGTTGTTTCATGCACATCCGCCTTCCACTAGTTATTGAATACAATAAAACCTGCCGCCATTGGCATTGTATTTTTATCCATATTTATATGTAACAGTGCATTAACGGCATCATATAACATTCTTCATTAATAAAGCAAGTTAAATTACTGGTTTATATAGAGTTTTAATTTCGGGCTTTTTTATAAGCTTTGTAATAAATACTACCGGTATTGTTAACATGCGTTTCAATTCGTTGTTATTTGCAAGCTGAAGCGGCAAGCATCAAAATTTTGTCTAAGCTAAATTTATCAGCGCAAAGGAAAATAACGTAATTTGCGCAGGTGTCTCTCCACATCGTTATTTTCCAATCCTAGTTGTTATATGTACCTTTGAGGAATCTTTTAGATTCCTCTTTTTTTCTTTTCTTCTACCCAAATATTCATCACACTAACACCATGAGATACCCTACTTTATATTCTTTTCGTCGCTGTCCCTATGCGATGCGAGCTCGCATGGCTTTAGCCTATAGCAAGCAGATTGTAGTGCTCCGAGAAATAGTTTTGCGCGATAAGCCAGCCTCAATGCTCCAGCATTCACCAAAAGGCACTGTGCCAATATTAGTATTAAATGATGGGACAGTTTTAGAAGAAAGTCTGGATATCATGCTCTGGGCTTTATCCCAAAATGATCCTGACAACTGGCTGCCTACAACCGAAGCAGAACAAGACAAAGTTAAACACTATATAAACTACTGTGATAATGAGTTCAAAACACATTTAGATCATTACAAATATGCAGATAGATACCCAGAGCACAGTGCAGAATATTATCGTCAACAGGGGGAAAGTTTTCTCAAAGAATTAGATCATCAACTTACAACAAAACCATATTTGTGCGGTCAGCAGGTAAGCTTGGCAGACATTGCCATTTTTCCATTTATTCGTCAGTTTGCCTATGTCGATAAAACTTGGTTTGAACAGTCAAATTACCACCAATTAAAAACATGGTTAGAAAGACAATTAACGTCGAAACTGTTCTTGATGATTATGAAAAAATATACTGCCTGGAAAACAGAAGATCAAGCCACTCTTTTCCCAGGACACGTTTACTAGACCCCTTCTTGGCAACCAGAATGAAAACCTTCTACAGAAAACAAATTGGCAATAAAATAACGTATGGGTAAGCGATGGTTGGTCTAACAGCATTTGATAAATACTCCCGAGCAAGCATAGTTATGCCTGGGCGTGACTCCTCCCAATGGCTGTAAAAATTAAGCATAACAGCCTGATCATTTTCTGAATTTGCTTTTTCAAGCGTTAGCAAACGCTGCTCGGTTCTACCCTGAAATGTTTTCCAAATGGCATCCTGAAGCCAAAGAACCAGCAATAACATTGCAACCAGCAGCGAACTAATATTAAAAATAAAACCAGCTAAACAAATAAAAACGGCCACTAACTTTATGACTAACGTTAAAGCCTCTGATTTTTCATAGCTATTGTGCAACGCTAACCACTCACGTAAAAACGTTTCCGGAATCTGTTTCGTCATTTCTCATTCACTTTTCTATTCATAATAATCGTTATATCGAAAATCAAAAAAGATTTTTCAAACCCTAGTTGATGCTTACATTAACTTTTCAGGCTCGCTGTTAATCGCAGCAACATTCTCAGGGTCTTCTCTAGTTGATGCCCTCTCAATACTCGACTCAACCACAGCCACAACACGACGGTTGATCGCGCGCCCTTCTTTCGTTGAGTTGTCTGCAATCGGGCTTTCTTCTCCAAAACCAACCGCTGATACTCGCTCAGGAGATAAACTAAAGACGTCAACCAAAGAGGCCCTAACGGCATCGGCACGCTGCTGAGATAAGAATTTGTTATATATCGCTGGACCACTATCGTCGGAATGCCCTTCGACGGTTAATACGGTTTGATCAAACTGTTTCATAAAGTCAGCCACTTTTTCAACTTCTGGCAGGCTTACTGCTGATATCTCGGCACTATTAAATTGGAATTTAATATCCATAGTAATCGAGACCGTTTCAGTCAGCATGACAGCACAGCCGATCTCATCTACTTTAAACTCCGGATTTGTACCCGGACATTGGTCAATTCCATCGATAATACCATCATTGTCACTATCCACTGGCAAAGGCTCTGACTTTACGACAACCGGTTCAGGCTCCGGTTCAGACTTGGCAATTGGTTTTGCAATTGGCTCAGGAACAATCACAGGGATAGCTGGCGTGTATTTAAATACATAACCTAAAGCGAGCCGAGCCCCTATATCGATCAATTCTTTATCCACACTATTCATCATCATCATCTCTCCCCTTAGGATGATGTTGTTAGAGTAGTATCGCTTAACTCCTATACCAATATTGATTAATGACTCACTTGAATCATGGCCAGCATTATTCTCATACTCCAGATGGCTAAAACCTGCTGAAATAAACGGGCGCTTTTTCCCTCTCCTCTTGAGGTGAAGTAAAGCGCCGGTATAAAAACGCTGTGAATCCAGCTCGTCTGAAGATTTTTTATATTCAGCACTATAATCTGACAACCATGTTTCTAATGATAAAAATGTATTTATCGGTACTTCTAACCCACCTTCTTTGCTAAAAAAGGAGTCTAAGTCACGATCTTTATCCAAAGAATAGATTCCACCACCAACATAAGCTTCTAAAAAGGGTTTTTCGTTTGCAGAGGTGCTTACACTCATAGAGAGACAACTCACCAAATAAGTGAGTAAAAGTTGATTTTTCATGCTCGGCATTCCCTAAAGTTAAGCCATTTTTATTGTTATAAGTTGCTGAAATAATGATTTAAAACTTTAAGTATTCCAATCCATTATATTTTCATCACTTGCGATTATCTCATATTTTCAGGTGATTTTTCTGTCATGTTTGACGTTATGTGAATTTACTTCACAATTCTAAAAATATTTTTCTCAAGTGGTTATTCTGGTCACTTAAACAATCCGTTGTGCATCACAATTTCCCTTAACATGCTTCAGGCAATTATTCTTGTATGTTTACGAATATATATCTCATATTTGCCAACCAGTTCCGACGTAAAAACAACATCGTATGTCATATTTCAAACATTGCTATATTTAAGCAACAGAAATAAGAACAAAAAAGCAACTTGATTGATTAATACAAATCTCATTAATCTCGGTAACCAGTGTTAATAGCAAAAAGAAAGACACTGGCTACCAGATAGGCAGGCGCTAAAAGCATCACCTTATGGTTCTTCCTGAACAGTTCCTTAGGTGCCCTGTCATCATTAAAGCATCAACAGCTTTATTAAAATAAAAAGTCCTTAAAAACAAGGAAAATGAAATGACAATAAAAACGAAAGTAAAAAAACTAGTCGCGTCAATCACGATGGCAAGCGCTGCAATCGGCGCCACCATGACAACGACTGCTATGGCCGATACATCTGGAGCTGTTCAAAACCCTATCGTGTTGGTTCACGGTTTATCAGGTTTTGATTCTATTCTAGGTGACTACTTTTATGGCGTAAGAGGCGCATTGAATGGCGTAGGCGCATCTCAAGTCTATACACCGCAAATCACTGGCTGGGAAAGTGATGAGTTTCGTGGAGAAGAGCTTCTGGCATACATTCAAGACGTTCTTGCAGCAACAGGCGCATCTAAAGTGAACTTGATGGGACACTCTCAAGGTGGAACAACTTCACGATATGTGGCTTCTGTTCGACCTGATCTAGTTGCATCAGTAACATCAATTGGCTCTCCCCACTTTGGTAGTAAAGTGGGCAATATTGTTCATGATTCTCCACTAGAAGGCCCTGCTGAAGTAATTGGTAATGCTATAGGCGCTATGATTTCACTTGTTTCTGGTGACCCAAGCCAAGAATCTAATGCAATGGCCGTCATCGAAGGACTTAATACCGAAGGCGCAGCAGCTTATAACGCATTGCATCCCCAAGGAATTAGAACAGGCTCATGTAAATCAACACCTTATTACAATGCAGGTTCATGGTGGTGGCCAAACTGGGTTAAAGACTATTCTGTAAATGATGGCGCTCACAGTGTAAATGGCGTTCGTTATTACTCATGGAGCGGTACTTACAATAGTGTATTTGATTCAAATATACTTGACCCAATGGATGGCGTATTAGCGATTACTAACTTTATGCACGACGGTGCTGAAAACGATGGTTTAGTTGAGCGTTGTTCGACACACATGGGTGATGTTATTCGTGATGATTACACACTTAACCATGGCGATGAAATTAATGGTTTCTTTGGCTTGCATGGTTTGTGGAATTCCGCACCACTGCCAATTTACACCTCTCAGGCACGTCGTTTAAAGAACGCAGGGCTGTAATTGTTTCTGTGAATTAAACTAAAAAAGTAAGGTGCTTTATAGCAGTTGATAGGTTCTATCAAATTAAGTACTGCTATTTCACCTTACTTTCTAACGCCCATAATTAGTTTAAAGAATTTCTCTCATTTAGCGTTGTATCCACTATGTCTAGTTTTAATAAAGTACTTTTCTTTGCTTGTACTGCACTTTTAACGACTGTCATTATTTTTGTAGTCAGACAGGAAACCGTACTCCCTGACGCGAGTATACAAAGCAATGAAATAACTAAAACGGCACAAACAGAAAAGACCGTCCCCCCTGAAATAATTTCAGACTTGATGTCACAAGAAAGGCCTGATAATGAAACCGGTGAATTATTTTATCAAACACTGCCTGGTTCATTAAGTGATGCACCAAAACCCGCTTCATTAGAAACAGACCTTCAAGGGAATTTAATCATCAATAAACGGGTACAACATTTGTTTGAGTTTTATCTGATGGCTATGGGTGAGGAACCCTTTGAGAATATTATCGCTCGTATCAAGCATGACTTAAGTTCTCAACTTAATGCCGACGCGTATTTAATCGCGAATAATCTGCTAGAAGGATACCTGCAATATAGAAATAACATTGGCATCATTAAAAACCAATACGCTGAACAAGCAACTATTTCCGGAACAAGCATGGCCTTGATCAAAGAGATAAAGCTTGCGATTCGAGACTCAAGATCTGCGTTTCTCCCTGATGAAGCGATTTCCTCATTTTACTCAAAAGAAGATGACTACGACGATTACATGATTAGCAAAGCTCAAATTCTCAATAATAAAGCGCTTTCTGTAGAGCAAAAAAGAGTCGAGTTAATACTTTTGGATGAAAACACCCCCATTGAATTGATTCAAGCTCAAAATGGCATGAATCAACTATCTAAGGTTAGAAACAGTGTCAGCGATTTACGTAAGCTTGGTGCAAATGATGAGGATATTTATCTCTACCGAGAACAAGAACTCGGCACTGATGTCGCTGACCGCTTAGCAAGCTTGGACACAGAGAGGCAAGTCTGGCAAGCAAGAGTTAATACTTACCGTGTTGAACTTGCTAATATTGAATCAATGGATGCTTATTCAAAGGATGAAAAACATCGCATGATTGAAGCGCTTCGCAATGAACACTTTGATGAACAAGAAATTTTAAGAGTTCGTACCTTGGATAAAATGAGAACACAAAATTCTAAAACATGACATGCATGATATTCCTGCACATTATGTTTGAATGTATTTAATTAATGCCAATTAGCCCTTATCCTTTGCTATTGACTTAACTAATAGTAATTCTTCTGCAACGACTAGTTCATTAGCACCCTAGTACTATGCAACGAATTTCCTATTAAAAGTTTCTTGGCAGCCTCTCTACATAATATGCATCTTCCGAACATTATTTCGAAAACACCAAACATCATATCTAAATGCCTCTACCGACAATGCTTTCACATCATTCTGCTTTGCTTATTTATTGTGGGTTGCGGTGGCAGTAGTAATACAGAACAAAAAACACAAACAGAACCTTCTTCCGAAACTCAGGATGATTCTGTTATCACGCCTGCGGAAGAGACATCTTTTAATGGCCGTGTTGTAAAAGGCATTATTAGCAACGCCGTCATCAAAGCTTATCCTATCGTGAACCAGAACGGTGTTTATACTGTTGATAGTAATTCCAAGCCCGTGATCAGCAGAACAAATGGCAGTGGTTATTACCAATTAAAACCGGGAAAAGGTAGAAATGATCAATACTACTACCTGGAAATGGTCACGGATGATCAAAGCCAAATGATATGCGACTTTCATACAGGCTGTGAGTCGAGTTTAACTGGTGATTATGCAGCTTTTGGAGAGGCGTTTACCTTGTCTTCTGGCTTTACTTTATCCAGCGTCGTGAAATCTAAAGCGGGTAAAATAAATCATGCGCCGATTAGCCCTCTCACACACTTAGCTGTTCAATATATGATGACCTTACCTGAAAGGTTCAGCCCCTCCAACATCAACATTTCAGTAGATTTTATTAAAACCAAGTTTGGTTTAGGTGACAAAGCATTAAGTTTATTGCCTTCAGATCTGACAGCGCTATCTGAAATAAAAAAACTTAAGGAAGAGGAACTTAGACTTGGTATTCTTTCAGCCGCATTCGCCCCCATAATAGAAATGCCTGACTGGGATAATATTTCAACACTTTCCTTTAAAGATCTTTTTTTAAATGCTTACAATCTCGCCCAGTTTTTGAGTACACAAGTAGATTCCAGACAGCACTTGGAAGCCCTTTCTGTCATTGAAGAAGAATCACAGACATTATATGAGAGCCATACAGAACAAACCTTAGTGATTGTTGAACAGCCAAAATCAATTAACGCAACTGAAGGCGACAATGTTTCACTTACAGTCGTCGCGACAAGCTCAGAGATAATCAGCTATCAATGGACAAAAGACGATGTAGACATAATTGGTGCAACCAGTGATGTTTTATCAATTGCCAATATTAATCTCGCAGATAATGGTATTTATTCAGCAAAAGTTTTTAGTGGCAATAATGCGTTAACATCTTTAGTTGCATTAGTCTCCGTTTCCCCAAAACAACTACCCGTTACAATTACCAGCCACCCTCAATCAGTCGTCACCCGGGAAGGGGAACAAATTGATATTCAAGTCATTGCAGAAGGCTCAGGTGCATTAAGCTATCAATGGCAAAAAGGCGGTTCCATCATTCCCAACGAGACGTCTTCACGCCTTAACTTTAACGCTATTAGTTTGAGCCATGAAGGCACCTACAGTGTCACGGTTTCAAATGACATAAGTTCACTACAGTCGAATTTTGCAAACATAACAGTCAATGAAATCATCGAAGCAATCAGTATTATTGATCAGCCGTCTAGTACTGAAACAATAGAGGGCAATATAACAACATTTAAAGTCAGTGCTTCTGGTGATGGATATATTGCCTATCAGTGGCGAAAAAATGCAGTTGCCATTAACAATGCGTACGAGCAAAGTTATTCAATACTCTCAACATCATTATCTGATGCTGGCACTTACGATGTGGTGTTAACAAATAGTGAGGGTAGTATTACCTCATCACCAGCTACCCTAAGTGTGATTCCTGATATAAGCCCGATAATCATAAACCAGCAACCTCAGCACACAACAATTAATGAAGGAGAGACGACTTCACTTACTGTATTCGCTTCAGGAGACGGTACGATTAATTATGAGTGGTTTAAAGATGGTTCTCCAATCGCAAACTCAAATAATGCAACACTCACAATTATTTCAGGCCAGCTTATCGACCAAGGCAACTATCGGGTCATCATCAGTAACGAAATAAGTACCGAAAGTTCCCAAACGGCTTACTTAACCATCACACCCACTCCTAGCCCAGAACCTGTAATGGTAGAATTAAGTTGGACAGCCCCTCAATTTAGAGATGATGGTTCAACTTTGACATTATCAGAAATATCAGGCTATTCAATTATTTATGGCACAGAATTGATGGCACTAAATACCTCAACTGAAATATCCGGAGGGGAAATTACCTCAAGCACTTTACAACTAATGCCTTCAAACTATTATTTCAAGATTGCAACTATTGATAACAACCTGATTCAAGGCGACTTTTCGGAAGCTATTCAACTTTCAGTTGAATAGCAATACTCCTATCGCTTAACGCTCAAAACTGGCTAGGTGAACACCAGATAAGTTTAACCAACAAGTTATGTCATTCAGAAAATCTAAACTAAACTTGTATATGTCGCTTGCATGCGTTCCATATACTTGAGTGCAGAATAGATGAAATTTCTTCCAACTAAAATGTCTAACTTTAGACACTCCATCTCAACGCACTTACTAAAAATTGTGCTTTCAATTTATTTCCTGTTGACGTTTATCATGACAGGCATACATATTTACATTGAATATTCTTCGGCGAAAGAAGACATCAAAAAAGAACTCGTTATAACTGAAAATACATTCTCGAAAAGCTTAACAGAAACACTCTGGAATATGGATGACGTTCAATTAAGAATCACTGCTGAAGGCATCACAAAACTACCTTCTGTCATAGGTATAGAAATCTTGGATCGCCATAAAGTCACTATTTTGCAAACGGGACAGGTCGCTTTAAACGCTAAAAATTCAAGCAATGATGTTTTTTGGCATGAATTCCCTCTCCAATATTTTCATAAGAAAAATACGAAGCAACTAGGCTCTGTACGACTTGTATCTAGTAACTCAATCGTATTTAACCGAATTAAAGTGGGTATTTTCATCCTTATAATTGCTGCCGTGATAAAAACAATTGCGCTTGTTTTTCTCATCACAATTGTCTTCAATCGCCTATTAACTCGTCCCTTGGGATATTTGGCAAATGAGGCAGAGAAAATTGACCTCAATAATATTCAAGCCAGAAAAATTGAA
Source organism: uncultured Oleiphilus sp. (assembly GCA_913020495.1). GTDB lineage: Bacteria > Pseudomonadota > Gammaproteobacteria > Pseudomonadales > Oleiphilaceae > PZPK01. Next base: position 28,454 of record CAJWBJ010000031.1, read on the forward strand.
GTAGATGGACATGAGGAAAGCGAATTAAAAATATTAGAATCTGCCTTAAATAAAATGATGGATAAAATTGTTATCTCAATGTCTGAGCTCGAGGAGTTAAATATCGGACTTGAAAGAAAAGTCACTGAGCGTACAACATCACTCAATAATACGGTCAAACAGCTAGACAAAGATCAGCTCGCACTTAAGCAAGAAGTCGAAATTCGTATGGAAAAAGAAAAAGCCTTAATGAAAGGGCGGCTCGAATTACAAAATTCATTGGAAGAACTTAAACAAATGCAAGAACAGCTGATTGAATCTGAAAAAATGGCCTCATTGGGAGAGCTGGTTGCCGGAGTTGCCCACGAGATCAACACTCCGGTAGGTTTGAGTTTAACGGGCATTAGTCATTTCCAATATATGTTAGATCAGCTTGAGGAACGCTATACAGATAAGGCACTTGAAGAAAATCAGTTTGAAAAATTTATCTCTGATGCGAAGGAAATTTCCAAGTCCATTCGCCATAGTCTCGATCGGGCAGCAGGCCTGGTAAAAAGCTTTAAGCAAGTCGCTGTCGACCAAAGTCACGAGGTCATCCGAAGATTCAATTTACATGAGTATATCGATGAAGTCATGCTTAGTTTAGGCAATAAAATAAAACACAGTGCAATCAAGGTAGAGGTTGTTTGCGACAAGAACATTGAAATCAATAGTTATCCAGGTTCGTTGTCACAGATTGTCACCAACTTCATCAACAATTCATTTATTCACGCCTATGATAAAGGCCAAAAAGGCACCATTAAGCTCTTATTCGAAAAACAGGATGATCACCTGCATTTTATCTATTCAGATGATGGTAAAGGCCAAACAAAAGACATTCAAGATAAGATGTTCAACCCATTTTTTACTACCAATAGAGAAAAGGGTGGAAGTGGACTAGGCTTAAATATTGTCTATAATTTAGTCACTCAAAAGATGAAAGGTTCTATAAATATCGAGAGCAAACCTGACTTTGGCACAACATTTACTATAATCATTCCTATAGATATCGAGAACCCAACGCTTTAAAAGAAGGCCCATATGTTCAAGAAATCAGTTCAGAAACCGTCTAACGCACCACCAGAGCAAGTTTGGAAGGTGTTAATTGTAGATGATGAGCCAGAAGTACACACCATTACTAAAGTTGCCTTAAGTGAGTTTGAATTTGATCAAATAAGTCTGAAGTTACTCAGTGCATATAGTGGTGCTGAGGCTAGAAGCCTTATTCAGGAACACCCCGATATTGCTCTGATTTACCTAGATGTTGTCATGGAAAGTGATGATGCCGGGCTGCTTTTTGTAAAGTATTTAAGAGATGAATTGAAAAATAAATTTGTTAGGGTCGTCTTGCGCACAGGGCAACCAGGGCAAGCTCCAGAACGCAAAGTAATTGTTGATTATGATATTAATGACTACAAAGAAAAAACAGACTTTGATAGCACTAAATTATTTACCACGACCTTAGCAGGACTTCGGGCTTACCGTGACATCATGGAAGTCGAAGAAGCCCGAAAAAGCTTAGACCGTTATCGCTTGGGCCTTGAAGAAGTCATATCAGCCTCAGCAAATTTATTCGAAATTCGCTCATTGCAACAATTTGCTCGCGGCTTGCTTGATCAGATCGCATCAATATTACACTTGGATCAAGATACCTTATTAGTAAGGAGTCATGGTTGGACAGTCGCCGAAAACCAGGGTGATTTTGAAGTGCTTGCGGGAACGGGAAGCTTGAGCGAAACAAGCTCAACGTTACCCGTTAATGTCTCTTCCCTTCTAACGAAAGCCTCACAAGCAAAAGAATGCGTGTTTGAAAGTGATCAGTTTGTGGGTTATTTTCCGACCAAAAGCGGGAAAGTAAACCTGATCTATTTAGATGGTATCGACACCTTAGACGAGCTGGATAAACGGATGATTCAAGTCTTTTCCAGTAATGTCACTATCGCTTTTGATAATCTCTATTTGGACCGTGAAGTCTTTGATACGCAAGTTGAAATTATTGACACCTTAGGAGATGTGGTCGAAAACCGCTCTAAAGAAGCAGCATATCATGTCAAACGTGTATCGCATTTATCCCGCCTGTTAGGTCGTTTAGCAGGGTTACCAATAGAGGATGTTGATGCCTTATTCATGGCGGCTCCGATGCATGATGTCGGTAAAGTCGCCATTCCTGACAGTATTTTACTTAAGCCAGGAAAGCTGAATGCTGAAGAGTGGGAAATAATGAAAACCCATGCCCAAATAGGCCAAGATATTTTTAATAAATCAACACGTAAAGTCTTACAAGCGGCTGCAATTGTCGCTGGCCAGCACCATGAGAAATATGATGGTTCGGGTTACCCCAATGGGTTTAAAGGTGAAGAGATTCATATTTATGGGCGTATTGTTGGAATCGTCGATGTCTTTGACGCATTAATACACCGTCGTTGCTATAAAGAGCCATGGCCACTGAATAAAGTCATTGATGAATTAAAGTCTCAGGAAGGCAAGCATTTCGACCCAAAGTTACTAAATCTGTTTCTGGATAACATGCCAAAAGTTATCAGTATTATTAATGCCTACCCAGATTCAACCCTAACTCAATCAGAAAACTTAAGGAAATAATAGAAAATGAAAAATAGCCGGATAATTCTAATATTTTGTTTCTCAATTATGATGAGTTTTCCCGTATTTTCAGACGATTTCAATATAGGTGTCGAAGGGATTGATTATTACCCTATCTATGCCAAACGTGATGGACTGTACTCAGGTTATGCTCGTGCAGTATTAGATGCCTTTGCTGAGAAAGAAGGCCACAAATTTACTTATAAGACTCTTCCGATTAAACGTTTATTTAAAGGTTTTATTAAAGGCGATGTTGATTTCAAATTCCCTGACAACCCTTATTGGCAAAAAAACCTTAAACAAGGAAAAAACGTGGTCTATAGCGATTCTGTTCTAGAGTACATTGACGGGGTTATAGTCAAGCCCAAGTTTATTAGTAAGGGCAAGGATAGACTCAAAACGCTAGGAACATTAAGGGGGTTCACTCCATGGGAGTATTTAGATGATATCTCTGCCAAAACAATGAAACTAAAAGAAGGCAGCTCATTAAAAGGCTTAATACAAATGGTTCAGGCTAATCGTATTGATGGCGTATATTTCAATGTCATTGTGGCAAAATATTTTATGGCGAACACGCTTTCACAAAAGGATAGCTTGGTTTTTGATAAGTCATTGCCCCACACTCGCGGGGACTATCATATGTCGACGATAAAATATCCCAAAATCATTGATTCATTTAACCGGTTCCTGACAGAAAATAAGTCGTTGGTAGAGTCGATCAAAGCGAAATATGAAATACCTTCCTTTTAATGAGTTAAGGCGGGAAGTTAAATAAGCCCCGCCTTAACTGGTCTAATTTAAATATACTTAATTACACCAACTAACCTAAGTACAAGTCTCGTTGAGTACTCCTAGGCTATTCTAGATACAGTCGACATCGTTTTAGCAGAACCCTGTTTTTGAGAGGAGCTTTAAGAAAACCAATCACTGTTTCTGACGTTTCAAACAGCCCCATAACCAATAAATTAACTTGGTCTTTTTCAGTACTTGAAAGTTCATGATAAAAATCAGATATCTGCTGATACATCCAGTAAGGGTAAGTTAGGTTAAAACGAGAAGCCGATGCATCCCCAATTCTCAACATAGTGTCGCCTAGCCGAGAGGGAAGCTTATTTTTATCTGGGTTTTCAATGGCCCATTGATTAATCGCTTTAGCACTGTCTTCCAATAAAGGAAACTGTTGTTCGATAATCAGTTTGATTAAAGGAAGAAGTGAGTCTGGTATTTCATCATTTTCGATGAACCCTGAATTCATCTCTGCTGAACCATCCTTTAGACGATTAACCCAACCTAATACATTAGGATAATTCGCAATTAACTTAGCTGGGCTCGGATCGCGATGTAAATGAGCATAAATTGGCCCGTAGAGTGAGAAATCTCCGATGCATGGGGATTGCCCCAACACATAAGGGTAGCTTTCAAGGTGACGGTTCAAAATCTGGAGGATATCGTGAGTATTCGCTTCAAGTGCATCTTGCGTCTGTTCGGTAATACCTAGAATAGGTAAATATCCCTTTAACTTCCCAGCAAAGACGGACGCTACTTTTCGTTGTACGAAACCGGGAAAATACGGCAAAGCACTTTTGCCAAATTCATTTAATATAAATGTTCGATTCTCTGGATAATTCCAACGATAGTGAAGTGCAGCCATTGTAAGCCATTCATCACCACATAATTCCAAAAGCATTGAAACAAACTGTTGTTTTGGCGTAGCGGGAATGATCGATTTGTCTGGGTATCGTTTTTCTAACTCATTAATGATAACGCTAGAGTCCTGCAACACTTCATCTTCAGGCCCAAAAACAACCGGCATAATTACTTTGCCTACTTTGGGCTCAATACTTTGTTTTAATGTAAAAATATTTGGAACTATATTTTTACATGGAATGCCTTTATATCGAAAGTAAGCCTTAACTTTTGCGGAGTAAGGTGAAACCTCCCAGCCATATAAACGATACTTATCTTTTGTTGTGTCACGGCCTGTCATTCTGACTCCTTAATTAATTTATTATTTTAATCACGTGGTTTAACCAACAATTTAAATTCAGTCTAAAACATATCAGAAATAGTTTAAACAAGTGGCTAGACAACAGCCATTATCGTGCAAAGCACACATCGTGAATGATCTGCAGTGGTCATAACTTGCAGTTTCCAATGTTTAGCTATACTAAGTAAAGCAAGTCATAAAATCAGGAATAATACGAGATATGAAATTAGTCGACACAGGCATTGGCCCCACGGGCAATTTAACCCTTCAGGTTGTTGCAATGCCACGGGACACAAACCCTAATGGCGATATTTATGCAGGTTGGCTCATGGAGCAAATGGATTTAGCTGGCGCAACGGCCGCATCTCAAATTTCAAAAGGACGGACCACAACAGTCGCAATGGAGCGCGTTGAGTTTCTATCGCCTGTAGCAGTAGGAGACCAGATCTGCTGTTACACAGACCTAGTGGATACGGGTCGAAGCTCCATTAAAATACTTGTAGAGGTCTACGTAATCGATGTACTGGGAGGCCAAGCCAGAAAAGTAACTGAGACGACATTTATTTATGTCGCGATTAATGAAATGGGAGGCATTAGACAATTACCCGCGATCGAATAATTATTCAATTACAGTAAAAAACCGGTCTGCAGTTTCTTTACTAAACACGCGTGTTTGATGATCCTCAAATTCAACTGAAAATGAATTAGCCTGATCACCCATCACACAGCCTCGCCCTAAAACGCAGTGCTGAACATTTTGAGCGAACCAAACCGGCTCACTATACTGTTTTGTCACGCCATTAGCTTGTTCCGGCTCAGCTTGTTTAAGTTCAACTTGCATGGCATCAGCATAGCGCAGGGATATTTTGGATGCTTTCATACTAGCTGTTAACTCACAATAACTTTCTTTCTTGTCCAGAATCCCGCCCAAAAGCAAACTTTGCTCAATTTGTAATTCGGACTCAAAACGAGACGGTTTATATAAAGCATGTTGATGACGCTTTGGAACAAATAAATGCAGGGCTTGCTTGGCACGCGTCATCGCAACATAAAGTAGCCGCCTTTCACTCTCAAGTTCAGCTTTATTTAAATTGTCTGATCGTAAGGCATAAGGCATTAACTTATCATTCAAACCTGGCACTAAAACAGTACCCCATTCCAAACCTTTTGCACGATGAATCGTCGTGATACGTACCGCTTGTTGGTACTGTTGTTCTGCGTTCATTTGCAGTGTCGATAAGTAGTTCAGAATACCCTGAGCATCGCCTTCCAGTTTTGAAATGTAACGAATAATACCCATGATAGAGGCGACTTTTTCTTCTGCATGATCATGACTTAAACTCAGTGATCGAATACCTTCGTAGAGTTCTGTTTCTTGCAAATAAACAGATAATAACTGTTTAACTGGTCTTGCTGATTGTTCCAACCGTGCCAACACTTTAGCTAAGCGTTCTAATTTCAGGCTTTGAATTCTTTTTAGGTCACTTGGAATAAGTTGTAAAAGTACTTTTCCCCAGTTTTGTGTGTAAGTAGCTAACGTTGCTGCCAACATTTTTAACTGAGGCTCCGGTAAACCTATGTGAGGAAAGTGGAAAATCAGTTCGATTTTTGTTTGCCGCTCTTCAACGCTCATCATTGAAAATGACCCTGCGACCAACTCAATAACAGCCCGAATACTTTGTGCTTCTACAAGATTAAAAACACTGTTCTTCCCTTCTATATGATAGGGAACCTGCTTCTCAAGTAAAGAAAGCTCAATGCCGACTGTTTGACTCCACGTACGTACCAGAATAGCGGTCTGATTTAGCGTGGATAGTGTGAAGCTCGATAAAAGCGTGGTAATGCTAGCCGCATCATTGTCACTACGATGGTCAATCACTTGAGTGGCAGGATTACTGTGAAAAGACTTACATAGTAAATCTTGCCGGTTTTTGTTCTTGGTAATTAAGTGATTCGCAAGCAATGATACTTTATGCCCATAACGAAAAGAGTAGCTCAGGCTCAAATTCCTAGCTTCAGGAAATTCTTCAGCAAAGCCTTTTATAATATATTCTGGCTTAGCTCCCCGGAATTCATAAATGGTTTGATCAGGGTCGCCCACAATCGTTATTTTGGCACGATCCCCCGCAATCAACTTCATAAGTTCATGCTGAATATCATTAGTATCTTGATACTCATCAACCAGTAATACGTCCATTTTATTCCCCACCAGCTTTGCTAAAGCTGGGTTGGCACGAATCGCCATCACGGGGTCGTATAGCATATCGGTATAACTAATACGGGATTGTTGCTTGCGCCAAACTTCAAACTGATCAAATAAAGACAATACATATTTAAACTTTTTGGGTAACTCAAGTATTTCAAAAACTAAGTCTGGAGAGTTTAGGCCGCTTTTAACCGTTTCAAAAAACTGATGGCATAACTCAACATGCTCTTTTTTATTCCGTTTCGCATCACGCAAAGCTTCAGCATCAAGGGTTTGTCGCATCAATCGCCAGATATGAAAATGGATCTCTTTTTCTGACAAAATATTATTCTGAAATGATGGAAGATAACCATCCCGAATAAACCGCTGATACAAACGGTAACCCATGGCATGAAAGGTTCTCACTTCAGGGCTTTGGTGTCGATTTGAAATGACTTGCTGAAGTTTTACACTAAAGTCTTCGCGGGCAGCCCGGTTAAACATCAAAATTAAAATACGACGCGCATCAGCCCCCTGCTCAAGCAAGTGCTGAATACGATAGGCCAGTGTTGTCGTTTTACCACTGCCAGCCACGGCAGTAATCACATAATGAGCCGGTTCTGCCATCACGATCGCGCGCTGTTCTTCAGTTAACTTGATCATATTTTCGTGATATCAGTGGAAGGCATGTGTATTTGGGCTGAAAGGACGCTTTACTGGGCGCACCAATTGATTGACAATGGGCGCTTTCCCACTTCCAAAACTTAATTTCTATGGAAAGATCAATCATGTGTCGGCTTATGATACTACTAATCACATTTGTAGCGGTAGTATCATGTGGCAGCCAATCTACGCAAAAAATCAACTTTAATAAACTGGACCTCACCTATATTAAAGTTGTTAAGAAAACAGACCTGATGTTGGCTTCTGAACAAGGGAATGCAGCATTAGTCAAAAGAGCCATTGAACAAGGCGCGCTACTAAACAGTGAGTCCCCTTCAGGCACCGCATTCTCATTAGCGTTAAAGAATCAGCACTTTGTTATCAGCCAATTCTTATTAACCGCTGGTAGCAACTTTCAGACAGGATTCGACGCGGGTAAACCTTCAGCGTTGATGTATGTCGCTGATAACGCTAAAAATAACTTGCTCAAAGATTTAATTATTCGTGGCGCAGACTTAAGCTATGAAGACCAAAGTGGCCATTCAGCCATTACAAAAGCTGCTCGCAAAGGACATCTCACAACACTTAAAATTTTAATCAATGCGGGGGCCAATGTGAATGTGGCTCCCAATGGGCGATCAGTATTAATGCATGTTGTAGAAGACAATAATATGCTTTTATCCCAGCTACTGATTGCTGGCGGAGCCGATGTTAACTACCGCGATATTACCGGAGATACTGCATTAAAAATTGCGCGACGTTTAGGTTATTTTGATTTGGACCTAATGCTGGTTCAATCAGGGGCACGGCCCTGACTCTAAGTAGAGACCATAAACCGTTTTCTAAAACTATTTTTAAATATTAAGCTGATTCTAGAGGGTTAAATGAGTACAGAAAAACGCAAAATAAATGTTGGTATTTTGCCAGAACAAAAGGACGATTATAGTCAATTTGAGGAAGAAGAATTCCGCTGGGACCGAATTATTCCTGCAGGTATAACCCTCCTTCTTATTATAGTTTTTGCACTTTATTGGTTGGTCGCAGACCCAGAGTCGCCGAGCGACACGGCACAAAAGCCAAGTACCAATGAAGCCTTGGCTGTCACTAACACAAAAACAGTTCAGGCAGCGAACCCTGTCATCGTTAAAAACGAAGAAAAGGCGACAGAACTTAAAGAAGTGACACTAAAGCTGGCAACAAGTAAGCCCGGTTCAATCGAATCAGCAAATGTACAACAAGCCGAGCCAGTAGAAGTACCTGCTAATAAAGTAGAAGCTGAACAGAAAAAGCAAGATGATCACGTCAATGCGATCACCAAACCAGTAGCTACCGTTCAGAAAACCGCAAAACATTCCCCTGTGGAAATTCTTGATGCCCGGATCAAAAAAGCACAACTAAGCTCTAATCTAGAAAAGGGAATGCCGGTTGATAAACTATCTTCTCAAGTCCTAATGTCTCAAGAAGGCATTATCAAAGTGCATTTATTTACTGAGATGGAAAATTTGCGTGGACAATACTTACTTCATGATTGGTATCGAAATGGTGAAAGGCAAGCCCGCGTTAAAATTCCGGTCAACTATGATCATCAACGTTCCTCATCAAGTAAATTTATTAACCAGCAAATGCTGGGAACATGGACTGTTAAGGTAATCGATGAACAGGGCAAGCACTATATTTATGCGAGCTTCGAGGTAATCGCGCCATAATGGATA
>CAJWBJ010000032.1 GCA_913020495.1 uncultured Oleiphilus sp.
CGTTCGCATTTAAAGGGAAGGCATCTTGAGCATTATCAGTACCGTCACCATCTCGGTCGGTATCTGCTTTGTCGCCCGTGCCATCACCATCGCTGTCAATAAACTCATTGCCGTCGGTTGGGAAAGCATCATGCTCATTAGATACGCCATCACCATCGATGTCTGTATCGGCATTATCACCCGTGCCATCACCATCGGTGTCGGTATCTTCATTGGCATTTAGAGGGAACGCGTCACTTGTATCTGGCGTACCATCATTGTCATCATCGGTATCTGTGACATTTGGTTCACCATCACCGTCTGTATCAGTACTGGCCAGTGCGATTAGAGGGAAGTCGTCAGAAACATCATCTGTGCCGTCACCATCATCATCTTCATCAGTGTTATTACCCACACCATCGCCATCTGTATCAGTGTCTTCTGAAGCGTCAAACGGGAAAGCATCCGAGCTATTGTCAGTACCATCTCCATCAATGTCAGTATCGGCATTATCACCGGTGCCGTCACTGTCGGTATCTTTTGTTTCTGTTGCATCCGTAGAGAAAGCATCATCGACATCTGCTACGCCGTCATTATCATCATCTTCATCGGTGTTATTGCCTATTCCATCACCGTCTGTATCAGTAGTTTCAGAATCATCAAGCGGGAAAGCATCATCGACATTATCGGTACCATCATTATCTGCATCTTTGTCACAATCATCACCGCGCCCATCTCCATCTACATTAGATTGAGTTGGGTTATAATGTACTGGGCAGTTATCTGCCGCGTTATCAATGCCATCATCATCGGAATCAAATTGTACAGCTGGATCGGTTGGTGCCTGATCGACGTTATCTAATACGCCATCGCCATCTGTGTCACGTTTTAGCGGGTCTGAACCATTCTGTGTTTCCTGAGCATCATCAACACCATCGCCATCATCATCTTCGTCGGCATTATTACCCACACCATCTCGGTCAGTATCAATGGTTTCAAATGGGTTACGTGGGAATGAATCATCGTCATTATTAACACCGTCACCATCGATATCGGTGTCACTGTTATCGCCCGTGCCATCACCATCAGTATCTTTCTGTTCTGCTGCGATTAGCGGGAAAGCATCATCTGTATCTGCAACACCATCACCATCATCGTCGGTGTCAGTAGTATTACCTTCACCATCCAGATCTGTATCTACAAAGGTAGTTCCGGGAATGTTTGCATTAGTATCGTCTGCATCCTGCTCTGCTGGCCAGCCATCATTGTCTTGGTCTGATTTATTCTGTTTAGTGCTATCTAATGGGAAGTCATCTGCACCGTCGTCAACGCCGTCACCATCATCATCGGTATCCGCGTTGTTACCAGTACCATCATTGTCTGTATCAGTCTGTTCACTTGAGTCTAGCGGGAAGTCATCATTCCCATCTGCAACACCATCATTATCATCATCCGTATCGGCATTGTTACCGGTGCCATCACCGTCGGTATCAATTGTTTCGCTGTCATCTTCAGGGAAGGCATCCTGATCGTTCGGCACACCATCGCCATCAATATCAGGGTTTGTTTCAGCAGGTTTTAACTCAACCACTTCTTCAACATCAATTTCAGTTGTGATGGTTGTATTTCCCAAGTCTTCTTTCTCATCACTGATGATTTGCTTCATTTCACCAACAGTACGGCCTTCAGGATCATTTGGAATCGGTAAGCTAGCAGGATCTTGTTCTAAAATTTGTAGTGCTGCTATTGCGGTTTCACCTGAGCCTTCAGTCTCACCACCAAAAATTTCACTGGTTTGTGACACACCACTTTCATCATCTGCTTTACCGTCAATTTCACCATCAGCTAAATCGGCAGTTAGAGCACTTAAAACAGCGTTAGGGTCTTCTGTACCTACTGCATCATCAATCTGGGCAACCACTGCGGTCACTGCTTCTACTGCTGCACGGTAAGCGGCAGCATCTTCTTGTTCAGCGCCTGTATCTGTAGTGTCATCAATTAAAGGTGGAGTATCAAAAATATCAATCTCTTCTGACATACCAAAGCCCATTGTGGACTTGACTTGTGCCGCAGCAATTGGGAGTGCGCTAAGTAGCTCATCACTTGTTGCTGCGGAGTCTCCGAGACTAATGGTTAAGTCATCGGTCTCATCATCATCAAGGTCTAAATCACGTTCAGCAGCTGCCCATGGGCCAGTATCCACATCAGCATTTAAAATCGCCAGATCAACCGCCATGGTGGTTAAGGGTGTTGCATAAATCTGCTCACCATTATCCAGCAATGCTTGCGTTATAACCGTACGCATCTCCGATATGACAGGCGCTTCGCCCGTCATGATATCGGTGGTGCCAGCATCCGAAGTAAATTCAAGAATATAGGGAGGTGCAAGCGGGAAAGGTAAAGATAAGCCTGTTATTTGTGCTTGATCATTCGTTGAACCGGGAACCCCGACAACCGCACCTTTGAAACCGGGAGCAGTCGTATCAACCGCATAAACCGTCACAATCGCATTGACCAAAGGCCCTTTAATACCGCCACCGGATAAGCTTTGCGATGTAGCAGTACCGCCACCGCTACTTCCACCACCACCGCCATTACAGGCAGCAAGCATAAGAGACATACTTAATAGTAAAAGCTTATTGAGATCCGATAGACGCATAATAATTCCCTCTTTTTTATTAACTTTGGGCGTATTTTGAGCACTAGATCAAACAATCATAGTTGACATATTCAAAGGCGCCAGTTTATAAGAGCGAATTTATTAATAGATTTATTACAATTTGTAGGTGATGCGAATGGGTATTATTTGAGCGGTTTGTAATATGTCTTTTTGACAACTTAAATGAGATTTTTAAGACGCTTAGGAGAAGTGAATTTTTTAGTACCGAGGCACAATGCCTCGGTGTGAATCGCTCTTATTTTTTTCTTAATTTAATGCGCCTGATCCCAATTATCACCAATTTCAGCTTCAACAATTAAAGGGACATCCAACTTCACTGCATGCATCATTTTCTCAACCAGCAAAGCTTTCACTTCCTCTGCCTGATGCTCAGCGACTTCAACAATCAGTTCATCGTGAACCTGCATAATCATTTTTGCATCCAAGGAAGATTCACTTAGGCTCTTGTCCACCGCAAGCATCGCTTTTTTAATAATATCCGCAGCCGTCCCCTGCATTGGGCCATTGATTGCGGTACGCTCAGCGGCCTGCTGAAGCATTTTATTTCGAGCATTTATTTCAGGTAAATATAATCGGCGACCAAAAATAGTTTCCACAAAACTATCTTCATGCGCTTGGGCCCGAATACGGTCCATATAGTCCAGTACCCCGGGGTAACGTTCAAAATAGCGGTCGATATATTGTTGCGCTTCTTTTCGGGCAACTTTGATTTGCTTTGCTAAACCAAAGGCTGACATACCGTAAATCAAACCAAAATTAATGGCTTTAGCTTTTCGACGCTGGTCGGAACTTACGTCTTCCAAAGCGACATCAAAAACTTCGGATGCTGTCGCGCTATGAACATCTTTTCCTTGGGCAAAGGCATCAAGCAAACCTTTATCTTGAGAGAGATGTGCCATGATACGTAATTCAATTTGCGAGTAATCGGCCGCAATCAGCTTGTAGCCATCACGCGCAATAAAAGCTTGTCGAATACGTCGGCCTTCTTCGGTACGAATAGGGATGTTTTGTAAATTTGGATCACTTGAAGACAAACGCCCTGTTGCGGTGACGGCTTGATGGTACGAGGTATGAATACGACCCGTACCCGGGTTAATCAGCAAAGGTAGTTTATCTGTATAAGTCGACTTTAGTTTTGCGAGACTTCGGTGCTCTAGAATCAATTTCGGTAAAGGGTAGTCTTGCGCTAATTCTTGTAATACCGGTTCGGCTGTAGAAGGCTGACCTTTTGGGGTCTTTTTTATCACAGGCAAACCCAGCTTTTCAAAGAAAATAGCTTGAAGTTGTTTCGGTGAGCTAAGGTTAAACTCTTCTCCCGCCAAGTCATAAGATTCTCGTTCCAGCTCAACAATTCGCTCAGCTAACTCCTGACTCTGAATGCCCAATAAATGCGCATCAACCATTGCCCCGGTACGTTCAATTTTAGATAAGAGCGGAACCAAAGGTTTATCAATCTCTTGATAAACAGTATTCAAACCTTCAATTTTTTCTAATTGAGGATAAATCGCATGATGAAGACGCAAGGTGATATCGGCGTCCTCTGCTGCGTAAGGCGCAGCGACCTCTACAGCAATTTGATTAAACGTTAATTGTTTTGCACCCTTACCCGCAATCTCTTCAAAATGAATCGTTTTTCGGTCTAAGTATTTTTCAGCCAAGGTATCCATATCATGACGCGAGCCAGTAGAGTTCAGAACATAAGACTCAATCATCGTGTCGTGTTCAATGCCTTGTAAGTCAATATCATGGTTGACCAGTACATTCTTGTCGTACTTTAAATTCTGACCCACTTTTTTAATTAATGGGTCTTCCAACAGTGGTTTTAACTGGGTCAAAACCCATTGGCGATCGAGCTGTTCTGGCGCATCTAAATAATCATGTCCAAAAGGAACATAAGCTGCCTCCCCTTCAGTGCAGGCGAACGATACACCGACAACCTCTGCTTCCATGTATTTCAGGCTGGTTGTTTCTGTATCAAAAGCAAAAAGCGCCGCAGATTTCAGCTTCGAGACCCATTGATGGAAATCAGCTTCCGTCAAAATAGTTTGGTAATTACCTGCCTCTTGCTCTTTTTCAGTTTCAGTCAGGTCGTCTTCAGTCTGTTTCTGCTGCTCAGGCTGAAGCACCCCACCGTCCAATTCAAAGTGTTGAGGTGACTTTTGTAAGGCTTGTACCCAACTTCTGAATTCAAACTCCTGATATAAGTCCAACAAGCTATCTTTATCCATTTCCGTATGTTGAATTTCACTGAGGTTTTCAGGTAATTCAACATCTACCTTGATCGTTGCCAACTCATAAGAAAGCGGTAAGAACTCTAAGCTTTCTCTTAGATATTCGCCTACTTTGCCTTTTACTTTGTCAGCATTCGCCATTACGCCCTCTAACGAACCGTAGGCCGTCAGCCATTTTACCGCTGTTTTTGGGCCACACTTTGGTACACCAGGAATGTTATCAACGGAGTCACCGACCAAGGCTAAATAATCAATAATTTGATCGGGACGAACCCCAAATTTTTCAACCACACCATCAATTCCCATGGCAACATTGGTCATCGTGTTAATGAGCGTGACATGCTCTGTCACCAGCTGCGCCATATCTTTATCGCCCGTTGAAATCACCACATCTACTTTCTGGTTCGTCGCTTGATTCGCTAACACACCAATCACATCATCCGCTTCAACATCTGGCACAATCAATAATGGCAACCCCATTGCTCTGATAATTTGATGGATTGGTTCAATCTGGCAGCGTAAGTCATCAGGCATTGGAGGCCGATTGGCTTTGTATTCAGGAAAGAGGTCGTGTCGGAAATTTTTCCCTTTTGCATCAAAGACAATAATAACCTTTGAACCAGCATAATCTTGCTGCAACCGGCGAATCATATTCACCACACCTTTAATTGCGCCGGTTGGATGACCTTTTGAACTGAGTAAAGGCGGTAATGCATGATAAGCACGGAATAAATAAGAAGAGCCATCAACAAGAATGGTTGGCTTAGCAGTTGAATTATTAGTCATATATTTAAAGTCTGCATTAATAAAGGTGTAGAGGTGTTTTGCTGGTGGTATGATAAGGAAATTCGCACCAAGCTTAAACAAGGAGTTTCAATGCGCCCAGTCTTTTTTATTATTTTAGTGCTACTTTCTGCTTCATTTACCAGTTCAAGCCTGTTTGCTGAAGAAGCGGCCTTACCGGTTGAGCCTCAAATTGTGATTCGTCACGAAGAAAATAAAACATTTTATGAGCATAGTATAAATGGGGTGATCACTGAAATAAAAGTCGTGCCAGAAATAGGCCCGGTTTATTATTTAGTACCGGCTGATGGCGAGGGCTGGATTCGGGAAGATCGTTCACAAACCCTAATACCTAAGTGGGTCTTATTTGAGTGGTAACGGGTTTATCTCGTTTCCTGTAAGCCATTGGGGTTTCTCCCTGCCAGGTTTTGAACGCCGCGGTAAATGAGCTGTGCTCGCTATACCCTAACAACAACGCAATATCCAAAATCGAAAGATTCAGATCTTTTAGATATTCACAAGCGAGTGTACACCTAAGGTCAGATATTAAGGTCTGAAAGTTACTCCCTTCTTCTTTCAGATGCCGCCTTAAGGTCCGCTCGCTAACATTCATCTTCTTGGCTATTTCTGACAACGAGCTTATACCAACAGGCAGTGTTTGTCTCAATACTTCAGTGATGCGCCCTGTCACAGTCTGATCGCTTTTAAGTTGCGCCTTCAGCTCAACCACGCGTTGCTTCATTAATTTATTCATCACCGTATCAGCTTGCAGGATTTTCTCTTCTAACACAGAGGGATCAACAAAAATGAAAGCATTCTGCTCACAAGAGAACTCAATATTTTTTCCAAAGAGTTGATGATGAAGCGTTTGATCCTGTGGTTTCGGATAAGTTAACTGTGTTTTATGAGGAACCGTTTTCTTACCGCTTAGCCAGTGAGCCAAAAACAACCAGCTCGAAAAAATAGAGTCAATCAGCGCTCGTGAGCAGGGTGTATTATCTTGCGTCCCCCAGATCAATTTTATTTGGGTGCCTTCAATTTCAATCTGTGTGCGGCCAATCTCCATCACGACATCCTCATAACGAGGAACTAACTGAAAAGCTTCACCTAAATTGGCACAATTCATCACGGCATAACCCAGCGCGCTGTAGGTGCCGGGCCTGGATTGCTGCCCCATAATCAAACCAAAGTCTTCATTGCCACTTTGCACGATGACCTGATCAAACAAAGCAAGCATAATCTTTTCATCCACTCTGTTAGTTGGATTTTGCAAAGAAGCTTTAGTTAAACCTGCTTGCTTCCGCAAGCACTCTTTCGACAACCCTAGCGCCTGTGCAACAACAAGTATTGTTTCAACAAATGAAGCAGAAACCGTTCTATTTTTACCTAAAAAGGCATCGTGGCCGGAATTCATTATTATTTTGGTCAGTTCCCGATAATTGGTTTTTTAGTTTCATGATTTAATACATTTTTACGATAAATCACTGGAGATAGCAATGCCTTCTGAATCCTCACTTCAAGCCTTAGAAATTTTAAGGGACAGCAGCCAGTTTAGCTGGTATGTCATTCCTTTCTTACTTATCGTCTTGTATTTATATACTTTTGAAATCGATCGAGGCAATTGGGGGCGTGTACTGGCCGGTCTAGCATTTCTGGGCATGGATTTGTTTAACGAAATTTGGAATAGCCTAATATTTCATATTAGCGGATTTGCTCCGGCATGGGGGGCCCCAGATGATACGGCATTTTTGATTTTCATCGGTTTGAATATTGAAATCTGCTTTATGTTTGCCATCACCGGGCTCATGGCAACGCTCGCGCTTCCAAAAGATAAAAAGCTTAAAATACTTGGCATTAATAATCGCCTTTTCATTGCCAGTATTTTTTCAATCATGTCGGTGTGCGTTGAAATGGTACTCAACAGCATCGGCGCATTAACCTGGGACTGGCCTTGGTGGAATCGTGATGCGCCATGGTTAATATTTTTATTGGGTTATATGCCGTTTTATCTGGTTTGCTACTGGGTCTATGACATGACATCCCGAAAAAAACAGATAATGACAGTGGGTGGAATTTATACTTTTAATGGTCTCGCTATTTTGATTTTTGGTATTGGTCTGGGCTGGCTGTAATGTTTGACTAAACAGCGCCATCATTACACTCCATTGCTCAACCGGTATCCATAATTTTTTATACCTAAACGGCTATGAAAAAACTGGGTTCCGGTTAAAAGACTACCGGAATGATGGAGGTGGCTTGAGTCGGGCCGATTCTTAAAGACCTAAGTCATTTCTTGTTTTTTAATCTTTTCCATTAAGGCCACTGTCACTTTCGTTTCACCAAGCTCAACCACTGCTTTTTCAACTTTTCTTTTAGCTATGCCTCTAATAAAGAAAGGCGCCTTTCTTAACCTTGCAAGTGCTTCAGCTTCCCATTCAATATCGCTATTCGCCATACTTTTTCCTTATGAAATAAATCATTTTAAATTTCTACCTTTAAATTAGAAAAAAAAGCCACTCTAGTATGATCATTCTAATTTTTCTAAGTATCTTTAACTCGAAGCCTAGTTAATCACAACTTATGCGATCCACAAAAAGGAATATATCATGAGCACTATCAAAAACTACCAAGAGCAAGTTCAAGACATCATTGAGAAAGCAATCGCGACAGTTGAAGAGCAACATAAAGCACTTGCAGCGACTTCTTTCGAATACATCGAGAAGCTATACAAGTTAGACACTGTTAAAACTAAGCACAATGACGCTGCTGAAGTTGCTTATAACAAGGCTCGTGAAGTAAACAAGCTAGTTGCTGACTACGCAAGCGACCTTATCTCTAAGTTTGATAAAGAAGAAGCGGCTCCAGTTAAGAAAACTGCTGCTAAGAAAGCTCCTGCTAAGAAAAAAGCTGCTGCGAAAAAAAGCACCGCTGCTAAAGCAGAAGCAACAGCTTAATTTTGAGTTTTAGGTATGTGTTGCCTAGCAACGCATCCTGTCTGCTCTTATAAAAAAATACCCGCCAAGTGCGGGTATTTTTTTGCCTGTAATTTGCGCAACATTATTTACACCGACTAAATCTGTCTTTGAATCATTAAACTGACTCGTCGGTTTTTTTGTCTATTCGCTTCCGAGCTATTCGGAGCGTAGGGTTTAGTATCGCCATAACTCACCGCTCGAAATCTTGACTTATTTAGACCACCCGCTACAAAAAATTGTAAAACTTCTGTTGCTCTTGCTGAAGCCAAATCCCAGTTTGAAGAAAATCTTGAAGTAGCAATAGGATGGTCATCCGTATGACCTTCAATAAAAACCAAACCTTCAGAGTCTTTCAATACGGGAATAAGCTTTTCTAACAACCCCTCTCCTGAGCGTGTCAGTTCAGACGTTCCCGAGCTAAATAAAACGCGAGACTGAATCGCAAGTTCAGTGTAGTTAGCATCCTTTATTAAGGTGACCAGTTTCTCCAAACCATTTAACTGAATAGATGAGGAAATATCAGCCATCCAACGCTCATTCGGAATTTTTTTATCCATCAACGCCAAGTCTGACACATCAACAATATGCTCAGGCAGTACTTGAACACTGTCTTTGAGAGACTCTAAAGTCGCTTCTCCTGACTCAGAGCGACTCAGCACAAGCAGCATCACAAAGACTGTTGACATCAAAACAAAAACATCAATATAACTAATCATCCAGTTATCATCGTTTTTGTTTTCTATATCATCAGTGAATGCCTGCAAATTTAAAGAGGGGCGGTTTACTGTTTTCATCACTTATGCACCGAATTTAGCCGCCATATTTTTTTGGTAAAGCGATTTCTGCATCGCTTCTTTTTGAGGTAGCTCATTATCTTGTACCTGCAAAAAGCTCATCAGGGTATCTCTAACAACCGAGGGCGTACGGTTCTGATGCACTAAAGCGATACCTTCAGACAATAAACTTAGCTTCAGTACATGCTGATTACGTCGTTGCTCCAATTTGCTGGCAATAGGTTTGAAAACTAAGTTAGCAAGCAGCAAACCATAGAAAGTAGTCACTAAGGCAATCGCCATATCTGACGTTACCGATGCCAAACCACCACTTTCAAGACCATGTAGCATATTAACTAATCCCAGCAATGACCCCACCATGCCAAATGCAGGGGCAAATGTTGCCATGGAACGAAATAAGTTGATCACGCTGGCTTCTTTCGCACGGTGTTGAGATATCTTCCAATTCAGAAAAGACATGATGTCTTCCATCGAGTGCTCATCTCTTACCATTTGCAGGCCTCGTTGTAGAAAGGGGTCTTTCAAACGTCCAATATCAGTGTCTAACTGATCATATTGCTGACGAAACCATAACTTTGAAAAATGAAGCACTTTGTTAATTTCGCTATTCAGGTTCATGTCTAAAGGATCAATGACAATTCGAGCTTCTTTAAAGGCATGAACCGCATCTTTGAAAGGTACACTGACTAATACAGCCGTAACCGTACCCCCCAGTACAATCAGCAAACCGGGAATATTAATAAACGCCATTGGATTTTCCGCAGTCAGACCAATTGCAGAGATAAGAAATACAAGCCCAATAACCACACCAGCTAAATTGGAATATTTTGAAAAACTCATAAGAAGCCCTTATTCATAGCTTGTTGTAAATAAATTCACTGCGCCATAAACGCGACAGCATTAAGCAGTGCTATGCATAAATTAAGCCGACTTTAAAATAAGGAAAAGGCTTTACACTCCCCACTGTCATTCCGGTAATTCTTTAGCCGAAATCCAGCTACTACGGGGCTATTTAAGCATAGAAAACAATGAATTCCGGCTGAAAAGCACACCAAAATAACGGGCTGTTTAGTCAAACGGCTGTCGTGAGAAGTTCTCAAGGAGACGCATGGAATAAACACCATGATAGGCAAGATCAGGAAAGAGACGGCCATCAAAAGGCAAATACTTGCCACAAAATAAGAATTATTTCGTCAAGAAACTGACTTCGGTATTTAGCCTTTCCTTCAAAATGTCAAACCGCTCAGGAGTACCTACATCCAACCAGTAATCAGAAATAACGCCCCCAAGTATCTGCTCAGTTTGAGTGTACTTTTTAAGTAAAGGAGCCAACGGGCTTGGCCCTGCTTTAAGGCCATTAAAGAAATAAGGATGAAATAATGCAACACCGGAATAAGTGAATGATGGAGAAGACCCATCAAGTATTTTAAGCTTAGCGGTTTCAGCATCGAGAACAAAGTCACCTTTTATATGGTGATCTGGATTTTCAACCAAAGCTAAATAGGCTAAATTCTGTTTATCTAGACTAGGCGCATTACTTAACCAAGCTTTCAAATTAAGCTCAGTGTAAACATCGCCATTGATAACCAGAAAAGGCTGATTGTGTTTATCTTGATCTAAAAAGGGTAATGCTGCCTGAATTCCACCAGCAGTTTCTAGTAACTGCGGTTCATGTGCATAGTGGATTTTTAACCCCCATCGCTCACCACTACCCAATGCTTCAGGTAACTGCTCCCCCAACCAATGAGTATTGATCACCACCTCTTTAAACCCACTTTCAGCAAGTCGCTCCAAGTGAAATTCAATTAAATATCGCCCGGCAACTTTCAACAACGGCTTGGGAGTCTGGTCAGTCAGTGGACGCATCCGTTTACCTAAGCCTGCTGCAAGTATCATGGCTTTCATGCGTTGGTTTCGTCTGTTAATTGAGGACTGGGCGTCAGCTTGGAAGCTAACAAGGGACAAACTTTAATCACTAGAAAGTTATGAAATGCTTCAAGTGACGGATGCTGTTTACTCACCCTCACAAGATAATCAACGGTACGTGGAATATCTTCGAGATAACCATGTTTCCCATCACGAAGTGATAAACGGGCAAAAATACCCGCGGCTTTAAGGTGCCTCTGTAAGCCCATCAGATCAAACCATTCTTTAAACTGAAACCACTCACAATTTAACCGACCCTGCCCTTCCATTAATACATAATATTCTTGGCACCATTGCTCGACTTTTTCATCAGGCCAAACGATATAACAATCTCGTAATAAGGAAACGAGGTCATAGGTCACCGGGCCATATACGGCATCTTGAAAATCGATCACGCCTAATGAGTCATCTTTAAGTACCATTAAATTCCGAGCATGATAATCACGATGCACCGGAACTTGAGGTTGTGCTAGAGCACTATCAACCAAAAGACTGAAGGATTTCGTTAGCAAGGCGCGCTCTTGAGTACTGAGTGTCAGACCTAGTTTTTTCTCTAACAGCCAATCAGGGAATAATGCCATTTCCCGCTGCAATAATGCCTCTGTATAAAGTGGCAATAAATAGTTTGAATCAGGTTTTATGTGTTGAATTTCGGTAAGCGCTTTTATTGCCAAACGATAGTAATGATCACCCGAAGCCGTATCCGGCATTTCAGGACTAAGAGATGATAACAAAACATCATCACCAAAATCACTGAGCAATAAAAAACCTAATTCAAGATCACAACGGTGAATAACGGGTACTTGAACACCTTGTTCTAGCCAATTTTGAGCAATGGCAACAAAACTTGATGAATCTTCTTTTTCTGGGGGCGCATCCATTGCAATCCAGCTCTGGCCATTAACATTCGCTCTGAAATAACGACGAAAACTTGCATCACCTGAAACCATATCTAAAGATAACTCTGCTTGATTTAAAGCCTCTGCTACCCATTTCGTAAGCTTATTCTGTCTTAAATCCATACTATATTTTTTACCCACCCCAACCTTGTTCTGCCTGTTATTCATCAAGCGATTATTTTTTTACTTAATAAGTACTATAGTGCAACAAGTATCCTAATCAAAAAGTTAAATGACATCAAAGTAAGCACCGTTTATTATTCGCACTTATTATTCACACTTGTTACTCATACTTGTTATTAACAACGAGTAGCATTAAAGGTATAGAGCAAACTAAACATTGATGAACAGATACCGCATTATATTGCTCGCTTTTTTCAGTAGCGCTATTTTTCTTAGTCAGCCAACCTACGCCAAGAGTTCGACAAATACTCATAACGTGATAAATAGTGCAACAAAAGCTAAGCCTCAATGCGCTAGCTTTGAGGCGTCACCAAACGCAAAACGACACCTTGATGAGGCGAAATCAGCATCTGATTCAGATGAGCTAAATCCACCACAGCTAAGCCCAACAGAAGCTGATAAAACAGTTACGATTCATGCTAATCAAGTGGAATACCAACCCGGCGATAAATTAGAGCTCGATGGTGATGTCGAAATTATTCACGGCCCCTACCGTGCCACTAGCAATGAAGCCAGCATTAACAACAAGAACAATCAGGCAGAACTAACTGGCGACATTATACTCTCAGGGCCTGACGTCACCCTGAGTGGTGATACGGCAACCATGGATATGACCAACAACCAGGTTTCTATTAGCAAGGCACGGTTTACTAACCCAAGTACAAATATTAACGGGGAAGCGAGTAAAATAGAACAACCTGACACCGATACGCTCGTCATTCATGACGGCCTTTTTTCTAGCTGCCCACCGGAAGACAGGGATTGGGCTTTTGCATCAGACAAAATCACCTTGAACAAAGCTGAAGGTTTTGGCACCGCCAATAACACTCGTTTTTTGATTAAGGACATTCCCGTTCTTTATATTCCGTGGTTTTCTTTCCCAATTGATGACCGTCGTAAGTCAGGGTTTCTTTACCCGACCCTCGGTAGCTCAAACACCGAAAGGGGCTTATTTTTCTCTACGCCATACTATTTCAATCTAGCGCCAAATTATGATGCAACCCTCACCCCTACTTATATTCACGGCAGGGGTTTACACACCGAATTAGAGCTACGCCATATAACAAAATCAGAAAATAATCTTTTAGCCCTTGGTTATATTCCTGAAGATAAAGATTATCGTGATGAGCTCGCTAGCTCAGGCGTAGTCGATGATGGTGAACGATGGGGGTTAACATTTAAACAACAATTTGAATTCACCTCATTTGCCAAAGGCTGGCATGGCACCATTGATTACAACGACATCAGTGACGATGACTATATTGATGACGTCGGCCAAGGCCTTCAGATAGATCGCTTAGATCATTTAGATCGTCGGGCGGAGGTTTACTTTTCAAAAAATGACTGGCAATTTAGTATCCTGCTTCAGCAATACAAAAGCATTGATGATCAACTCCTGCCAAATGAAGAGGCTTACCAGCGCCTACCTGAAATGAATTTAAACCTGTATCAGGATATGGGTGCATTTAAGCTCGACTGGCAAAGCCAGTATGTCTATTTTTACCGTGATCAAGATGGCCTGACAGGTGATGATCGGGCTTACGGTTCTCGTATACGCCATCAACCTCGTGTGTCATTGCCCCTAAATAAAAGCTGGGGATTTTTAAAACCCTCTTTTACTTTAGATCATACTGATTATGCGTTACAGGCATACTCCCCTATTGAAAATCATATTTCACGAACGGTGCCTATTTATGAACTGGACTCAGGCCTATATTTTGACAAGCCATCCAGTTTTCTAACTCAAGACCTTCGACTAAGCTTAGAGCCTAGAATGTACTACGTTTATTCTAAAGAGGAAGATCAGGATGACATTCCAAATTTTGATAGCGCCCTCCCCAGCTTCTACTACCAACGTCTATTTACCCCTAACCGCTTTAGTGGCGGAGACCGTATTGGTGACAATAACCGCTTAACATTGGGATTCACTACTCGCTGGACAAGCAAACAAAGCGGCGTAGACCTTGCGGTTCTCAGTCTCGGCCAAATCTATCATTATGATGACAGAACAGTTGGTTTAAACGGAGTCGGGGAATCTACTCGAAATGATTCGTTGTTTGCTTCCGAACTTATTCTAAGGCCTTATTCAGGTTTAGAATTAGCCATGACAGGCTTATGGGATTCTAAAAGTAAAACCACACAGGAGGGCAATAGCCAAATTAGCTTTCATAATGAAGATTACAGCACGGTGCTTAATTTTAGTCACCGATATATTCGAAACGAACTTGAGCAATCTGACACCTCATTAATCATCCCTGTTCACAGTTCATACAGTTTAATTGGCCGCTGGCGTTACGATTTAGCAAGCAATAGCACAATAGGCACACTAGCTGGGGTAGAATACGGCAGCTGTTGCTGGCGCATACAGCTTTTGGCTCAATCCTACTTAAAAGATGAATCAGAAATGACTAACGGAGTTTTGTTCCGTTTTCAGTTAAATAGTGTTGGCGCTTTTGGAAAAAGTGCTAACAGTATGGATGCACAGGTTCCCGGTTATAAGGCTCGGGAAGAATATTTTAATTAGCATGTGCATGACAGTAATCACAGCCAGATATTAACTTCCAAGCAAAAAATTTAGGTATTTAGATAATGATATTGAGAAAACTTCGCACCCTTTTTTGGGTATTTTTAGTTAGCTGTCTATTCACGGCCAGCATTCAAGCAAAATCTGTATCACTCGACAAAATCATTGCGATTGTCGATGATGATATTGTTATGCAATCAGAACTCACACAACGCATCCGGTCGATTACCTCCCGCCTTAAAAATCAGGGTGCACAACTCCCCTCTCAGGAGGTGATGTATCAACGAGTATTAGACCAACTAATTGTTGAAAATATCCAAATGCAATTAGCAGAACGTCTTGGTATTCGAATCGGCGATACTCAGCTTAACGCCACCATTGACAGCATTACAAAATCTAATCAAATGACCCTGGCACAATTTGAAGCTCAATTAAAAGCGGAAGGTGAAACTTACGCCAGCGCCCGAGAACAAATTCGCCGAGAAATGATCATCACCCGCGTTCAAAAGCGAGAAGTTGATCGCCGTGTGCGTGTTACAGACCTTGAGGTTGAAAATTTTCTTGCTTCAAAAGAAGGCCGTACCCGCTCAGGCGCTGAATATTACATTGGCCATATTTTAATTGCGGTACCGGAACCGGCTTCAATGGAAGTGATTGAAGCCGCAGAAAAAAGAGCCAATGGTATTTTATCCGAACTAAAAGCCGGAGAAGATTTTCAAAAAGTAGCTATCGCAAAGTCTGATGGCCGACAAGCATTAAACGGCGGTGTTATTGGCTGGAGAAAAGAAAGTGAACTCCCCACTATCGCTGAAGACATCATTCCCTCATTGGCCGTTCGTGAACCATCAAAATTGATTCGTACCAGCAGCGGTTTTCATATAGTTACCGTACTTGAAAAACGCGGAGGCAAAGAACAATTTATTGATCAGTCATTCGTTCGTCATATTTTAATTTCACCTAGCGAAATCAGAACCAACGAAGAAGCGAAAGAAATCATTACTACGCTTTATGAACGTATCAGCAGCGGCGATGACTTTGCTCCAATTGCCAAATCTCACTCAGACGACCCTGTTTCAGCAATAGATGGCGGTAGCCTCGACTGGGTTAGTCCAGGACAGATGGTGCCGGAATTTGAAAACATGATGAACCAGGTTGCCATCGGTGAAACCAGCAAGCCGTTTCGCTCTCAGTTTGGCTGGCACATATTAGAAGTCACTGAGCGCCGAAAACAAGATATGGGGGCATTAATACAAACAAACCAAGCAAAACAAGTCATCCATAAACATAAATACGAGAAAGAACTGACAAACTGGTTATTAGAAATTAAGGGTGAAGCCTTTATTGAGATTAAAGGGCTCAAAAAAGAAAGTGAAGAAGACACACCGGAAGAACAAGGTTAATGACTCTCATCAACCCCATTCAAAAACCAATTATTGTCACACCAGGTGAACCAGCAGGCATTGGCCCAGAGCTATGCATTCAATTAATACAATCCGGTTTAAAGACGCCTATTGTGTTTATGGCGGACGCGTCTTTATTAAAAAATAGAGCGCAAGAGATCGGTAGCACCCTCAAAGTGATTGAGTGGGATGGCCAGAGTTTTTCTGGAAGCCCTGCAGGTACAATGGTAGTTCAGCATACACCTTTAAGTGAGCCCTGCAATACCGGGCAATTAAACCCAGCTAACGCCCAGTATGTATTGAACTGTTTAGACCAAGCGATTGATGGTTGTTTGAATGGTACATTTTCAGCCTTAGTAACCGGACCTTTACACAAAGGGGTAATTAATGACGCGGGCATTCCTTTTAGTGGCCATACCGAACACCTTCAAACACGCTGCAACGTAAAAAAAGTCGTCATGATGCTTGCCAGTCCAAAAATGAAAGTTGCATTAGCAACGACACACTTACCGCTAAAAGATGTCGCCGAAAATATCACCCATTCAAGCTTAAGTGAAGTCGTCGAAATTCTGATTCATGATTTACAGACCAAATTTGGCTATAGGCACCCTAACATTCTAGTGGCGGGTTTAAACCCCCATGCTGGAGAAGGCGGTCATATGGGGCGTGAAGAAATTGACGTCATTCAGCCGGTATTAGACCGATTCAAGCAACACAAGGTTGAGCTGATTGGCCCTTTACCCGCTGACACATTATTTAATGACAAATACCTGCGTAATGCCGACGCCGTGCTCGCCATGTATCATGATCAAGGCTTACCAGTATTGAAATATGATGGCTTTGGTGAATCGGTTAATATCACGCTTGGGCTCCCGATGGTCAGAACATCTGTTGATCATGGAACAGCCCTTGATATCGCCGGTACAGGCCAAGCAGATGTTGGCAGCCTTAAATCAGCCATTGATATGGCGCTGAAAATGCAAGTAAATCCATCAGATTCAAACCTAGGCTCTTCGGCGCATTCATTAACACCTACGAACACAACTCATTTGGATCATTCTAATGGCTAAACATACTAAAAAAGCTGGGCATCAAGCCCGAAAACGTTTTGGCCAGAATTTTCTGCATGACGAGGCTGTTATCGACAGTATTATTTCTGCGATAAACCCCAGACCTGATGATAAAATGGTCGAGATCGGTCCGGGACTAGGCGCACTTACAGAGCCACTACTGATCGCATCAGAAGGGAAACTACAAGTTGTTGAGCTTGATCGCGACCTGATTCCAATTTTACGTACGAAGTTTTTTAACTATCCCGACTTTACAATTCATGAAGGCGATGCACTGCAGTTTGATTTTGATCAGTTAGCAGAAAAAGATCAGCAAATAAGAGTGGTTGGCAACCTGCCCTACAACATATCTACCCCTCTTATTTTTCATTTGCTACAAAATATCAATTCAATTAAAGATATGCACTTTATGCTACAAAAAGAGGTGGTTGAGCGAATGGCCTCTCAACCTGGGACATCAGCCTATGGTCGTCTAGGCATTATGACGCAGTACTATTGCAAAGTTCAGCCATTGTTTCTGGTTGACCCAAGCGCCTTCAAACCTGCACCGAAAGTCGAATCAGCGATTGTACGACTTGTGCCACATAAGGTATTACCTTACCCGGTTGAATCAGTGGAGCGCTTACAAAATGTGGTGCGAATTGCCTTCACTAAACGACGCAAAACTTTACGTAATGCACTATCAGGTATTGTTGCACCTGAGGCCTTGGAAGATTTAAACATAGAAGCAAGCTTACGACCCGAAAATCTGAGCTTAGAGCAATATTGTTTATTGAGTAATTGGAAACCTGAATAGCTGAACAACATACTGTTGCAATATTGAACGGAAATGGCGTCTCTTAGTGCACAGGGCTCAGCAACTTCTCCAAACTAGCGGTGACATTTTCGAACCGCTGGTCAAGCTTCATTCCAGCAGATGACAAATCTGTCATCGTATTCATGCTTTTATTTACCACTTCCATTAAATGCTCTTCTTGCGCCTCATCGAGGTTTAGAGAAGAGAATGCCAGATGCATTTCACCAATAAGCTTTTCAATAATATCTTTAGAAAGAAGGTCATGCTGTTTAAATTCAAGCATCATGCCGTCCAGAGCAGTATGCGTACCTTTCAGAGCATTAAGGACCAAGCCTTCATTATGAGACTTCATGACCAGTTCAGCATTTAAGCTTCGCATTCTTGCCTCAACGCCATTCATGACGGAGGCAAGATGGTCTCTGTACCGGCCCGACTTATCTGTATCTTCTGGCATGAGGCGAATTAATAAAGTCGCGCCTTCAAAATTGAAAAGGCAGCGCTTACCTAATGTATGTATACGGTTTGCGTTTCTGGCAGCAAACATAAACTCATTTTCTAACCGGTTAACGGTACCTGTCGTACTTAAATTAATAGAGGAGTTACCTAAGCGGATCTGAATTGCAGCATTTACGTCAAAGATCTTACATATATCAATCACTTGTTCCGCTAAGGCTTCATAGCTTTCAGCCTCATTTAAACGTTCAAAAAACAATGCAACCTGACCGATTTCACCAGCATTTGTCATGGCCATCATCGCCATGGACATAGCCTCTGTAGAGGCTTTAACTCGCTTAAGTTGCGAGTCTATTTTTGCTTTTAGCAAGTTAACCCCAAACTCTTTACTTATAAAATCGTCGCCACCAACTTTAAAACCGTGTACTTTCTTTTCTGGTTGATCGAGGCCACTCAGAAAAATAATTAAACTGTTATTAAACGAATTCTGATTACGTATTTCCTGACATAACTCAAAGCCATCCATCCCCCCAGGCATTAAGACGTCTAGCAAGAAAGCATCTGGCGTAAACTCATTAATCATTTCTAGACAGGATTCTCCGCTAGCAACACTCCTGATGTCATAATCATTGCGTAATGCCCTCTCAAAGAGAAAACGATTACACTCATCATCATCAACAATTAATATTTTTTGTTTTTCTGGCATGTTAATTAATCCCTATGAACATACTTTAAGCGAAATAATGCCGAAAAAATTGCAGCACGACATTATTTGAAATAGTTGTTATCTTTATTTTTATTCAAATATTAATGTAGACGAACTTCTATAAGCTCGCAACTAACACATAGAAAGACAGGAAAGCAAGCCGAAGAAAAGGGAGAAGCTCCCGAACTAGGTATGAAATCGGATCTATAATCAGACTGTATCAACAACTGAAGAAATTATGCCCTCATTAAGCGCAATATGAACCAATTCCGCAACGGTCAGTACATTCAGTTTCTTCTTAATAATGCTAACGTTATTCGCTACTGTTTTTTCCGATACAAAGAGTACCTTTGAAATATCGGCAGTACACATACCCGAAGCAGTCTTTTTTAGAATATCTAACTGCCTTGTTGATAGTTTGTCGAGTTCACTATACCTTGCACTAGGGACATCAGAGATTAAAACATCCGGACTTATAAATGGTTTGCCCGCTAATACTGTCAGTATTCCCTCTAATATTTTTTCACTACAAGTACTTTTGGTAATGTATCCGAAGGCACCTAATTTAAGTGCTTTCTTTGCAAGAACTGCATTCTGATAAATACTAAAAATCAGTATTTTTTGGCTGGACCATTTTGACTTAAGACGCCTAATGGCTTCAAGCCCACCCATTCCAGGCATAGATATATCCAGAATTATCAGCTGAGGCTGCTTATCTCGACACAAATATAACAGCTGTTCCGCCGAGTCAGCCAAAGTTATCTGTCCTGACGCCCCTGAGCTCTCCAAAAGACGTAATAAACCTTCCCGAACAACATGATGGTCATCAGCAATAATTATTTGGTTCATCCTGCCACCCCGTCTTTAACAAGCAATGGAACAACTACTGGAATATGAGCAATGATTTTCACACCATTGTTTGGTTCACTCGTTAAATAAAACAAGCCTCCAAGCCCTTGTATACGCTCTCTCATACTAATGACACCCATCCCACTACCCTCTTTATTAGTGCTCATACCGATACCATTATCATTAATCAACAAAGTCAAAGCAGGAGTGTTTAGTTCAGTCAGACATTCATCATAACGCAATGAGATACTGACATCGTTAGCTTTAGCATGTTTACCAATATTCGTGAGATTTTCCTGAACGATACGGTAGACACAAATAGATATCTGCCCATGCACATCAGGCAAGCTGTTATGCAATGTAAACTTGAAATTAGTATCTTTATTCAACTTAGACCAAGCATCAATTAATTCACACAAAGCACTTTCTAAACCCAGTTGATCCAAAGAAACCGGACGGAGTTTATTGGTTAAGTCCCTAGTACTGGAAATTATTGACCTAATATTTTTTGCGATATTAGAGGCGGTTAAACTTACCCCTTGATGATCTTGCTTGGATGAAAGTTGGCATAGGGAGTCAGCTTGTAACATGATACCCACTAGCTCTTGACCTAACTGGTCGTGTAATTCTCTGGCTATATCACGCCGCTCTGCCTCCTGAAGAACATAGTTCCTTTGTATTAGGGATTTATTTTCTCCAAGCAGTAATAAATTCTCATTCATTACCTTTTGTCGTTCAGTAATGTCTTTGATACTAGCAACCATATACATAATTCCCTCGATATTCATCGGGAACACAGTGACTTCAGCTAGCAACACGTCACCATTTTGTCGTATGAATGTCGTGCCGTTTTCTTTCAAAGAATCCGGAGCGGTAAAGTCGCAGCACCTACCTTTGTCGACGATGGACGTCTTTGGATGAAGATCCGATAAACTCATACATGACAGCGCTTCTTTGCTATAACCCAACTTAGAAGCAAACGCGGCATTACAGAATAATATTTTTTTGTTTATAGGGTGAACCACCACCATGCCTGCTGAACTATTTTCAAACAGCATTCCGTATTCCTCTAGCCTTCTTTCAAAAGTCAAACTAATACGCCGCACCATCCAAAAACCAACAATAGCCGTAGAAAGACTGAGCACAAATATAAATACACGCCATCTAACTAAAGAAACTTCACTTTCGGTTTTCTTCTGTAATGCAGTCTGTGTAAGATCATTTGTAATGGCGTCTTCTAATATCTTGAATTGATCGATCTTGGCTGAAATAGCATTAAACCAACTTTTCACATTTACGCCGAAGTGTCCGTTTTCTGCATTTTTGTGAGCAATATTTCGGTATTTTTGTACCTTTCTTGACTGTTCATCTGAGTTCAGGCCATTAAATTCATTCACCAATTCAGGTTTGGTTAATGATAAAAATCGTTGGTGATAGACATTTTGTTCAGTCACCAACTTCATAAATTGACGATAAGCGCCTTCTTCAAAATAGTCTTGAGTAAAAGTATGGCTTAATAAGGCGCGCTCGATACCGAGTAATTCTTTCCCTCTTAAAAAGTTTGTGTAAGAAATAATAGCAAAAACCAAGTCTGGTTCAGGGCTGTTTTGCGCAACCTCTTCAATGACATTTAAAAAATGACGATTCACATTAGTAAAATATTCAATGGCTTCCACCGCCGTCATTTGAGACAAAGAAATCTTGTTTCTAATTTCATCCAGGCTTTGAAGGCTAAGTTGTGAATGTTCTAACAAGTAAATAAATTGACTTGGGTACTCCAAATAATTGAATGTCGTTAGAAAACGATTTAGTCGAGTATAACTGTTGTCAGTCTTGTGACGCTGAATCAGCAGTTCATCTGAAAACAAAGCACCTTGACTCGACAGATAAATTCCAGAGTCTCCTCGTTCTTTTTGGAGTTCATGAACAAGAGAACTAATATGAGTAGACAGTTGCACTTGCTTTTCAATGTTTGAAATTGCTCGTACATCGGTTTCATGATGGAAAATCTGCCACAAGGCGATACACAAAAAAATAAGAAAAGGTAGAGCAAAAAGCATAACAAGTTTTGCTTTTTCGATTATTGAACTATGCTTTCCCATCACTTAATTCCAGTGTGAATTACTCATTAGTATAATAACGCCTATGAGCTCAACCGATAAATACGAGCACAACTGTACTTATTTTATACAATAAGGGCTATACCTCTAATGACTTATATCAATTAGAAATAACGAAACAGAAACTAATTATAAGCACAGTTTTTCAATGAGTAGATGCTGAAAGAGGGAACCCAATCTTTTTAGATAGAAAAACTGGGGGTAGCTAATAGCTTATTAGCTATATAAAGAAATAAAGCTAATCTTGCATAAATAGTATGAATTATGACTCATCTGTTTTAGGTGTTTTCCACACGCCAGTATTCACAGGTGTTTCAGTACTTGATTCAATCGCTTCTTTTGCAGCATCTTTCGTTTCAAGCTTTTTATATTTCATCTCCACGCCTTGCAAAAATCGTCTTAGCATTTGATCTTGAAGTTTACGAAAATGTTTATGTCCCGCCTTACGGAAAAAAGCAGTCAGTTCAGATTTTCCCATTTCCATTTCAACTGAAGACATAATAGCGAGAATGTCATCGTCAATCAGGTTCAGCGCTATTTTAAGCTTGCGTAAAATGATGTTGTTATTGATACGTGTTTCAGGGGCTTTTTGAGGGCCTTCTTTTTTACCACGGAATTTATTGATCAAACCATTAAGAAAAACGGCCATAACACGGTCATTGCAGTTTTTATAACCTGGGTCCTCCTCTTGCTTTAACCAATCGCTAATTTGCTCTCGTGTCACCACTTCGTCCGCCAAGCCCCAAATCGCGATCATAGTCTTGTCATTAAAGTCGAATGTATATCGGAGGCGTCTTAGTATGTAGTTATTGGTCATAGGCTTGTACTGATACTCTAGTTCAATAAGTTAATGTAGTCGGCGAGTAGGCCGCTTACCATGGTAAGGCTTGCACGCGAGTTTTCCAGTCCATGGTCGATAGATCGTCGGCTAGGTGCTGGGTTAACTCGACGGTTTTTCGCCAATAGTGGATTCTATCAGTATCTGACAAATTCAAGAAGTCATGCCGGTCAGGTATTTTCTGATAGGGCAAGCGCGCGATGAACGAATCCGATGGGACTAACATAATAGTTTTTGCATAATTTTCATGGCTAGGTTTACGCCATGAAAGGCTTTTATCAAACCATCCCGGCGCGGGGAGTTTTGAAAAGTGTGGGTACAACACAAAACCGTCTTTTGGCAGTAGGGGCAAATCAAAACCATAATCGGTTATGCCTCCATCTTGATATACGCCTTTGCCTGCGACGTCATCAACCCCCTTAATAATAATGGGGATCGAGCCAGTCGACAGAATGGCATCTTCCATATTATCGATTGAAAGCGATGCATACCTTGTTGGTAGATCTTTTAAGCCCTTAAAAGAAAGGTGCTGTTCAGGATGATGCATCACCACACGCGTAAACTGCCAAGCTAAAGACTTTCGACTCAGACTATTTAATAGTGCCGCCGAACCAAATCCTAAACCTTTAATGAATTTACGCTTAGAGCGTGTCAAACCATGGCACTGCGTGGTAATGAGGTTCATACAGAAATAAGGATGCTGAATTATTTCTTTAGCGCCCTCCTTACCCAGAAGAGACTGAACGACTGAACGACAAGTATTCAAAACTTCTTGTTCACTCGGTTTTTTAGAATAACATTGTTCAATATAGGCATCCGTTAAACGCTGATGCGCTGCAATTCCCCCCATGGCATAACTTGCCATGCGCCAAGCACCGGCAGAGGTACCTAGTAAATGTAAAGGCTTACGTCGATTATTGAAAAAATGCTTAATCAAATACTCATCAATACCTTGTAAAGTTAACCACTTAGGGCCACTCGAAGCACCCAAAAGCATTGAGATGTCATCAGGACTCAAGCCATTTCTTTGGATATGAGCATGCGCTTCTGCTCCCGCATAAACACTTAAAGGCATATTATTTGAGTTCATTATCTCTCTTAATTTGGCATCATGAATTTTGGGGATATCATTTTATTCATTTCGATAGCGTATCACGAATAATTTCTGGAATTATCTTTCTCAATTCACGAAAAGCATTCTGCTGCATTTTTCTGCCATAATTTAATTTTCTATATACTCAGGAGATTAAAATGAGTTTCAAAAGTCTAGAAGTTACCCTAGAAAACCACATTGCACACATCAAACTCAATCGGCCAGATGCCTTAAACTCAATGAATATTGATTTTTGGACTGAGCTACCTGTCGCGGTAAGGGAAATTGACCAACAGGCAGAAGCCCGGGTAATTGTTTTATCTTCGACTGGAAAGCATTTCTCAGCGGGTATGGATTTATCCGTTTTTACCACGTCAAACAGTATTCCCATGACGGGTGATCCATCACGGATGGCGGAGAATTTACGACGTGTCGTACTTCAATTACAAGACTGTTTTAATGCATTAGAGGATATTCGTATCCCCGTTTTGGCAGCTATTCAAGGTGGTTGTATCGGTGGTGCCATTGATATGGTCAGTGCCTGTGACAGCCGTTACTGTACTGAAGATACGTTCTTTACCATCAAAGAAACTCAATTAGGTATGACAGCTGATCTTGGTACTTTACAACGTTTGCCGCATTTAATTCCACAAGGAATAATGCGAGAACTAGCCTATACAGGCCGTAAATTTGATGCAACTGAAGCCAAGGATATTGGCTTGGTTAATAAGATTTTCCCTTCTCAGGAAGCCATGATTGAAGGCGTGATGGCGGTTGCTAAGCAAATAGCACAGCAGTCACCTGTCGCCGTCGCCGGATGTAAAGAGATGATTAACTACAGCCGTGATCATAGTGTCGCTGATAGCCTGAAATATATGGCAACTTGGCAGTCCGGTATGTTCCGTCCACAAGATATGATGAAGTGTTTTGCGGCTAAAGCTCAAAAATCAGACCCTGACTTTGAGCCTTTACACAAGGTTAAGCCTCTCTTCACTTAAAGCAAGAAGTCTAAAAAATGGTGGGCTCTTTGTGGCTGACAGGCTAGAATTCAATATTCCTATCCCACCTTTTTCTCAGGCCTAATTAAAAAATGTTTCCAGTCCGAGACGACAACCCCCAAATCAATAAACCCATTGCGACCTACATAATTATAGGCCTCAATGTCGCTGCCTGGCTTTTATTACAAGGTGCGGGAATGGGAGAACAGCTTAATACGTCTGTTTGCCAATACGGTTTGATTCCTGCCGATCTTTTTTCATCTGGAGGCGGCCGTGCCTGCCCTCCAGGCTCTGGTTGGACAGGTGTGTTCAGTTCTATGTTCATGCATGGTAGCTGGATGCACATTATCGGTAATATGTGGTTTCTTTGGGTATTTGGCGACAATATTGAAGATTCAATGGGCTCTGTTCGCTTTGCTATTTTCTATATTATTAGTGGTTTATTAGCCGCGACTGCACAAGTCATGTCACAACCCGATTCACCCATTCCGATGGTCGGCGCCTCAGGTGCAATAGGTGGGGTCATGGGCGCTTACATCATGTTGTTCCCTCGAGTAAAAGTACACATGCTCGTATTTATTATGATTATCAAAGTACCGGCCGTCGCCATGTTAGGCTATTGGATTGTTGTGCAAATTATGGGCGGAATTTCTTCCATGTCCGCCTCTGGCGGTGGCGTAGCATTTTGGGCGCATGTCGGCGGTTTTATCGGTGGCGCTTTACTCGCTGTGGTATTCAAAGACGAAGAACTTCTACTCAACCACCCTTATCATGGCTGGAAACAGGCAGAAGCCCCAACTAATGTTTGGGATGATCCCTCAAATCGCCAATAGCTTGATAGCACTCATGGCAAGTAGCACTTTTTTATGAAACAAATTGAATCATTACAGCAACATTATATTGTCTGGTTAATCATAGGCTTAAGCAGCATTCCATATTTAATTCTGCAGCAGTATGGTCTTGATGCCATTTCCCAATGGTTCGTGCCTGAGAGCTTAACCGAACTCTTCGAACCTTTTTCTTTATGGCGCTTGTGGACACCCACCTTTGTTCATTACACCCTGCCCCACTTAATTGTTAACCTGTATCTATGGTGGTTATTTGCTTCAAAAATCGAATCCGAGTCCAGGTTTGAACTGATCAGCCTGATCACCATTGCAGCAGCAGGTGCTAATATCTGCCAATGGAGCTTTGTCGGGCCAAACTTTGGTGGCTTATCAGGTGTTGTTTATGCCTTAATGGCCTACCTTTATTTGATGCATCGCTTTGGTGGTAAAATCAGCTATCGAATCGATAACAACCTCGCCTTACTTATGCTGGCGCTTATTCCTTTGTCTGCCACAGGTCTGTTAGGTAAGCTCTCAAACTACGCCCATATTGGTGGCTTGGTTTGTGGCGCCTTATTCGCGGGGCTATATCTCGGTATAATCGCTATTGTCACGCCCGGTCATACTGAACATACCAATAAAACAAAAGAACAAACAGAAGATAAATAGATGAATGAATTAAGCATACATAACAAGGAGCAAGGCATGCCTGCTTTACGCCCCATGAACATGAGCGACTTAGTCAAAGTCATAAAAATCATTGAAGCGCATGATGAGGATGATGGCGAAGCAGCAGAAAAGGATTATTTAGATTCAGGTGTTGAAAACCAGTTTGTACTTGAACGTGACGGAAAAATCATTGGTGTAACCGGCTACCGGGAAGTCAGCGGTACTGATCAGACAGCATGGCTTACCTGGACCTATCTTGATGAAGCTCATCATGGAAAAGGTTACGGCAAATCCATGGTCTCTGATTTACTCGATAAACTAAGAAACCTGAATGCCCGTAAAATATTTACTAAAGTCTCCGATTACGAAGACCCTGAAGACGGTAAAATCTACGAGCGCGCACTAAAAATGTACCAGTCTTTGGGATTTGAGCAAGAAGTCGTTAGTCACGATTTTTATGATGAAGATGAAGATCAAATTATACTGGGCTTACCTCTTCGCGAAGAGGACAGTACATTTTCAGAAGAAGAGTCAAACGTCGCAGAAGAAAAACCCATTATTCGTTTTGACGGTTTATATGAAATTGCCGAAACCGAAGGGGCCTATTCATTTTCCTGGGTGGTAAAAAACAAAAAAACGTTATTCGGCAAACGTTGTTTCACCGTTGAAGATCTCAAAATAGGTCTTGAATCAGTAAAAAGTTCTGGTGGACGTAAAACATTTTTGACTTTTCCATCAAATCTGCCTTTAATCCATAACCCATTACAAGCTGCTGGCTTTAAATATGTGGGTCGTTTAGAGAATTATTACGAACAAGGTGTACATGAATTTCATTTCAGCCATGATTTGAACAATTTATAAGTCGTTTTAACATATACAGAGTCACCCTAAAACATAAGGAATAGGTTTAACAATGAGTAATACGGTCATTAAATACGGTTTAATCGCAGCAGTAATCGGCGGAATATATCTCTTCTCTAATAATAGCGGTACGTCATATGTTGAAGACGACATCGACTTAAACCTTGCTCTAGATATCACAGTGGATACGCTTCATGCCTATGACGAAAGTATGGGCGGGCAAAAGCCCGAAGGCGACGCTGCCTTTTTAGGCTTTGCTGAGCAACTAGGCACCAATTATAATCTGGCTCAACCACCTCTGTATAAAAGTCAGATTGGTGTTAGCCCTCAAGCTGACGCCTCTTTATTGGCCTTTAGTGATACCAACATGAACCGCGCCTTAGATGAAGGTGAAGAAGCGCTCTTTAAAATTGAAATAGATGGCGAACAGTCACGTATTATTGCGTCAAGTCGAAGCGGTGCAGTCAATGACCATCACTTTAGTGGCACCTCCTTACTAACGGGATATCTGATTGGCAGCATGCTAAGTCGCCAACGTGGCGCTGGCGTTACTTCCAAGCAGCTTGCTAGCAAGAAGCCCGTCACAGCTAGAGCGGCCGCTCGGTCTCGTGCAGGTTCAGGCAGTCACTCTTCAGGTAAATAATGCATTTCTCTGAAACAAGCACGTAAGTTGCTTGCTGTAGGTTGGCGCCAAGACACACGGCCCAACCTACCATCCACCTTTCTAATATTGCTACCCACTGAGCTACAAAAATGCCTTCCACCGAACCCAGTGGCACCATACCACTATCGAAACAACAAACCTCAGTATTACTGATCTCTATCATGATCGTTGCCTTATGCGGCATTGTCTACGAACTCATTATTGGCACAGTTTCAAGCTACTTATTGGGTAACAGCGTTTACCAGTTTTCGCTCACCATTGGTTTTTTCATGTTTGCGATGGGCGCAGGTTCACTTATTTCAAAATACTTTGATGACCAGTACGTACGGAATTTTATCTTAATTGAAATTGCGATCGCTTTCATTGGTGGTATCTGCAGTATTTTGCTCTTTATGACCTTCCCTTTCGCACGGGTGCTTTATGAACTCGTCATGTATGGCTTGATCTTTATTATTGGTGCTTTAGTCGGCATGGAGATCCCTATTCTGGCCACTTTACTCGCGCAAAAATCCGAAATGAAAGAGTCCATTGCGAATGTGATGTCACTGGACTACGTTGGCGCATTAATCGGATCGGTAACATTTCCACTCTTACTGCTTCCTTCCTTAGGTTTGGTTCAATCATCTTTTGCGATTGGTCTGATCAATATTTTTGTCGCCATTGTTAATGTCTTCATATTTAAACATCAGCTGAAGAATTATAAAGTCATACTCAGTGGATGTTTTGCTATTTTTGCGCTACTCACCCTATGCATATTTTACGGCACTCACATCACTCGATTTGCGGAGAAACATCTCTACTTTGATCATGTCATTTATTCAAACCAAACCCCTTATCAAAAATTAGTAGTTACACGGTCTTCAACGACACGAGAGCAAAGGCTATATATTGATGGCCATATTCAGTTCTCGTCTCGTGATGAGTATCGCTACCACGAAAATCTGGTTCACCCTGTTCTTTCAATTCCGGGCCCGCGAAAGAATGTACTGGTTTTAGGCGGAGGTGATGGGCTCGCGGTCAGAGAAATTTTAAAATATAACGATGTAGAAAACATTCACCTTGTAGATATAGACCCCGAAATGATTCGAATCGGCAAGGAGCTACCGATCCTCAAGCGCCTGAACCAAAAAAGCATGTCATCTGACCGCCTAACAGCATTTAGCGAAGATGCGTTTAGCTTTATCAATCAGCCCGGTATTCTTTATGACCGAGTGATTATCGATATGCCAGACCCGCATAATGAAGCAATCAACAAACTTTATTCCCGAGAATTTTACACCATGATCAAACGACGAATGACTCCTGATGGCGTTCTAGTCAGCCAAAGCTCGTCTCCATTCTTTACCAAACATGTATTTTGGTGCATTGAAAACACCTTAGCAGAAGTATTCAGTAGCACCTTAAGCTACCAAACTGCTTTGCCTTCTTTTGGTATTTGGGGTTTTAACATGGCGAGAAATAATTCAGATTTTCCGGAAACATTTACTTTTGATGTTCCGACAAAATCGATTACAGATGAGACAATGATGGCCTCGATGGTTTTTAGTAAAGATATGCAAAA
Organism: uncultured Oleiphilus sp.; assembly: GCA_913020495.1. GTDB lineage: Bacteria > Pseudomonadota > Gammaproteobacteria > Pseudomonadales > Oleiphilaceae > PZPK01. Next base: position 29,880 of record CAJWBJ010000032.1, read on the forward strand.
AGTACCAAGCCCCGTTAACTCCATCATGGAGCCAAAGCTATATCACCTGTATATTGAAGACCTTCGTCGATAAACTCGCTGTTAATATGTATCGCGCTTAACAAAATGCTTTCGTACTATTACTAAAAAAATTGCACTCGATATACCTGAAGCACTAAACAACATACACATCACCATAATTTGATATCTTGCCGCGATAAAGGGTGATACCCCAGATAAAATCTGTCCGGTCATCATCCCCGGCAATGACACCAGACCAACAGCAAACATAGAATTAATAATAGGAATCATAGCCGTTCTGAAAGCAACTGTTCTGGCTTGTTCATAACTGTGGCCTTGACATAGTTCTGATTGTAGGCGCTCTCCGGCTAAGCTAATGCTTGTCATCGATGTAGCGAAAATCATTCCTGCTAATGGCACCATATATCTAGGCATATACCAAGGGTCTAATGTCAGTACCAACTGCGTCACTAACATTAATGTCGTCCCTCCCCCCAATAATATAGCCGCAAGTGAGAGGGGAAATACATGAAATTTGTTAACACCATGACTCTTATCTGGCGATAGCGTATTTAACGAAATCCAGCTTGAAGCAACCACCATCATCGTTAATACGCCTAGCGTCACCCATGAACTGCCTGAATCAAAAATCATAATCAGAGCATAGCCAATCAACATCAGCTGTATCAGCATTCGAAATATGGCATAGCAGGCTTTACGGTAAGGTAAGTGCCAATGAAACATTAAAAAAAGAACTAATAGTGCAGGAATAAACGTGATTAACAATCGTTCAAAAGGAATGATTTCGATAGACATGGCGTGCTCAAAAGTAAAACGACAGAATGAATCTGCCGTCTAGTTTACCTGTTTTTTCAAGCCTTACTAGCGCCCCATAAGATTTGCGACACCAGCAACATCATCTTTGTTTTCAAGCAGCTTTGCAATTGCAGCTTGCGCACTTTCTTTAGTCAGGTGAAGGCGCTCGTATATGCTCTCGTCCAACGATGTCTCTGCCGCTTGAATTACACCTTCATCTGATAGCAAATGATGCGTGAGATTCAAAACACTTGCATACTCGGAAAACTCGCCATCGTATGTCTCATTTTTCTGGTGACGAAGTGCTATTGTCACCTCTTCAGGCATATTCCAAACAGACATTAATTGACTACCTACCTGCTCACGCGTAATGCCTAACAAAAAGTGCTCGATATAAGCGGAATCAACATGAGGGTTTGCATCAATATAACGGCAAATAAGCATAAAGTGAGGCGGAAAAACGTGTGCTAATACAAGGTAACCAAAATTATGTAACAGCCCTGACAAATAAGACAAACCAAAACTCTGTCGATACGCAGGTTCAATTTTACTAATTAAAGCGGTAGTTCCCAAAGCAATCCACATCGCCTGATGCCAATAAGGTGTATAACCTTTGGACTCATCTTCAGGTACCTTCAAAGTCCGCCCAAGCGCCAAACCCATCGCGAGGTTCATCACCATATCAAAGCCTAAAACCCGCACAATCGCATCATGCACAGATTTAATTTTCCCCGGAGCATTATAAAATGAACTTGAGGCCCAACTTACAACCTGCGCGGCTAAGCTAGGGTCTCTTTCAATAATATCTGCCAATTCATCAGAGCCCGCATCTGGGTCAGATCGCAACTTGATGATGTCTTGTGCGCTCTGCGGAAGAGGCGGTAACTCCAAGGTGTCTTCTAAACGCTGTTTGATTCTGAGCGAGGTGAATTTTTCAATCGCCTGATTAATTTTTTCAAGATCATTCGATGAACTTTCCGGATTACAGGGGATTGAGCTCAATGGTACGACAAAAGAAGCTTCTTTAGCTTTTTTGGTTGATATTGAGAAAGCTTCTTTACTTAATTTAATCAATTGCCCCGGCTGGCCAGATTCGACATAAATAGTATCGTTTTCTAATACTCTTGAATCAATAATTGAAGGTAAACCAGTAATATCCGGAATAGCTGGCAACTCCGTTAAGCTATATCGAGAAATCAAACTCGATACATCTTCATTTGGTAATGCCTCTAATGAACGACCGACAGAACGATTAAGCGCATCCACGTCCAGTAAACAGTCAGCAGGTATAATCACTTGGGCTCGCCCAAGGGAATCACTCATCAATACCATTTTGATAATTTGATTTGGTGCTACGCCGCTTTTATCTACAATCACAGGGCGATTAGTATCATCCAACGTTAATTCTTCTGTACTTTCGTAATGTTCAAAAACTTTATTCACTGCCGACGGGATCATTTTTAGTAACTCTTTTTTGTCCATATAATTAGCTCACTTTCCGCACTTAGATTTTCTACATCACGCGAAATATGCTCTAAGTGTAGTTCAATTAGAAAATTCGGCGCTGAGAATTACAAAATTATACAGAACTTTGTGTAGGCCATTTTGTCGAGTAAAAAGGAAGTGGCTACTTCTCTCATAATAGGTTTATCGGTTATTTAGCAAAAAAAAAGCTGGCTTTAGTTTAAATAAATATTGGCTGATGTAGCGTAGCGAGGAATTAAGGGTTGATTGTCTAAGCATCCGTTGAACGGCTAAGAGACGAAGTCCGAAGACCATAAGTCCGCCAGTTTTCCTAGAAATCACACTAGTGCAGCTAATTAATTGAGTCCATAAACTCGCGGAATGTCGAACCTCATAATGCCTTCACGCTCTTCTTTTGCAATAGTGGGCGCTTCGTGTCTGAAATATCTGGTTTGAAGTTTATACAACGCTTCGGTTAATACCTCATCACTCGAATTAAGCATCAGCTCGCTGCGTTCGGCCATATATAGATAGCCTTTTTGCCAGCGCCTTTCACGTTTCTGATCTTGCTGAGATTTTTTATTTATAGATAACTCATTAAAACCGATGGATCGCCTGATTGAGTCGATTTCAATTTGCCGCTGCTCATTTGACAACGCAGCCAACTCTTGCTGCACAGAGTCAAAACCAAATAACATCTTAGATAAGATGCCAGTACTGTCAAATGCATCCCAATCCATAGTTTCATCATACTGTGCTTTAAATGCGGTTTGAAGAATGGCGATTCTCTCGTACATATTGGTATCATAAGACGAATCTAATAAACCGACAGCTTCTTCAAGCGTTACACGCCGCTCTTCCTCGAAACTAATTTTATCGGACCAAATTCGCTTAGCATCTTCGCCAAACAAGGATTCCCGCTTTTTCCATAACTCAGTATTTTGCTTCGCTAAATCCATTTTGTTTATGATCAGCGTATTATCTAGCAGCCATCGGTCGTATATAAGCATGCTAGAAACTGCTTTTAGCACCTGAGCAGATAACTTGGGGAATGCGCCGTCGACAATACTACCAAACAATGCGCGCCCTTGTTGTGGGTACAATTTCAAAAGTTCGTTAGAATCACTCTTAAGCTGAACCTGTGTGACGATATCATGAATCATATGCCCATATTTTTCCCTGAGCTTTTGGATCCATTCGGACTTAAGAGCCTCTACATTCATCTTACTTGTTGCAACTTTAATCGCTGTTAGCGCTTCTTGAGAATTAATATCCGAGTTAGATACCGTATTTTCCCCTGCTGGCTTACGCGATAAATTATTGATGGTACTTTTTTCCTGAACATAGCTGGTATAAGCAAATGAACCAGCTATTAACCCCAATGCTAAGCCCATACCAACCAAGGAAAAAGTAGATTTAGATGACTTATGACTCATGACTTCTTTTCCCTTAGACTATTAAGCTGAAATCCTGTTAATTTTAGAATCTGTGCGTTTATAAATCGCGGTATTTGAAAGACTCTTTCATTCACTTCAAATACCGCTCTCACTGGACCCCCTTCTATGCACTTTTAATACTTTTCGCATCTTGTCATTAAAAGTTCCAATCAGTATGACGACCAACAAACCGAACAAAAATATATCACCATACCTGGAATAGAAGCTCCTTTCTGATGGTATTTCAACATCGAAAACACGACTTGCAATGACTTGCTGAGCGGTAAGGGTTGCGCTATCTATCACTCCCGAGGCTGATACCATACCACTAATTCCAGAATTGCTAACGCGAACCCAAGGAACGCGATGTTCAATAGAACGAAATAAGCCCACGGCAAAGTGATATGAAGATGCCCACTGGTCACCAAGCCAAATATCATTTACTAAGTTGATAATAATATTCCCATCTTTTTGAATAAATTCTCGTGTTAGTTGAGGAAATATAGTCTCATAACAAATCAAAGGAATAATGCGTGTATTTGAGTCCAGATGAAAAACATTTGCCTCATTCCCAGGAATATATCTAAGTGCTTCTGGAAATAATTCACGTAAAAATGGCCATTGTTGCTCCCTAGGCAGATATTCAAAAAATGGGACCAGCTCTTGCTTTTGGTAACTACTTTTCAGAACTCTATTTTCATCTATCAAATGGGCTGTATTATAATATCTTGACGCACTATCGTTTGGGTCTGCACCTTCTTCATAGATATAACCAGAAACAATTACCACAGGTTTATTGAGCTTCGCGATCAAGTAGTCAACTTTTTGTTTGTCCCAGCTATTTCCGACATACGAAAATGCTGTTGGAAACTCAGGCCAAACAAGTAGATCAATATCGGGGTTCTGAGCAACTAATCTTTCGGATAAGGAATAAAGTCGTTCAATATTATCTTCTCTTAGCAGCTTTGGCTGGACCATACCAATCTTTAGCTCAATGGTCTTGTCATTTCCCCCCTCATACAGGCCAATTTTAAGTGCACCATAAACGCAGACGATAGCCAGCACCAACACGCCCCTCAGCAAGGCGAACTCAGCTTGCTGCCGATTATGTTGAAATGAGTGAATTGCCTTAACTATTTGCCAGTTCACAAAAACAACCAGAAACAGAACCATAGCGACACCACCCACATCGAGTAATTGTAAAAAGATAGGGTACTGATAAAGCGAATGCGCAATATTACCAGGGATGGGGTTTGGAAATACGAGCGTCATCACGGCATAACTTGCACTTATAAAAATGATGCCGAAGGGTTTATATAGCCATTGCTTGTTCGCAATCAACCAACCGATCAAAACATAAGGAAGTGCAATAAAGAAGCAAAGCGCTATCAGTATTGGAATGGCAAAAACGTAACTCACTTGTGTAAATTTTACGATCGCGGGAATTAGCCACCATATGCCAACGAGCCAAAACGCAGACATCGTTAGGTATAATAGTATGGCGGAGTATCGAGGTGATACATTTGAAATGGCTAAACCTACCGGTACCAAAGCAACCCATACCAATAAGGGAAACGGACTACCAGGCATCGATAAAAAATGTAATAACACCGATAGCAATGCCAGTAATATGCGACTCTTCATATTATTTGGTCGTACCAGACTATTAAGAATGCGCATTAGACTATTCTACTACCTAAGCCCCCATCAAAGCACAAAACTTTAACAGGGTCAGAATGTTATTATTTCAATATATAATCAGGTTAAAACCAGAGGCCTGCGTATGAGGCCTCTGGTTTGATTTAACTTAAGTACACGCCTCCTAGTTAAGGCGCGGCAGTTACTTCAACTGATCTAGTCACTGTTGCAGTATTGTCAGAGTTATCAGTCGATGTATAGGTTACCGTATAGAAACCTAGCACAGAGACATCAATATCATTACTGCTTGTAACACTTACCGAACTGTCACGATTATCAGTCACGGTTACACCGGGTTCAACAAAAGCACTACCTTGTACCATCGTGACACTTGCTGCCCCCGTTAGTGTAATGGTGGGAGCAATTTTGTCTGCTGAATGCTGAAATAGCTCAAGTTCATCTATGTACCCTCGAATGTAACTACAACTTTCCATGCTACTCGTTGTATCAATCTTTATGGAATAACCTTTCTTCAGTACCGTCCTCCCGAATGTTAACCACTCGTTATCGACAGAAGCTTCGATAAGATTTTTGATAAAGTTATCATTTTCATCAAACAAATGATAAGGCCAATCTGTACAATTATCATACAAGGCCATAGGCACTCTATTCAGTTTAATATCGTAATAATACGGCTGCTCAGGTAAGGCATCTAAATTGTAGCTTGCCACACCAGCAGTCTGAATCATGCGTAAGCTGCCATTCACCGCTTTAACATTGACGCTTGAAGGAAAGCTGCTTGTAAATGCGGCATCTGAATCATCAATTCTTAGATAGCCGCCTTTAAACAAGGGCTCTTTAACTTCACTTTCATTAATCCCTCTTACTTGCAACTGGTCGAACCATGCTTGGTATTTGGAGTCCATACTAGAACATAGGCTAGTCGGTGTATTAATACGAATAGCATAACCTTTCTGTAAGGCAGCCTGTCCAATAAACAGCGATTGCTTATGCGCCAACTCTCCAGAGGAATGATCCACTGAGAAGTGGTCGACCACATTCATTAAGGGGTCCAATACTTGATAAGAAGCACCATAACAATCATTCATACGCGTTGATGTGTTCATGGTGATTTCATACAAGCCTAACGAATCAGGTAGCCCATCAAGTTTATACTGAAAGTAGCTATCAGATTCCCAACCAAAATAAGTCCAGAAAGCCATCGTCGCCATATTGCCATTCACCATATCTGGGTTTTCCTGAATGAAATATGGGTGCCCTTCACCAGTAAATTCTGGGTCTGAGTTATCAATTTGAAGCAGTACGCCTTCGGCATTACCCACACCAGATGCCCAAGTAACGGTTACAGCACGCGAAACAGTAGCAGTATTCCCAGCTGTATCGGTGACGGTATATTCAACAGAATACCAACCAGGCACCAGCGTGTTGACGTTATTAATAATAGAGACAGATACTTCGCCATCAACATTATCCATCGCTGAAGCGCCAAGATCATCATAACTATCACCCTCAACCAAAGAGACCACCTTCTCACCATTCATAAGAATAATGGGAGCACTGATATCGAGCACCTCAACTGTCCTAGTCGTGGTAACGGTATTGCCTGCGTCATCCTCCCCCGTATAAGTAATGACATAAGTACCTGGCACATCAAAATCGATATTACTGGTCGTCGTTAAACTTACAAAACCATCGACATCATCAATTGCCACAGCGCCAGGATCTATAAAAGCAGTCCCTTCATCAATCGTAATAG
>CAJWBJ010000033.1 GCA_913020495.1 uncultured Oleiphilus sp.
TCTGGGTCAATTGGTTTTGCTAAATAGTCGTTCATACCTTGTTTCAGGCATTTTTCACGATCACCTTTCATCGCATTTGCAGTTAAGGCAATAATCGTCGTATTTTTGTAATAGTCGCCAGCGTGCCCTTCTCGAATTTCTTTAGTTGCTTGATAGCCGTCCATTTTAGGCATTTGGCAATCCATGAGAATTAGAGAAAACGGCGGCAGTTCTGATGCTTGATTTAATACTTCGAGTGCTTCGAGGCCATCATTGGCAATGGCATAATCTAGCCCCATAACCTCTAGCAAATTTTGGGCAACCAATTGGTTTATATGGTTATCTTCAACCATTAAAATTCGGGAGTTTGGAGGCCATTCGATAGCCTCTTCGGTACTTGATACGTCCTCTTTGATTGTGATGACAGGGGGGATGACGTTACTACGACCCAAGCTAAGCGTGCATTCAAACTGGCTACCTGAACCCTCTTTACTCTCAATGCTGATATTACCATGCATTAACTCACATAATTTTTTGACGATTGTTAACCCCAAACCTGTTCCGCCATACTGCCGAGTTGTTGAGGCGTCTCCCTGAGTAAAAGAATTGAAAAGTGAGTCGACTTTGTCTTCTGGGATGCCTATGCCGCTATCTTGTACCATGCAAGTGAATATATGATGACCTGCTTTATCTTGAGTTAATTTTGCTTTGATTAAGATGAATCCTTGAGGTGTAAACTTAATGGCATTTGATATCAGGTTAGACAGGATTTGTCTGATTCGTGATGGGTCGCCTTTTACCCAATGTTGTTTTACACCGGCGAGCTCTAAGTGGATTTCAAGCTCTTTCTCTTCTGCTTGGTGCGCAAATGATTCAGTGACGTTACTGATTAATTGATGCAGGTCAAAATCAATTATTTCCAGCTCCAACTTATTGGCGTCTATTTTTGAAAAGTCCAGTATATCATTGATTAGGTTTAATAAAGACTGAGCGCTTGATTGTGCCACAAGCGTTTTCTCTTTTTGGCTATTAGATAAGTTGTCTTTTAATATCAGGTGAAGCATGCCAAGAACGCCATTCATGGGGGTGCGTATTTCATGGCTCATTTTGGCTAAAAATTCACTCTTTGCATTCGCTGACTTTTCAGCAAATATTTTTGCTTTAACCAGTTCTCTAGTTCTGAGGTTGACTTCATCTTCAAGCCTTTTGTTGAACTCTAAAACTTCATGTTTGGCTGAGTCAAGTTCTCTGACCATTGTCGTGACAGCATTTTCAATGACCGTTAGTTCGTTATCTTGGGGGGTTTTCAGATTAATTTTAAAGTTTGAGAGGTTATCAAAATTGAGGTCCGATATGGTGTAGGTTAGTCTTCTTAAAGGTTTTAATAATATATACTTGCTGACCCATAAAAATATTAACCATAACGCCACGCCTTTGATGATGGCATTAATGATTAAAAAGAAAAAACCAAGCTGTACCCGATTAAGAATGACTGTAGAGTTTGAATACAGCGTGACGTAGCCTAATTTCTTTTTATTGTTCAAAAACTCAAAGGAAACAGGAAAACGATACGAAAACAGGTCGTCAAAGCTGTTATCTAAGTTGTGTGTTTTATTAGAAGCGCCATTCTTTGTATTGGCGCTTTTACCCTCAAATAGTCCTGTTTTTTCGATGGTTATTAATGAGTCTCCCTGAATACGTTCAACTTTTATTCCGACAATAATCGGTACTTGTGACATTCCCATCACAACTTCATTAATTCGGTCTCGATCCAGATCCCACAAAGCTTTACTTAAAATAGGTCCGAATATTTTCTCATAAGACTGTAGTTCATTTTTGATGGTCGTTTGCGTGTGATAATATTCCTTGACCATATGTATGATGGTGACAGTGACGGCGACCATGCAATATAGGGAAAATACAATAAACATGAGTTGTCTGGAAATTGAGGGGCTTTTGCTGCGTGGAAAGAATTTGGATTCAAAAAGTTTCATGGTGTGCAGTTGCCCGGAATCCATTTGCGCCAAATTTTCTCATTATCATTTAACCAGTTAATCGCCGCGTCTTCGATTGTTTGATTTTGCACGTCTACTAAAGAAGAAGCAGTGGCAATTTGCATATTTGTAAAATTTATATTTTCGAGGGTTTGATAAGCGCAGGGCCAGAAAGCTTCCATTTCTGCCCATGCTGCTTTTTTTAACCAACCACCTTTTGGGTTACCGCAATCGTGAACAAAATTGGGGTTGATGCCCCAGTTAGGGTCTGTTTCACATTCAGGGCTGTAGTTGGGGAATTCGATAAATGCGCCTTCGTAAATTGATTCGACCCAGTTAGGTGTCCAATTAAACAGTACGATCGGTCGTTTGGTTTTGACCGCTTTTTCTAATTCAACCCAAAGATCATCGCCTTTGGAAAGCTCTTTGACTTTAAAATCTAAGCCTAGTGCTCTAACACGTGCAGCATCGGGTTTTTCCCAAGGGCCGGCAAAGTAAGTGCCTGAAGGTTTTGAAAACGGCGTTTCAAATTTTTGTGCGCAATTTTTTAATGCTTTCCAATCTGGTAGTCCTGGACATATACTCTCAACATATTTTGGGTACCACCATTCTTCGCGTGTTTTTGCATCATGCGTTCCGGCATGAACAATACGGCCTGCCTTTATCATTCTGTTAAACATTTCTGACATGGTGCCTTGCCATACTTCTACCTGAACATGAGCAAGACCATGCGCTAATGCTCCCCATTGATCGGCAGTAGAAGTAGGGGTGTATTCAACCTGATAGCCCATTTGCTGAAATATCCTGCCAGTTACTTGAGAAAGTACAATTTGGCTTGTCCAGTTGTTGGTAATAATACGGATGGGCTTTGTTTTATCGTCATGAGTACTAGCAAACCCAGAAATAGAATAGAGCAGGCAGAAAAGAGTTAAGAAACTAGGCGGAAATCGAAACATGGTGATAACCAGTCTGAAAAAAGCAATAGGGTCTTAACAATATAGGAGAGTGAGTTGATGGTGTCTAGCTTGGGTACAATTTGTAGTCGTGAGGCACTAACTAATCATCTAATCTTTAAGTAAGTGAGCGCCTTTAAGTGTTGCAAGAAAGTTATTTAGCTCAGGTAGATATTTTTCACTCAGTGCAATGCTGACGTTGACGTGTTGGGTATAACTTGTTTCAAGTACATGCCCTTCATGAAGGCTCAACCAGTGGCGTATGTTTTGTTCATCTGCAAAATCGCAATTCAGCTCGTATTCTTCTAATTGAACCTGTAATAAAGTTGGGGCGCGATCATAAGCCATTTGCGTTGCCTGTGAGTAGGCCCTTACAAGCCCGCCAGCACCTAATTTTATACCCCCGAAATAACGTATCACTACGATCATCACATCACCGACTTCTTTATGCTGCATGACATTCAGTATTGGTTTTCCAGCCGTGCCGCTGGGTTCTCCATCATCCGACATTGCCATAAGGGTGGGGGTTTTAGGTGGACCGATTAAATAAGCCCAGCAATGGTGTCTCGCATCAGGGTAGTCTTTTTTTGCCTGGTCCAGAACTTTCATTGCTTCACTACGATTTGCTGCCAAGCAAAACCGAGCAATGAATTTACTTTTTTTAATCTCGTACAGAATTTCAGTTGAACCATCCGGGACTGAATAGTTTTTACTCATAAAGTAAGGCCTACGTCGAATACTGTTAGCATTAAAGGGGGTTGTGCCGTTTAATCTTTAAAGAGCATATCTTTATGCTATTCGAATCACAAAATCTCCGTTATGCTTGCGGAACTTATTTTAGGGTAGTTATCATTTCTTTTCACTGGTATTTATCTCTACCCGTAGCTTCTTGGATGGAATCAAAATGAAATCATTGACTTTGGCAGATCAAATTTTTTTGTGGTTAGAAAAAAGACAGCAACCAATGCATGTTGGTGGTCTGCATTTATATGACTTTCCAGAAGGTGCCGGGCCAAAATATGTCACTGAACTGGCTGAATATATGCGCTCTTTTGATCAACCAACAATGCCTTTCAACCAGCGACTTAAAACCCGGTTTGGGCAATATTACTGGGAAGAAGACCAGCAGTTTGACCTGGAACATCACTTTCGTCATAGCGCTTTACCCAAGCCAGGTCGGATACGTGAGTTACTTTCACTGATATCGGTTAAGCACAGTGCTTTATTAGACCGTCAGCGCCCGATGTGGGAATGCCATTTAATTGAAGGTATTCGTGGACGTCGCTTTGCCATGTACTTTAAAGCGCATCACTGCATGATGGATGGTGTTGCAGCAATGCGTATGACTTCGAAACTGTTATCTGAAGACCAGAGTGCGCGAGATCTTCCGCCTTTATGGGCTTTACCTCAAGTTGCAAAATCAACAAGAGCCAGTGTGACTCAGGGTGATATTGCCTCAAGCTTAGCGATGCTGGCGAATGCTGCCGGCAAACAAATTTCAACGGTACCAACACTCATAAAAGAAGTGACTCACGCAGTTAAGCAGGCGCGGTCTAACCCTGATTACGTGTCAGCTTTTCAAGCGCCAGCGAGTATTTTGAACAGACCTATCACCGGTTCAAGACGTTTTGCTGCGCAGTCGTATCCTATTGAACGTTTTAAAGTGTTAGCGAAAAAGATGGATGCCACCTTGAATGATGTTGTATTGGCTGTTTGCGGAAGTGCCTTGCGGAACTATTTAATTAGTCAGAAATGTCTGCCGACAAAACCTTTAATTGCTATGGTGCCCATGTCAATGCGCAGGGACGATAGTACGGGCGGAAATCAGATTGCAATGATTCTAGCGAGCTTGGGGACACATGTCGCTGACCCGGCACAACGTTTGGATATGGTTAAAAACTCAGTGAGTGACGCGAAAAAGCGTGTATCTCAAATGAGTCTTGAAGAAGCGATTAATTACACCGCACTAACTTTAGCACCTGCAGGGCTGAATATGCTGACGGGTTTATCAAACAAGCTTCAGGCATTTAACGTCGTGATCTCTAATGTACCCGGGCCAAAGAAACCTCTTTATTGGAATGGTGCAAGGTTGCAAGGAATGTACCCTGTGTCAATTCCGCTTGATCGTATTGCTTTGAACATTACATTGGTGAGTTATATCGATCAGCTGGAATTCGGATTCACGGCTTGTCGCAGAACGCTACCATCAATGCAGCGCTTATTAGACTATGTTGAAACGGCGATTGATGAGTTAGAAATTGCAGCCGGTATTAAATGAAGAATCATGAGTGATACAAAGCTCTCTAGAGCGTAATTAAACAGGGTAAAGATATATATGTCAGAAAAGAGCAGCAAAAAACCAGAAACATTTGAGCAAAAAGTGAGTTATGGCTTTGGTTGGCAGTTTGGTCGTCAGCTTCAAAAAAATAAATTTGAAGGTATGGACGTTGAAGCCGCCGTGCTCGCTTTACGCCAATGTTATAATGGTGAACCTTCTTTGCTATCTGAAAATGAATTGAATGAAGCTTACGATGTGGTAAAAGAAAGTCGTAAAAAGTTTGAACAAGAACGTGCTGAAAAGTATCAGTTTTTATGTCAGACATTTTTAGAAGACAACTCTAAGCGTGAAGGCGTGGTAACTACCGATTCAGGTTTGCAGTTTGAAATTCTGGAAGCCGGTGATGGTGATAAACCTAGTGCTGAGCAAACCGTTAAGGTTCACTACCATGGCTCTTTCATTGATGGGCAGGTGTTTGATAGCTCGATTACTCGCAATGAGCCTGCCGAGTTCGCTTTGAATCAGGTAATACCTGCTTGGACAGAAGCGCTTCAGTTGATGGGGGTCGGTTCAAAATGGCGAATCGTAGTGCCGTATCAATTGGCTTATGGTGAAGCCGGTTCGCCTCCGACGATACCACCTAAAGCAATTTTAATATTTGAAATTCACTTAATCGATATTATTGCTTGAGACTTAAACTGCCTTCCTTCCGACTGAAAATGTAGCGGAATGAAGGCATTTTTTTGTTAAATAGTTGTTGCGCAAAGCTCCCTAAGAATTAAAACAAGGTGGCGTCATTGTCGGCAGTATCAGTTTTATTTCGTTTTTTGAAGCGACGCTCAAGAGAGTGCTCAACATTTTCTATATGAAGGTTCTTAAGTTTTCCCGCGATACTGTCAGATAATTTGTCTAAATCATTTTCAGTTAGCGATTGCATATTTGCATGTTGCAAAGCTTCACTATTAAGTTCAATTAAAGCATCGGCAGAGTTTTTTGACTGGGCTTTTGTTTCATTTTGCTGCTGCATGGAATGCAATATTTTATCTGAAAGAAGGCGGATATCTTCAATTGCTATTTCAGTTTTATGTAGGTCTTCTTGTGAAGATTGAGCGCTTGAAATGGTGGTTTTGATATCATTCTGGCTTGATTGCATTACTTCCGATACGTTATGTGTTCCGCTATAAATACTATCAACAATACCCTTTACTTCATCAGCAGAGCCTCGTGTACGTTCGGCTAATGAACGTACTTCATCGGCAACGACAGCAAAGCCTCTACCTTGTTCGCCTGCACGAGCGGCTTCAATGGCGGCATTTAATGCCAGTAGATTGGTTTGTTCTGCAATACCGGTTATTTCTTCAATGATTTTAGTAATTTTAGTACTGTCATCTCTTAAGTCGGAAAGAACGGTGTTTGATTCATTAATATGTTTTTCAATGGTGTCAATGGAGTGAATGGTTTCACTTAGGTGAACATCAAAGTCTTTGATGTCATGACTCATTTCGGAAATGTTTGAGGTGATATGCTTGATGTCATGCTCAATATTTTCGGTGGCGGCTAACATATCGTCAATTGAACTGCTTAAAATACCGCCATGATGAGACTGCATGACCGTATTTTGGTTCATTACGCCGTAAGTTTCTGCTAGCTCTTTACTCATTGGTGTCAAGCGTGAGACACACTTGTGTAGTTCTCGAACAACACTTTCAGTATTCGAAAGACGCTTATTAATCAGAGAGAAAAGAGGGCGGTAATCATCCGTTACTTGGTCAGCGTCCAATCGTATTGAAAAATCAACAGATTCAGAACATTCTTTATGGAGCTGCTGTGTACATCGTTCCAATGGGCGAATAATTCTCAGTTGATACCAAATAGTGACTGCAACTAAAGTAAAAACAGAAGCGATACTTATGCTTGCAAGTGATGATGGAATGTCCAATGCGTAAAGTACTAGTTCTAGCAAAGGGTAAATAAGTACAATCGCTAGAATGATAAGTAAATTATTAGATTTAAATGCGCTCATAGGTCTGGTTTGGTAATAGTCGATGAATGTATGTTTCTTATTAGACGTAGTTTAGCCTATCTTACTTAAAAATTTATTCAGTGTTTGGCATTCTCTAGAATAATTGCCATTAATGTTCGAATATTTGCGATTTTTAGTTTTCCGTATAGAGTGAGGTGGCATAAATGATGGCCAAGTGTTGGAGTAGGCGTATATGAAGTATTTGATACTGTTTTGTATCTTTTCCGGTGAAGTTTTATCTGACTCAATAAAGCAGGAAAGCCATATTCCTATTGGTGTGTTTTCTTCCAACACTCTAGAGGGCTGGGAAGAAAAGGTATTCGATCAACAAACTTCTTATGTGCTGACACAAATAGATCATGATATAGCGCTCAAAGCACAGAGTAATGATTCCGCATCGGGTTTGTTTAAAGAGCTGGTTGTCGATATTAAAAAATACCCTTATCTGAATTGGCGTTGGCGGATAGAGGGTCGACTGCCCGCATTGGATGAAACAAAAAAGCAAGGTGATGACTATGCTGCAAGGATTTATGTTGTCGTATCAGGAGGTTTGTTTTTTTGGCGAACCAAGGCATTAAATTATGTCTGGTCAAGTCGAGCAGAAAAAGATGTAGAATGGCCGAATGCATTTGCACCTGATAATGCCCATATGGTCGCTGCAAGAACTGCAAGTGATCAAACTGGTGTTTGGTATGTTGAAAAAAGAAATATTTACGAGGCGCTAAAGCACTGGTTAGGCGATGAGGTTAGTTCAATAGATGCTATTGCTATCATGACCGATACTGATAACAGTGATGGAAAGGCGACGGCCTTTTATGGTGATATTTATTTTTCAGCAGAATAAATTGTTCTTGAGGCTGGAAAGTTAATGGTATTCACTTTTGCATAAAGTCAGCTAGCGTTAGTGGCATAATATTTCGTATCCTATACTTCAAATAATATTAAATAAGGACGGAATTATGACATTGCTTGTTTTGGGTTTATGTATTTTTATCGCTATTCACTTGTTTCCTGCGTTTCAAACACAGCGAGCAACATTGATCTCAAACTTTGGTGAATTGAAATATAAAGGTGTGTTTGCTTTAGTTTCGCTTGCTAGCTTTGCTCTGATTATATTAGGGAAAGCAAATGCCCCTTTTGTCGAAATTTGGCAACCTCCCCAGATGCTTTCCGTTGTCACTAAGCTATTGATGCTGCCGACTATAATTTTGTTGGTGGCTGCCTATATCCCCTCAAACTTTAAGCGTAAAATTCGTCATCCGATGCTAATAGCAGTAAAGGTCTGGGCAATAGGTCATCTGCTTATTAATGGCGATTTGGCGTCTATTATTTTATTTGGTTCATTTCTCGCTTTTGCTGTTCTGGCTATGGTTAGTGCAAATAAACGTGCTGAGTGGCAGAAACCAGATGAGAAATCCATAATTATGGATATTCTGGTGATATTAATTGGTGGTGCTGTCTATGTTGGTATCGGTATGCACCATCTTCAGTTATTTGGTGTACCCATCATGTAATTTTTTATCATTAAAATCGTAATCACATCAAACTATAAACCTGGATAGGTAAAAATATGACACTGTTCTTTTTTATTTTAAGTCTTGTAAGTGTTGGGTTTACCATTAATGTTATGCGCCCTTTATATCAACATCCAAAATGGATTGTGCCTAGTTTCTTGTTTGGGTGGTTGGTAGGAGAGTTGGCGATTCATATTGTCATCGCTCAACTTTTTATGGTCTCTTGGTTTGTTTTTTTTGGGGTTGTAGACGGTTTTTTTGGGGCAACAGGTATCGTTGCATTTTTTGCTTCCTGGATGATGCTGGCTTACCACTACTTCTCAGGCTATAAAGCGAAAGTCCTAATGGATCGCATTGTGATTCCCCATAGAAAGAAAGAAGATTTAAGCGCTTGGAGCCGTCATATCGAGCTTGATATGACGCGTCTTTTACTTCCGTTTTCTAGCTGGAAGTCCGATCAGGTTGAAGTGATCAAAAATATCGTCTACCAAGAGGTCGATAACTTTCGTTTGAAACTTGATATTCGTCGAAACAGAAGTTTGCCTCAAAATGCCCCGGTTTTATTTCAAATTCATGGCGGGGCATGGACGCATGGTTACGGCAGTAAAAATGAACAAGGTGTTCCGTTAACGGTTGAAATGGCCAAGCGAGGCTGGGTGTGTGTTTCGATCGATTACCGGCTTTGTCCTGATGCTTCCTTTCCTGACCACATCATTGATTGCAAAAAAGCATTGGTTTGGGTGAAGGAGCATATTCGAGAGTATGGTGGGAACCCTGATTATATTGTCGTCACCGGTGGCTCAGCGGGAGGGCACTTATCATCATTGCTTGCGCTTAGTGCCAACGTGCCCGAATTACAGCCAGATTTCGAGGATAAAGATACTTCGGTGCAAGGGTGTATCCCATATTACGGAATTTATGATTTGTTGGACCAAAATAAGCTACAGCTTAGTCTTGCGTTAGAAATTATTCTGCGCAAAAAAATTATTAAGCAAACGAAACAAGAAAATGAAAACCTATATCGCCTAATGTCACCCATGACGCATATTAATAAAGATGCGCCGCCATTTCTAATCATTCACGGTGACAAAGACTCTCTGACCTCTTTAGGCGAAGCCCAATACTTTGCCAGTCGCTTGGATGAAATATCGACAAATATGGTTGAGTTTGCAGAAATTACTGGTGCTCAGCATGCTTTTGATATTTTTAGTTCGGTACGTAGTGATTATGTTTTATTCGGAGTGGCCGAAAGAATGTGCCAATGGCATCGGGATTTTGAAGAGTAACACTAAGTGCGAAAAATGATGATGCAGGATGCATATAAAGTTCTGGAAGCCGTTTTCGGATATACCACGTTCAGGTCACCACAAGATGATGTGATCAATGCATTACTACAGAGCAAAGATGCTTTTGTGCTGATGCCTACCGGTGGAGGGAAATCACTATGCTATCAAATACCCGCGATAGTTCGTGATGGTGTGGGGATCGTTATTTCCCCTTTGATTGCCCTCATGCAGGATCAGGTTTCTGCCATGTCACAGGCGGGTGTTAAAGCGGCTTGTATGAATTCCTCAATGCCGCCAGGGCATAATAATGAAGTAGAACGACAAGCTCGAAAGGGCGAGTTAGACCTTATTTATATTGCGCCAGAACGGCTCACATTACCTCAAACTATTCAGTGGTTAAATGAGTGTCAGATTTCGTTATTTGCGATAGATGAAGCTCATTGTGTCTCGCAATGGGGGCATGATTTTCGGGCAGATTATTTACAGCTTAGTCTTTTGCATGAACAGTTTCCTCATGTGCCCCGAGTCGCGTTAACCGCCACGGCAGACTCAAAAACACGTGAAGAAATTATTGCTCGTTTAGGTTTGCAGCAGGCAGCGGTGTTTGTTTCAGGTTTTGATCGACCGAATATTCAATATCGGATTGCCCAGAAAAATCAGCCTCGGCAGCAGTTGTTGAATTTTATTCAGCAAGAGCATTTATCCGATGCGGGAGTTGTCTATTGTTTGTCACGCAACAAGGTTGATGCGACGGCTCAGTGGTTATCCGCTCAGGGATTAAAAGCTTACCCCTATCATGCAGGCTTAAGCAAAGAAGTACGGCAACAAAACCAAGAAAGGTTCTTAAAAGAAGACGGGGTTATTATTGTCGCCACGATTGCTTTTGGAATGGGGATTGACAAACCAGATGTCAGATTTGTCGCTCACTTGGATTTACCAAAAAGTATTGAAGCTTATTATCAAGAAACTGGCCGGGCAGGGCGAGATGGTCAACCATCCACAGCTTGGATGGTTTATGGCTTGGAAGATGTTATCAAGCTGAAACAAATGATGGCGGGTTCGGAAGCGAACGAACAATTTAAGCGCATTGAGCAACGCAAGTTAGATGCTATGTTGGGGTTGGCAGAAATTACGTCTTGTCGTCGCCAAATGTTGATGGCTTATTTTGGCGACACAATGGAAGAGCCTTGTGGCAATTGTGATTGTTGTTTAACACCCGTGATAACCTGGGATGGCACCGACGCGGCTAGAAAAGCACTTAGCTGTGTCTTCCGAACCGGACAACGTTTTGGAGTGGTGCATGTAATTAGCGTATTACGTGGAAAATTAACAGATAAGGTCACTCAATTTAATCATCAAAATGTGTCTACCTTTGGCATTGGTGCCGAGTTGAGTGAATCTCAGTGGCGTTCGGTATTCCGTCAGCTTATTGCCAGGGGTTACCTGAACGTTAATTTTGACCATGGTCAGGTTTATCTTTCTGAAAAGAGCCGTGCGCTATTAAAAGGGCAGGAAACGATTGCGTTAAGGCTTGATACAAACGCATCAAAAAAGAAAAGTAGTTCATCAGGTAAGAATAATAGCGCCCCAGTTAGCTCGGATGATATTGAATTATGGGAAGCACTGCGTATTTGCCGAAAGCGCTTGGCCGATGAGCAAAGTGTCCCCCCTTTTGTTATTTTCCATGATGCAACCTTAAAGGACATGGTTGTAAACAAACCTTCCACATTGCAACAATTTTCAATGCTAAGCGGGGTTGGGAAGAAAAAACTAGATAAATATGGCGATGAATTTCTTACAGTATTGGCAAATGCCTAATTTTACTTGGAAAAAGTGTATAAAAATTAGTAGGATTGATCGTTCTAAAGATAACTCCATAATCTCAATATAAAAAACTAGGAATAAACATGAAGAAAGTCATAATTGCTGCGATGGCATTGGGTTTAGTCGCATGCCAGCCAGCAAAAGAAAAAGAAATCTCACTTGATAATATCGATACAAAAAATAGCTATGCGATTGGTTTAAAGTTTGGCGAATCGATGAAGCGAGAAATTGAGGAACTTCAGCTAAAGGCATTCTTTAGCGGTGTTACGCATGGCTTCGAAGGTGAGGGAGCAAAGCTTACTCCTGAAGAAGTTGCTGCAACGATGCAAACTTTCCAAACTCAAAAAATGGCTGAAATGAAAAAAAAGTCTGAGTCAGCATTAGCGGAAAACCAAACGGTAAGTACTGCGTTCCTGGTTGAAAATAAAGCACGAGATGGCGTGAATACTTTAGAAAGCGGTTTACAGTATGAAATCTTATCATCAGGAGATGGCGAGTCTCCTTCCACTGCTGATAAAGTGACGGTGCATTACCATGGTACGCTTATCGACGGGACTGTTTTTGACAGCTCAGTTGAGCGTGGTAGCCCTGCTACATTTGGTGTAGGTCAAGTTATTAAAGGTTGGACAGAAGCTTTACAGTTAATGAAAACCGGTGATAAATGGAAATTATTTATTCCTTCTGATTTAGCCTATGGCTCACGTGGCGCTGGTGGAAAAATTGGCCCGAATGCCGCATTGATTTTTGAAGTTGAATTAATTTCAATTGAGAAAAATAGCTAGAAATATCTACCTGTAGGGTGTGTTCTGAGTGCCTCGTATGGCACAGACGACACACTCTATAACAGATCGGCCCTCCCTCGATATTCCCCGCTTAAATGACGACCTTGGCTTCGATTAATTCAGCCATATCAGTACTGGCACCAAATATTAATTCATGAGCAATTTTTAGGATGACTCCCGTCAGTAATAAGTGACTTTCATTAGTATGGAGCAGATGAATACTGACAAGTCGCCTATACTCCTTTTGATTTACGAGCGCTTTAAAATATTATAAATTTTTCTTTATTTGAGAATTTTATGACACAAACTCCTTTCATTCCGGTTGAAAGACGTACATGCATGACAAAGTAGTTTATTGAAACAGTTATCGTGCAACGTCTCTATTTCTTTTTAAGGTGGCAAGGTTACCTATAAAAGATAATTTTCCGTGACCTTTAATGCTTTTATAATTCAAAATAATAAAATAGGAGCAAGTCATGAATGGTCAGATGAAGAGTGAGCACGTCGCAAAGGTGAGTTGGCGACGTGAGGGTGAGTTTAGCCATCTTGGTTACGAAACAAATCATGAGGCACAGATTTCAGGTATCTCGATTCCAATGTCCTCTGCGAATACTCCCGATTATGTTGACCCTGAGCAAGCATTGGCGGCTAGTCTTGCTAGCTGTCATATGCAGACTTTTTTGGCCTTAGCGGCTAAAAAGCGTTTAGTTGTTGAAGGCTATCATGTGAAGGCAATTGCTTTTGTCTGCTTAAATGAGCAAGGTAAAACCTATGTTGAGATGATTAAACTATTGCCAGAAGTTGAATTTTCTACAGAATCTTCAGTATCTGAAGAACAAATAGAAAAGATGCACCATAAAGCGCACGATCACTGCTTTATTGCTAATTCAATTTTGAGTGATGTCATCATTGAGTGCGTATAGCTGAGCCAGTTTTTGTTACGACTAAAGCACTTTGGTCGTAATGTTTATTTCGTTTAGTGTGGAATAATAATTATGGCGACAATAAGTGTCGCTTAGGTTTGTAAGATAGTCCTGTCGTTAAGGCAAAGACCTTAACTTAATTATTTAAACAGGGGCTATCTTATGTTCAGAGTTAATGCATTTACTCAAAAAGGCACTAAATTTCGTTTTCGTATTAAGAGCGATAGCATCCACGAAGTACGTGGCGCACTGAAAGAAATTTTTGGTGAGCAAAAAATGCGTCTGGTGTTAGTCGAGCCAGTTTAAGTCTTGTCGTTTATTAGAGATTGTTCTTTATTACAGGTAGTTTTTTCTCATTGCATCAAGCGCTTGTATGAGATCATCGCGAATTATCGAAGGAGATATAATTTTTGCTTGAAAACCTAAAGATAATAGCCAGTTTTTTAACTGAATCGTGCGCTTTACTTCTGCTTTAAGGTGCCATGTTGTGTTGTTTAGTTGTGTTAATGACTGGCTAGTACTAATGGGGCTCTCTTTTAAGTCAGAAATTAAATTGCTGTACTGTGTTGTGCTTAATTCTAGTACTAGTTCATGTTGGCTCGAGTCAGAGTGGTCAAGTAAGACGTCCATATTACCTGCGGCGAGATAGGTTTTTATCTGGAAGTCGTCGGGCACGAAATTAGGTTGAACGCTGATTTCTATGTCTTTAATCTTATGAACCAAAAAACTTCTGAAAGTATTGTCATTTTGCTGTTGGCTGATTCTATTTTGAATATCTTCGTGTTTTTTGCCGATTAGATAGAGCTTAGGAAGCATAATAGCAACCCCAAAAGGGTGAAGCTCATACTTTTTAGATAACGCTTGCCCACGATATGTAAAACTCAAACGTTTACCTTGTAAGATTGCACGATAGATTGTATCCAGAATACTCATCTCAAAGTGTGGCGTTTGTAAGTGTTGTCCACGTTGGAAAAACTCTACGGAATCTGTTAATCGTTGATAGTGAACGGGGGATAGTTTCTGTTCACTCTTTTGGAGCTTGGATTCTGCGTTAAGAAATATACGTTTCAATTCATGCTGAGTGGAAGAGGGTAATACTTGTGTTAAGTGCTTTTGAGTTACCGATAAGGCCAAAGCCATAAACGCAGGCATGCGTTCAAAGTCATAATTTAATTGCTGGTAGGGGTCTAAGCGCCAATGGCGACTTTTTCCTAATCCTTGCTCAGCGGATAAACCAAAGTCATTATCATATTCATCAAGCTCATTCTTTTCCTCTTCGCAATCATCAACTTCGGTTTTACGGCCTAATAGAAATGCTAAATCACGTTGGATTAACCGAAACTGGCTTTTTTGTTTGGTCTCATTGCTATCTAAATAGCCTGCATTGATGAGATGTTGCAGGATCAGTTCGGTGCCGACGCTGTTATGTTTGGATTTAAGGAAATTTAGAATTTCCAAGCGTCGAAGAAATGTGGTCACTTTCTATCCTTTTATAAAGTTAGGGTTCTAACGAGACCAATAAAGCTCACGAACAAAAGTACGCTGCCAAGTACGCGATAAAAAATAACGGAATCGGTTTCCTGCAGTTTCTGATGAAACTTCAAGCCAAGTAAATGTCCCAAGCCTGCACAGGGTAATAACCAAAGTTGGTGAATAAGTTGGAAGTCCACTTCTAGATATATAAATGCAGCGACTTTTATAGTAACCAGAATCGACCATAAAGCAAAAAGAGTGTCTCGAAGTTGGTGCTTACTTACATGAACAGCAAACACTGCCGTTAATAATGGCGCACCAATTAAAGAGGTGCCGCTGATATAACCACCAAGCATCAAAAATAAAATATCGAAAGATTTTTGTTGGCTCTTAAAAGGTTTATTCAGTATATATGAGACAGAATAAACAGAAACAATCGTGAAAATAATTAGCCCCATGATAGTGGCTGGTAAGGTGATTAAGCCAAAAACGCCGATAAGTTTAGGGATAATCATAATTAACAGGGCTTTTTTTAAATAAGGCCAGTCTATCGATCCCTCTTTTTTGACGCCCATTTTTAAGTATTGTTTTCGTGCTTTGTGGTTTTGGCGCAGAATTAAACCGGAGAAAAATAGTAACTGAAGTGAAATAATCGGCAAATATATGAGTGCATCGTTATGGATGAGTAGTAAAAATGGTAAAGAAAGCACTGCGCCACCAAAGCCTAATCCAGAGCGAACAAAGCCGCTCCAGATAAAGGTGATGGCAATTAAAAAACATTGAACGAATGTTAATTCTGACATTGATAGTTGTTATTACACCGTTGCTTGAACCGAATTTTGAGGTAAATGCTCTTCAGTTGGTTTACTCGTTTGGTCAACTTTAATGAGTAAAGCAGGCAAAAATAGAAAGTCCCAAACAAGTGCAATTAGAATGGTAATACCGACCATTAACCCCATTGATGAGTTGACATCAAAACTCGAAAACGCCAACACAAAAAAACCTGCCGCTAATACTAGGGTTGTCGTAATAATAGGTTTTCCGACACACTTGAATGAGTACATAACCGCGTTTTTAGCATCAAACTTGTGGTGGTCTTTTGCGTGTAGGTATTTAGTAATAAAGTGAACCGTATCATCAACGACAATGCCTAATGTGATTGCAAAAATAACGGCAACAGCAAGGTTTACCTGACCGACGAAAATACCCCATAAGCCAAAAGCAATCCCGGCAGGAAAGGCGTTAGGAATCAAACTTATAAGACCATACCGTATTGATCGAAGAGATATGATTAGTGTAATTGTGACGAGAATTAGCGCAATAATTGAGCCGGTTAGCATGCTTTCAATATTTCGTTGTCCGATATGTGCGAACATAATTGATACACTGGCTCCCGGAGTCACTAACTCTGGTGCATTTTGTTTTAGCCAGGCTTGAGCGCGTTCATCGAGGGCGATAAGCTCTTTTGCTTTTTGGTCTTTAACGCGAACACGTAGCAGTAACGATGACTTATCGCTATTGATTTGGTTGTTTAGATCTAAACCGTAAGGCAGTGACATTTCATAAAGTAAAATGTATTGGGCTATCAGGTCTCTACGTTTAGGAATGTGGTGCCATTCAGGGTCGTCATTATGCATATTTTGATTAAGGCGCTTGATGACATCAGTGAAACTGCTGACGTGAACGACTTCGGGCTGGGAAAAATACCATTGTGCAAAATCATCGACCTTTTTTAGGTATGACGGATCATTGATACCATTACTTTCTTTGCTGTCGAGGGAGTAGGCGATTTGATCAAAGCCCGTCAGGTTTTCTTGTGTGTAATCTGCCGCTTGTCGAAACGGTACATCTTTATGAAAATAGCCTACCGTATCGTCATTTAGTTCATTCTTAAATGTAAAACTAACCAGAATAATCGCTGTAATTAATAAACCATAAAAAATGGGGTTATGGTTTCGTACCGAGAAAGCGCCAATAATTTCAGACAATGTTGCCGATTTGACTGATTTTTGTACCTGTTTTGATTTTTGGGGAAGTAATAAAACCAATGCTGGGAACAATGTCATGCTGAGTAAAAATGCCATCATTACCCCAAAAGCAGAAATAGTCCCAAGTTCTTGGAATGGAGGAGAGTCACTGAAATTCATGCTGAGAAAGCCAATGGCGGTCGTGAGACTGGTCAGAAAAATTGGCTTAAGGTTCACGGATAAGCTCTCTTTCATCGCATCAATGCGAGAAACTCCTTCTGAAACATTAAACAGATAGTTATTCATGATATGAACAGCATCGCAAACAGCTAAAGTCAGAATGATTACCGGGCAGGTTACATTCACCTGATTAAGTGCATAACCGATCCATCCCATAAATCCTTCTGTGGCTAAAACACTGAGCGCTATCAATACGACTGTTGAGAATGTACCAATAAAAGAACGAAGAATTAGTTGCAGTAATACCACAATAATTATGAACATGAGTGGAATAAGTTGCGTCATATCTTGCGTAGACATTTCATTGAAACTTTTATTGACCATGGTTTGGCCAACCAAATATATCTTCAAATTGGGGTGGTCTGATTCAAACTTATCCCTTAAGTTACGAGAATAATCGACCACTTCAGTGGTTGCCTTATCGGCTTCGGTTTGAGTATCAGGGAAATTAAGGTTGACGGCCACGGCTGTTGCGTGAGCTTTGTTAGAGATTAAGTAATTAACTAGTAAGGGTTCAGATAAGGCAATATTCTTTAATTGTTCTAGTTTAAGGGCGGAAAGATCTTGTGGTGCTGAAACTAGGTTGTCAACGATAAGGTCATCTTGTTCGACCCAGGTATGCTGAAAGTTCGTGATCGAATCAACACGTGAAGAATAGGGGATTTTCCAAGCTTCGTCTGTTAAATCAATAATGCTGTTAAGTGTTGAGGGAGTAAATACTTTTTCGTCCTTGGGGGCGATGACAAATGTTATGTTGTCACTTTTTGTGTAGCGATCTTGATTGTTTTGATGGGCTAGTAATTGAGGGTTATCTTCACTGAAGAAAATTTTGTAGTCGCTTTCAAAGCGAAGTTTGCTTAAACCAAAGCTTAAGCCCACAATCAATAGAATGCTGAATAAACCAAAGCCAATGCGGTAATTCACTAACTTTTCTGGTAGCTCTTTCATCATTATGAAAATGTCCCTATTTTTCTAAGTTGAAACGTCAATATTTAAAGGGTTACTGCGGTTTATTATCTTTTTCATTGGCTTCTTGTTCTGCTCGTTTGGCTTCGAGCATGGCTCGAAACTCTGCCATTTCCTGATCCATCATTTCAGGTGTTTCAAGACAAATTTGACCGAGTTTACCGGATCGTAGCTCATTTAAAATAATGGTTGCCGCCTGATGTAAGTCTACTTTTCCCCCCGACCTTAAACAACCGCGTTTACTTCCGATTAGCTTGAGTAAGGCTTCACTGTCAATGTCAACATCTTCTAGTTTGTAGCGTTTTTTTAATGACTCAGGATAGTGGAGAGATAAGAAATCCAAAGCGAATAAGGCCACAATTTCATATTCCATGGCGGTGTCTCTAACGGCTCCAGTGACGGCAAGGCGATAGCCGCAGCTAACCGGGTCTAATTTAGGCCAAAGAATACCAGGAGTGTCGGATAGAATAATGCCATTTTCAAGGTTAATCTTTTGCTGCCGCTTGGTGACGGCAGGTTCATTGCCTACCTTTGCAATGGCTCGACCTGCAAGCGAATTGATCAGGGTTGATTTACCGACATTAGGGATACCCATAATCATGGCGCTGATGGGTTTATCTGAACCTAAGCGGTGTGGTGCGAGTTTGCGACACAAGCTATTAATGGTTTTCATTCGATCATCAGCATTGGCTGAAAGTGCTAAGGTTTTAACCGTATTATCTTGTTCAAAACGCGCTTGCCAGAGTTTAATAATCTCTGGGTCAGCTAGGTCGGCTTTGTTTAGAATTTTGATATTGGGTTTATTACCCTTCAAGGTTTGAATCATCGGGTTTGCGCTGCTGAAAGGGATGCGTGCGTCGAGTACTTCAATAACCACATCTACCTGAGACATGACTTTTTTTATTTCTTTTTGGGCTTTGTGCATATGCCCCGGGAACCAGTTAATTGTCATGTGAGTTTGAATTCCGTGCTGGATAATATGATGAATAGTTCGTGGGCTCTTTTTCCTGGTGCTATTTTGCCATGCTTGCATGTTTTATAAAACTTGAAAATATCTAGCTTGAATTAGTTTTCTCCAACGGCGCTGCCTATAACGATAGAAAGCGTGAGCATAAAGCCATACTAAAGGCGTCAACATACCAGCCCCAATATCAATTTCATCTGTATATCGGCAACTGGCTTCGGTGAAGGGTTCTAGTTTAATCAGGTGATCCCATTGATGAATCATACCTCCAGTTTCCTTAGTGAATAGCTGATGCTTATCGTTATCAATATAGATAAACTCAAGAGAATGTTGCCAAGCAGGAATAAACCCAAAAAAGATGAGCCTGCACTGTTCGGTTTTTCCCTGAATCCATTCTTGAGGAAAATTCTCAGCACCTTTAAACTGCAAAAAGCCTTTAGTGATATAGGAAAGTGTGTTGCTTTGCTTGACGGCTGACCAGACTTTTTCTGGTGGCGTATTGAGTATGGTTGAAATTCTTGCCTTCACTTGATGCCCTTAACTGCGGAAAGTTAGGGTTACTGATGTTAGAGCTTACACTAAGAGGAAGGTCAATAGGTGAAAGGTTTACTGTTGTAATTGAATTTATTTAACAGGCTGACGCATGATATAAAAGGATACACTGCCGCCAATACAGCTGAGTAAAACAACCGCCCATAATTTTGCCACGATCAGCATAGATATAATCATCCCTAACCATAAACAAACCAAAACGCGCGTTCGTACATGGCGTTCAATTCCACCGCCATTTTGCCAAACAAATAAAAATGGTCCGAGCTTCGGGTGGTTCATTAACCAGGAATGAAAGCGTTCTGATGAACGAGCGAAAAGCCAGGCCGCTAACAATAGAAAAGGGGTGGTGGGCAGTAAAGGTAAAAATATACCCACTACACCTAATATGACGCAAAGACAGCCAAGTGCTGTCATGAAATAGTTAAGACTATGTTTCATTTTACTCTTCGAAATAAAAAGATACTAAAGCTTAGCTGATATGTTAATAATTTGCATGGACTCTTGAGCAAGTAGGCAAGATAATGAGGCCTTTATTTATATAACGTTTAGCCAAGAGAATAGCCATGCAAATTTCAAAAGATAAAATAGTCACCTTTCATTACCGTCTACAAGATGAAAACGGAGTTGAAATCGAATCATCACATGGTGGTGACCCTATGGCTTACTTGCATGGTCATGGCAATATCATTAGTGGTTTGGAAAAAGGCATGGAAGGCAAAAATGCTGAAGATATTTTTTCGATAACTGTTGAGGCTAAAGATGCTTATGGTGAGCGTAATGAAGATTCTAAACAGAGAGTTCCGCTCAAGCATTTAAGTGGAGACAAAAAATCTAAAGCTAAATTGAAACCTGGAATGGTTGTGACGATTAATACTGAAGAGGGCGCTAAGCAAGTCATCGTGATCAAAGCAGGTAAATTTAATGTGGATGTGGATACCAATCATCCTTTAGCAGGAAAAATTCTAACGTTTGATGTTGATGTGCAAGGTGTTCGCGATGCATCAAACGAAGAAATTTCACATGGCCATGCTCATGGGGTAGGTGGGCATCATCACTAATTATTAGCATTAACAAGTGCTAATGTTCCGTCAATGGCTCTTTATAGTAAAAACAAGTAACGTGTGAGTTTTTAAATTATCGACAACAAGCACTTAGGAAATATGCAACATGAAAAAAACACTTATCGCCTTATTGGTCGCAGGCGCTGCCTCTTATAGCTTTGCGGCAGAACCTATTAAGTCGCTTGAAACTGAGGAACAAAAAGTAAGCTATAGTTTTGGCTTAGTGTTTGGTAAGCGTATGATCAATGATTTGCCGGATCTTGATGTCGATGTTTTTGTTCAGGGTTTGAAAGACTCTTTTCAGGGTAAGGCACCATTATTAACTGATGAACAAGTTGGTAAAATTCTCGAAGAATTTCAGCGAGATATGCAGCAGCAGCAAGTTGAAAAAGTTCAGGCTATTGGCGCTACCAATAAAAAATCAGGCACTGATTTTTTAGCTGAAAACAAAGACAAAGAAGGCGTTGTTACCTTGGAGAGTGGTCTTCAGTATAAAATTCTAACCGAAGGTAAGGGGGCTCAACCTGGCGCAAGCGATGTTGTTAGGGTTCATTACACAGGCTCATTGGTTAATGGTGAAGTGTTTGATAGCTCAGTTGAGCGTGGTGATCCGGTAACTTTTCCTGTTAATGGTGTCATTGCCGGTTGGACTGAAGCGCTTCAGTTAATGCCTAAAGGTTCAAAGTGGCAGTTATTTATACCTTCTGATTTAGCTTATGGCCCAAATGGTAATCGCTCAATTGGCCCGAATGAAACCTTATTGTTTGATGTTGAGCTAATTGAAATTGAAAAGAAAAAGTAATATCACTTTCAAATCGTCATAAAAGAGCCCGGTTGTAGCCGGGTTTTTTTATGGGTCAATTTCTTGGAATTCAAGTCGTTCTAACTCTGATACGGTAATTACTTGTCCCGTAATAGTGGTGAATGATCTTCCCTTGAGGTCTTTTTTATGGGCCTGATAATGGTCGCTGGAGCCGGTTTGAGGGTTAATTATTTTAATATCAAACACACGGCGCTCATCCTGCCAACTTAGAAACATCATAATGCTACCTGTGAGTAATGTGAGTGATAATATCGTGATCGCCGCAAATTTGGCATTTTTTAACGATGATTTATCTGGCACTGGTTCAACATTTATTGTTCGTATTGAGTGGCTACTCAGCGCTGTTTTATTCTTAAATCGAATGAATACAAATGCACCCGTAATAATAAGAGCGGTGATGAGTAATTTTGTTAGCATGAAAGTTCTCTGGTGCGATGAGGCATAATAATATGGATACTAACTTTATGCAGAGAAAAAAGGAATGAGTGAAGGTTGGATAAGAGTGTAAAAACTAAAAAGCCGCTGATAGGTCAACGGCTTAAAGAGAAGGGGGACAATAGCATGTTAAGCCAGCGTAGGGCTTAAATGTAATAGGCAGCCATTTCCAGCAAGAGTTAAGCGATAAGTAGCCTTTCCAGTATCACTTTCATTATTTTTGACTCTTTCAAGTACCCCTTTTTCTATTAAGAAATCCAGCATTTCAGTGCTTAATTCCTCAAAACGTGTCTTTGCAGCAATTTCTGCTTGAGTTGCTGCTTCTTTAAAAGAATACATCGCTTTTATGATTGCTGCTTCTTTATCGGAGAGTTCAGGAATAGGGCCAGAGTATGGTGGGTATTGGTTTTCTGGGACACGCCCGTAAATGGTCTCATATGATGCCTGAATGGCTTGAATATCTGCTACTTTATTATCTGTAAGTTGATAGGTGTGGAAAACACCTGATACTTTTGTTCGGTAGTCGACTTGAGCCAGGAATATTGGTAAACCGCAGTCTTTAGCGACGTGATAAAAACCTGTTTTCCATTTACTGACTTTTCCTCGTGTTCCTT
Organism: uncultured Oleiphilus sp.; assembly: GCA_913020495.1. GTDB lineage: Bacteria > Pseudomonadota > Gammaproteobacteria > Pseudomonadales > Oleiphilaceae > PZPK01. Next base: position 22,652 of record CAJWBJ010000033.1, read on the forward strand.
CAGGTGTGAACAGAAAGAAAATGCGATCGCCTTTATGGCGCTCAACAAATTCTTTTATCAAATCAACCTGCCCTTTCCCTTTTGAAGATCGATCGATAGGAATGCCTCCCATCCACAGCATAATCGAACCTATAACAGGGATGCGGCACCAGCTTTCTTTGATTGAGAAATACATTTTTATATCAAGGACAATTGCCGCTGCCATTGCGTAGAATATATCCCAGTTGGATGTATGAGGCGCCGCGATTGTGATACCGGCTCCTTCAGGGGCTACCGGTGTGGTTTTCCAGCCAAAGACTTTAAACCAAATCGTGAAAACAAATTTGAGAACATATTTGAAAAATATGCCGTCGAAGATCGTTTTGTCGCGGATTTCTAATGCTTTTTTAGCCATAAAATTACAATACCATAAAATGTTGTAAGAAAGATTAGCAAGTAAGACCTGATTAATGCGGGGGAGTATAACATAAACTCATTATAAGCTTGAGTAGCTTTTTTATGGTAAATTGTTGCGCTATCTTTCTTGGTTGATTTTAATAAATAAGTTGATCATCTACTCTTCGTTATAGGAAGTTTGTATGTCAAAAGCAGTGATTGGTTTTGAGTTCGAAAAAGAAACAAAAAATAGTGTTCGTTTTAAAGAAGTGCCGGAGCCAGGCAAAGCACCTATTGTGGGCTCATTGTATGTGCAGAAGTGGTTTGCGGGTGATACTAAAGTACTAGAGATTACGATTGATAAGAAAGATTAAATTAGAGGCTTCTGCACGTAGCTATTTACGTAACAGGTCAGTCATTTAAGTATGCTTTTAGCTGTACTCCATTGTTTTAATATCAAAATAAACTGTGAATGATGGGGGGGCAAAATATTGCCGGATTGAGAGAGTATGTCTGTCCTGAAAAACTCTAAGTTAGATGTATTGGGGTGTATTTCACCGGTTAGATTTGTTTTATCACAGGTTTTCTAATCAAGGTTTGAAGGTCTGTGTTAATCCATCAGACGTTAAAACGACAATTTCATTCTGAAGGTCAGCTATTGAAATAATTGCTTTACTTGCTGCACCGCCATACGCTTTTCGGGGGCTTGCTTGCCATGAGGCGGTTTCAGTTCCTGACTTTATATTCCAGCGTTTTATTTTTCCTTGAAAGGTTCCCAGACTCAAATATGTTTCATCTTCTGAAAAAGTAGAAGCAGTATAGTTGGTGTAACGATTGGGCAAACTGAACTTTGTTTCTCCTGTTGTCGTGTCCCAAATTATAGAGTCTTCACGTTGTGCTGTCGTGAAAGCAAGTTTTCCTGAGGCTGATATGGCAATATTTTTGATTTGATTGGTGAGCGCCATAGAATAAACCAAAGCGCCTTTTTTTAAATCCCATATTTTGGCTGTTTTGTCATCGCTGCCGGTTATACCGGTTAAGCCGTCTTCGCTAAGGCCTGTGATACGTACTTCAGCTTGATGCTTGAAGTTATGTATTGAAAACCCTTTGTTCATATCAAAATAGCTGACACTTCCGTCTCGTAAACCCATTAATGCTTTGCTGCCATTTTTGTTCAAAGTAATGCTAATAATTCGGCTGGGAGCTTGCCAAAATTGTTTAGATTTACCTGACTCAGTACTCCATAGCACCATACTGTCTTCAACGGTGGTTACTGCACTTTTTCCGTCGCCTGAAATGGCAGCCGCTCTAATAGAGCTTAATTCACCAGCAGCATGATTCCATGCGAATAAGCGTTCATTTCGCTTTAAGTCCCATAAACTGCCTCCATGATGAACGGAGCCAATGACTGCCAACTCAGCATTCTGTGAAAGGTCTCCACTTAATAGGCCTTGTGTCGCAAGTTGGAATTGCTTTTCAGGGCCTTTCGAACAGGCAAACAATAGACAGGTGACAGATAGTAGGGCGAACAGTTTTAAGCGTTGCACATTTCATCCTTTATTGGACTTTATGTTTAGAAATGAGGTGTCAGCTTTTAGTATAGCGTGGTGTTTCAGAAACAGAAGGTCTTTTTGAAAGGAGAATAAGAGAAAATATGAGAGTAATAAAAAAGGAAGTAAATTGTCTTACTTCCTTGATAGCTCAACGACTATATTTCAGTCGCTGCTGTGATGATTCATTGCTATGCGGTTGTGTTTGCATGAACTTTATGAAGTGATTCAATTAAGCCATCTTCCAGTTCGAAACGATCTTCTAAAGTCTTACCAAGTACTTCCAGTTCTTCAATTAAACCTTCAATGCCATCATCTACTTTATGAATGTTATCGAATCTGTCATTAAAGCTTAAAGCGACTTCAGTTGATTCTTGAATAAGAGGGATTATCTTTTTGGCTAGCTCTATACCGCCGTCGTCATACTCCGCAGCTTCAGCAACCAATTGCTCATAAACTTCAAAATGTCCAACAGAGACGTAGTCTACAAGTACTTGGCAAAATGACTGGAACTTCTCAGCCTTGTTTTCTTGAGAGCTACCCGGGTTAACAGAAAGATCACATAAGCCAACAATTAATGATTGTCGCTCTAAAAGCCATTTGTCTATGAGATCACTTACGCCACCCCATCGCTCTGCTGCATTTTTGCAATTATCGAGCATTTTTTACCCCTTAACCTACTACTAAAGTTGAATCTTATAGAAAGCACTCTGTGAAATAAAAATCACAGGACTTAATGTTATTTTAATAATATCTGGATATGACTTGGTTTGTGCATATCAACAGTATTTCTAAAAACTAACGAATTTGCCGCAGACACGCAAGATCTTTTTTTATTTTACACAATCGAAGCGCGTTTCCGAAGTAAAATAAACAGCGCGATCAAGCTCATGCCAGCGAAGGCCATCAAGCTCCAGCCCGGTATTGAAATGTTGAATAAAGTCCATTGTACCTTCGCGCAATCTCCCGTGCCTCGCAATGACATTTCAATGACCTCAAGAATTGGAAAGACATCTAGCATGTAGTCGATACCAGGGCCGCAAGCGGGAACTTGTTCTTCAGGCAGGCTTTGCAGCCAGAGTTGGCGAATTGAAATGCTGGCGCCACCGATTGATATGAGGGTAAGTAATGCAGCGTATATTTTTTGTCCGATGTAAGCCGGGTTATGCAGTACTGCAGTCAATGCCAGAATGCCTATTCCGCCAAATACAAAACGTTGCATCATGCACATCGGACAGGGATTCATACTTTTAAATGGCTCTATAAAAATAGCGGTGATTAATAAAGTCACGCATCCTATTAATATCAGTAAAAATAGCGATCTTGAGTTGGGTAGCGTCATGTTACGGTTCCGTAAATAATAGGATGAGTTATTATGGGGTTAGTATATTTTTAGTCAATGTAGTTCACTTGTTAAAGGTACTCATTTCAAGTAAACAGCATTCTTGAACAGACCTTCTGTGGAGTAAATAGTTTCGCCCGAGAATTAATGTGATGTAATGTATTAAAAGATTGATCTAAGTGTGCAGGATTACTTTTCGAGCCTATAATGATAAATTGGAATTTACAAAAATCTAAGAGGTTAAATGAATATTAAATTTTTATGGGTGCTTTGTTTATCTTTAGCATTTTTAGGAAATGCTTGGGCTGAAGAAGAGGAAGTTGGTGAAGAAGAGGTTGCTCAATCTGTTGCGCAGTACTATAACTTAGCGCCTGCTTTTGTTGCTAATTTTGGCAGTGGTGAAACTAAAAAGTTGAAGTTTGTTAAGGCTGAAATATCAGTTAGGTCATCTAGTTCAGATTCTATCAATGAGGTGATGAATCACGATGCTTTAGTCAGGCACCAAATTGTGATGTTGCTAAGTCGACAGTCAGAGGATGTTTTATCTAACCCTGCAGGGCAAGAAGCGATTAGGTTAGAGGCTTTGAGTTTAGTTCAGGCTGCATTAAAGACGGAGACTGGACGTGAGCAGATAACAGACCTGTTTTTTACAAGTTTTGTTGTTCAGCGATAGCTTCAGGGTTAAGTCTATAAGTGGGGACGCTATAAATACTTAAGCTAGTTTGCTTGTTGGTTTATGTAATTCACATACATCAATGCCGTCTTCCCAGCCGGCTTCCCAGGCTGCTTCAACTATCTCACCAGTATAAGGGCAGCGACTATTATCTACGCCCATCACTCCTGCCATATAACCTTGCTGGTAGGCTTTATTGAGTGAATCTATATCCCAGTATAAAGAAAAGTCTTTGGGCATTTGCCCCGCTCCTTTCGTTAAACTGCCTTTCACTTTTACAAGCAAGTCTTAAGGTACCTTAGTGAGGTACGATAACCTGCTTTAATAAAAATATATTCGGCTTTAAAAATGATATGGCCATGCCAATCACACAAAAAATTTTGCACTATTGCCTGCCCCTAGAGACAGAATTTATGGTTGTTTTCTACAAGATTAAGCTGGATGTTTCTCCAGTTTCTTAAAGCTTCCTACAAGCGTAAAAAACACCTTATTTTGTATCATTATGTTTAATTATTTTACAATAGTGCAATGTTAACTGCTCTGCCAGAGACAATTGTAACAAAATGTAACTAAATCATTATTTATGATCAAAGATAAACAAATTGAAATAATTGTTTTCAACAAGTGACAAATTATCACAGGGTGTTGAGAGCAACAAATAAGAAATGTCTAATAGTGAAGGGTTACTCATTTTTAATTTTTAATGAGGACTTTGTACACACAGAAAAGGCAAAAGTGTGCACAAAATGAACAAATTTCTTGAATTACTCTGCCTGATAATTTTGCATGAATTGCTCAAAAGGTAGTGGGTCTTGTAATTTAATTTTATTTGCTTCAGAAAATGATTGCTGAACTGAGCTTTCAAAATGATTAGATTTATTTGGAGTAACTTTTGTTAGCATAAATTTGTGTTTTTTTGACAATTCGCCTGTGAAGTCTAACCAGGATAATGATTCTTGTTTCATGGTTGAGAGTACCTGAGCAGAAGGGCTTAGTTCAGGTGACTGAATCTTAGTTAGTTGTTCTTTTAATGTGTTTTGATAACGTTGATCATCATTTGCGGTATCAAGTACTTTTGCTAGCGACGACATGCTGTCTAATAACTGCTCACCACACTTTTGCAGAGGAACTTCGCTGTTACCGCATTTGATTGTTAAGCCAGGCTTTCTACCCATATTAACGACTAAGTCGAAATTATCATCGAGTGTTTGGCATTCTTCATCATTAATGTAGTCTGAATCATTCAGCAAGCAATGCAATAAGAAAATGTCCATAAAGTCTACTTGCTGCGCTGAAATGCCTAAAGGCAGAAACGGGTTAAGGTCAAGACAGCGTACTTCTATATATTCGACACCTCTTTCGTTTAATGCATTTCGTGGTTTTTCATTTGGACTAGTGCTTCGTTTGGGGCGAATTGAGCTGTAGTATTCATTCTCAATCTGTAAAATATTCGTGTTGATTTGAATGAATTCGTTGTCTTTTTTTAGACCTATTTTTTCATATGCAGGGTAGGGAGTATGAATTGCTTTTCCCAGAGTGTGGGTGAAGTTATTTAAGGTATTAAAACAAATGGCCAAGGATGACTGAGCGTTGTTGTGGTAGCCTAAATCTCCCATACGTAGTGAGGTCGCATAAGGCTTGTAATAAGTACCTTGTTCGTCAAATGCCTCTAATGTGTGTTTTTTGTCGCCCAGAAAACTGGCATCTAATGCCGGTGATGCGCCAAATAAGTACATCAGTAACCATGAATATCGTCGGAAGTTACGGATTAATGCAAAATACTGTTCTGATTTGAAATCTTGAAGAGATTGCTCAGTTTGCTGGTTTTCATCCCGTTTTATATTTTGCAGCGCTTTCCAGAAATTATCATGAATAGAAAAATTATAATGAAGCCCAGCAATACTTTGCATGATTCGACCATAACGTACACCTAAACCCTGGCGGTAAACATATTTAAGCTGACCAAGGTTTGAGTCACCATATTCTGCAATACGGATACTTTCGTCACCATCAATTCGGCATGGCATGCTGCCAGCCCAAAGTACTTCGTTACCAATGTTGTTGGCGACGTGCTGGTGCGTTTTTTCTAGAGTGTCGAGTAAAGCTTCTCGAGAGCCTTCAACCGGTGTAATAAGCTCTAACAAGGCTTCTGAATAATCGGTGGTGATAGAAGGGTGGGTGAGGGGGTGACCTAATGCTTCAGGGTGGTTTGATTGTGAAATATCATGGTTTTCATCGGCTCGTAGCCCCTCTTTCTCTATTCCTCTAGCGACAGGCACACCTTGATTGCTAACATAAGCTTCAAGTATGACTAATTTTTTTGAGAAATCAGACGATGAATCTTGAGTTGAAAGTGTCTGTGCTGTCATTTTAGTGCCCTGTCTGTAAGCCATTCTGGCTGAGTCGTGATTATAGCGATTATTTCAATGGATATAAGCTATTAAGCCGGGATCATTACTGTCATAAAGTGAAAAACTTCTTTTCGTGTATCGAACACTGGCTTTTATTTGAGCGTTTTAGACGACTCAGGCCCTTGAATGACTAAGTTGTTGAGTCAATTAAAGGGCGTGAAAAGCTCTCTGGTTATATAGTTTATGTCATAGCTACTTTCTTGCTTTATCAAAGGCATTTGCCAAGGCGCCTGCCATTATTGAATTGGAGGGCGATTCACTTCGTGCAGGGGCTGACTTTTTATAGCGATTTTGTTGGGGTTTTTCTGATTTGCTGCTGTCAGTTTTACTGCTATTTGTCCCACTAGCCTGTGTTTCATCAGACATCTTCATACTGAGTGCAATCCGCTTTCGTTGTATTTCTACCTCAATTACTTTTACCTTCACAATGTCGCCAGTTTTCACGACTTCACGAGGGTCTTTGACAAACTTGTCTGCAAGCGCAGAGATATGTACTAAGCCATCTTGATGAACGCCAATGTCCACGAATGCACCAAAATGTGTGACGTTGGTGATTGCACCTTCTAGTATCATTCCCGGTTTAAGATCTGACATTTTTTCTACGCCTTCTTTGAATTCAGCAAACTTAAATTCAGGGCGAGGATCACGCCCTGGTTTAGCAAGCTCGCCTAGAATATCTTGAACAGTAATGACTCCTGCACTTTCTGTGACAAAATCATTTGCAGAAAGTTGCTTTAATAGATTGGTATTACCCACTAATTGTTCAAGGGATAGTTGGCTTTTTTTCGCAATGGCGTTTACTGTTTTGTAAGATTCAGGGTGTACAGCTGAAGCATCCAAAGGGTTTTCTCCAGCTCGGATACGTAAGAAACCAGCGCATTGCTCAAAAGCTTTAGGACCAAGGCGTGGGACCTTCTTTAAAATTTCACGTTTCGTGAATCGACCATTTTGATCGCGAAAGTCAACAATATTATTGGCAATGGTTTGGTTCAGACCAGAAACTTTGGCAAGCAATGGTGCGGAGGCAGTGTTGACATCTACACCCACAGCGTTCACACAATCTTCAATAATAGCGGTTAAGCTACGATTTAATTGTACTTGGCTAACATCGTGTTGGTATTGACCTACGCCAATCGCTTTTGGTTCAATTTTAACGAGTTCAGCCAGAGGGTCCTGAAGTCTGCGGGCAATAGAAACTGCGCCACGAATGGTCACATCTAGGTCTGGAAATTCTTTAGAGGCTAGCTCTGATGCAGAATAAACAGATGCACCTGCTTCACTAACAGTAATGCGTGTCAGTTTCAGGTCAGGGTAGCGTTTCATTAAGTCTACTGCGAGTTTATCTGTTTCACGTGAAGCGGTGCCGTTACCTATGCTTAGTAATTTTACTTGGTGTTTTTTGCAAAGCTTGGCGATGGTTTCGATAGATTCGTCCCATTGGTTTCTGGGTGCATGAGGGTAAATAGTTGCGTGATCTACATGCTTTCCTGTGTCATCGATGACGGCGAGCTTAACGCCTGTACGTAAGCCTGGGTCTAAACCGAGAGTGGCTTTTGCCCCTGCGGGTGCAGCGAGTAATAAGTCTTTCATATTGTCGCCAAAGACATTAATCGCGACTTTTTCAGCTTGTTCTCTTAGGCGGCTAAGCAGGTCTGTTTCAATATGAAGGTTCAACTTAACGCGCCAGGTCCAGCGAATCACCTCTTTTAACCACGTGTCGGCTGCTCTGCTTTTATCTTGAATACCAAAGTGAGCGGCGACCTTGCTTTCGAATGGGTGACTGCTTGCTCTGTCGGATGGGTCGTAATTTGCCGCGACAATACTTATATTCAGTACGCCTTCATTGCGGCCTCGGAAAAGTGCAAGAGCACGATGTGAGGGAACTTTTTTAATATCTTCCTGATAATCGAAATAATCACGGAACTTTTCACCACGACTCTTTTCAGCTTCAATTACTTGGCTTTGCAATAAGCCTTGCTCCCACATCTCAGTTTTTAATTGTCGTAATAGTGCTGCATCTTCGCTGAACTTCTCCATTAAGATGTACTTAGCACCATTAAGCGCACTTTGGATGTCTTCAATATTTTTTTCTGGATTGATAAACGTTTGTGCGCGGGTTTCAGGGTCAAGGTCGGGTTGTTCAAATAGCTCGAGAGCCAAAGGTTCAAGGCCTGCTTCAATGGCTATTTGTCCTTTAGTGCGTCGTTTCGTTTTGTAGGGAAGGTATAAATCTTCCAACTCGCCTTTGGTACTGGCAGCACGGAACTGTTTCTCTAGTGAGTCGTTGAGCTTTCCTTGTTCATCAACACTGCTCAAGATAATAATACGACGGGCTTCTAACTCTCTAAGGTAGCGTAAACGTTCTTCCAGTGTTCGTAATTGAGCATCATCTAGTGAACCAGTCACTTCTTTTCGATAACGGGCGATAAAAGGAATGGTAGAGCCTTCATCAATCAATTCAACAGTCGCATTAACCTGTTGAGTTTTGACTTGAAGTTCTTGTGCTATTTTTTGAATGATCTGATCTGTAGCATTTTTTGTCTTGAAGGTGTCCATGAAGTACCTGAAAATCCATAAGAGAGCGAATAGAAACCCTAATAATGGAGGCAGGCAAAAAAAATTAAACCCCTAGCTTAAAGTACTTTTACTGATCCATGCATGTTAATACTAATGCCCAAAACTCTGAGAAATCATTCACGACCACTTCTGGTTTGTCGGGGTAACGTTCATTACCCGGGAAGATTTTTTGAAGCCAAGTTTGATCCCACTGTGCGCCATTAAAAAATACCGAAGTGACGCCTGCTGCATTCGCTGCAATAATGTCCGTTGTACTGTCACCAACATACCAAACGTCTTTTGTTGTAGCGCACCCTACGTGTTCACAGGCTTTAATCACCTGATCAGGGAATGGTTTTCTTTTTTCGGTGTCATCACCGCAAATATCAACATCAAATAGTGTTGCCCACCCGGTTTCCTCGACACGCTGCACTTCTTCAGAAAAGAACTCTCGATCACGATTGGTGATGATTCCAATTCTCAAGCCAATATTTCTCAATCCCATCAGCATACTTTTAACGTTTGGCTCAAAAGGCAATACTGTTCCGAAGTGGTTTCTGTAATGGTGGGTAAAGGTTCGGTGTGCAACTTGTTTAGCTTCCTGATCATCACCAAAAAGCACTTCAAAAATATCGGTTCTTGATATTTTTCGGTCAATTTTTACCCTAGGGTGTAATTCACGATAATGTCGAACATGGTTGACTAATTTAGCATCTTCGGGAGATTTACTTTGACCGGGGGTAATCAGCTTGTCGATCAATCCAAGTTGCTCAAATTCTGGAATCATGTCATCCACCGCGTGGTACATTGCGTCGAGTGTATCGACCAAGGTTGCGTGCCAGTCAAACAGAATAATTTTAGGTGGGGTGAGTTTGACAACTGCAGGGTGCCAGTCAGCTTCAATACGTTTTGGTGGCGGGTCTTTCGGCGGGTAAGCTGCGGGTCTTATTTTACTGACCAAATTATCAAAAACAGGTTGACCACGGCTTAAATAATCAAGTTGTAGCTGGTTTAAGGCCTCTATTAATTGCTCAAATGAGTCAACGACAAGCTGCGGGGCTTCAGGGTTTCGTTCTTTGTGGGCGATGATCCGGTCTATCCATCGTTCTTCCCAGTGAGCACCATTATAAAATACTCGTGTGACACCGGCATAGAGCGCCGTGACCATGTCTGTGTGACTATCCCCGACATACCAGACTGATTCATTGGCAGTTTTACCTAAATGTTCAATGGCTTGATGAATAACATCCGGTGAGGGTTTGTAGTCTTCTACATCGTCTGCGCAGACTGTGGTGTCAAAAATATCCTTCCAGCGGCCAGCATCAACAATCGAGAGTTCATGGTCTAAAAATTCACGGCTGCGATTCGTCGCAACACCAATTTTTATACCTAAGCGCTTTATGCTGGATAGATATTCAAAGACACCTTGTTGGTAAGGTTTTACTTCACCGTAATGAGAACGGTAACATTGGTTGTAAGCTTTATGAGCTGAGCGGCGAGCTTCAATATTTTCTGCAAAGATAGCGTTGAAAATTTCAGTGCGTGAAATGCGTCTCTCGGCAAGAATTTTGGGGTGTAAACGTCTGAATATACGAATATAACGAACCAGTTTTACATCTTCTTCGCTTTTACAGTGTTCCTCAGGGATTAGGTGAGAAACCAGATCGAGTTCTTCAAGCTGAGGCAGCATTTCTTCCATAGCAGAATACATGGCATCCAAGGTGTCTACTAAGGTGCCGTGCCAGTCGAAAAGAATAATTTTTGGAGCGGCTAAATCTAGCTCTTTTACCGATAAGGTTTCGTCAGACATTATGAACCCCTTATTTATATACAGGTCTCTTAAAATATAGTCTGTTTTCTAGCAAATGTAGTGAGTATGTTTTTGCTGCCATTGATTGAGCTTGAGTTAAAAACACCAATTTAGCAAGAATCGGGTCGTCTTACTGTTGTTCACAAATCATAATTCTTTCAACCCATAATTGATGAAGGAAATACTGATGCACAGAGATGTTGAACCCGCAATTTTATACTTTGGTACGCCCGTGGTATTGGTGACGACTTTAAATGAAGATGGAACAGCAAATATTGCGCCGATATCGTCTATCTGGTGGCTATCTTGGAGTTGCATGATAGGTCTGGATGCATCCTCCAAAACAACAGAGAACTTGTTAAGGACTGGCGAGTGCGTGTTAAATTTACCTTCGGATCATCTAGTTGAGTCTGTAAATAGCATTGCGAAAACGACGGGGCGTAAAAAGCTGCCTTTGCACAAGAAGTCTTTGGGGTATAAATATGAGAGTGATAAATTCTTGGCTTCGGGCTTAACTGAGCAGGTCTCTATAGCTGTTAAGCCTCCCCGTATAGAGGAATGTCCTGTGCAGCTTGAAGCGAAGTTAGCGAAAACCATTTCATTTGGCGAGAGTGATTCTAAAATGGCCGTTCCTTCTGTGGCATTTGAACTAAACATTGAGAAGGTGCACATTGAAGAGTCAATATTGAAAGACCCGAGCAAGTCATATGTTGATCCTGATAAATGGCATCCACTTATTATGAGTTTTAGAAAATTTTATAGTACTCGGGATTACATTCATGAGTCTAAACTGGCCGATGGTCCGGAAGCTCAATATGCTCCTTGGAAGCTGAAAGGGCTAAAAAGAAAGCTTACTGAATGGGTCCTGAAAAAAAATACCAAACGCTATAAAACGAAAATACAAGTCAATGATCCGGTATAGTATTAGGTAAAAGTAAAGGTTTTGATCAAGTCTTTCAGTCTCAGAAGTAATTGATACAAGTCTACAGCAAACAGTAATTATTGAGGGTCATTGGACCCCTAATACCTGCTGAAAGTGTTAATATGCAAAAGGCCAAATTTCATTGGCCACAAGATGTAATGACTAGACTGTCTCAATTATTTTTAGGGTGTGTTTATGAGAGTGTGCGGAGTAGAAATAAAAGGTAATGATGCCGTTATTTGCTTACTGTCGATGAAGGATGAAATTTTTGATATTCCTGATTGCCGTGTTCGTAAAATTACCTTGGAAAAAGTGACTAGCAGGGAGTCATTGAAAGTTTTTCAATTTACTTTCGCAAAGCTAATGTCGGATTATAAAATTGATAAAGTGATTATCAGAGAACGCCCAACAAAAGGAAAATTTTCGGGTAGTGCTGTTGGATTTAAATTAGAAGCTGCGATTCAGTTGATCGACAACTTAGAAGTTGAATTAATTACACCCCTAGCGATTAAAGAGTATATAAAAAAGAACCCAATCTCTGTCGCATATGCTGATACGGGCTTAAAAAGTTTTCAGGAAAGTGCGTTTGCAACGGCCTATGCTTACCTCATGAATTCTTATTACGCTGAATGAGGTTTGGTACTAGCATTGATCACACTCTTCAGAGCTACTGTTACAAGCTATCAAGTTTCCGGAACTATCCAGATGAATTGAACAGCATTGCTCAAAAAGCTTTTTTAGTTCTTGACGGCTTTTCTGTACACGTGATTTCAATGTTGAGTAGCTTAGATTGTTCCTTTCGGCATAGTTTTTTTGAGACTCTCCGTTGAGCTCAATTGAACGCAATAAGTTCGAATGTTTATCTGGCAAACCTTGAATAAATGGTTCAATACATCTTGCTAATTCGTTTGTTTCATATGTTTCAAACCAGAGGTCTTCAGCTTTTAGTTCTCGCTGGCTTGCTTGATGCCGATAAAAATCAATGATGCTTCTATTTGCTATTTGAAATAACCATGGTTTTATTTTGTCTTCTGATGTTAAAGACGTTAAATTTTTGTGCGTTTTAATCAAGATGACCTGCAATAGGTCTTCGACATCTGATTCGTTTGATACTTTTGAGGATAAAAATCGTAACAAAGAGGTCCGATATTCTTGCCAGATGGTTTCAATATTCATAGAGACTCTCTTCGTCAAATTAATACCTTTGATGCATTAATGCTACCAGAAATAAAAGGCCACCTTCTCAATATCTTTGAAATGCTTCAATATGAGTGAGATGGCCGTTAGTCACCGTGTGGTCTTAATTACAGCAGTTACTTCCACCACATTGAGTACTTGAGTCCATTTCACAGTTATTACCTGATCCTAAATAGGTCTGGTCAGATAAATAAAAGTCTGTGAATACTTGCTCAAAGTCATCCGGTACTGATCGAGTGGGTAAATCTGACTCTAGAAGGGCTTTTTGCCATGCTTTCACTTTAGGGTGCCTGTCTAGAAAATCGAAGCATGTATGCTTTTGTATCATTGCAGACCGATGCAACAGCGGTAACCACGCAATATCGACATTCGATAATGTCTCTCCTTTAAAGAAAGGGCCTTGGTCAAGTGCTTGCTCTATTTTATCAAACGCTTTACTTAAATTGTTTGAGCGTTCATCCAGCATTTCTTTACTTGGGCTTCTCATGGTTGAGCACTGGGATAAGTAATTCTTGGCCGCTAAATAACTCCATGCACGATCTAGTGCTTTATGTTCAAAAGAAACATTGTTTTCTAGGGGGCTATAAGCCTCTTCAAGGTACTCAATAATTGCATCTGACTCGAACAAAGCGACGCCTGATTCAGTAATTAGGACAGGAACCTGGCCGTTTGGAGATATATCCAAAAACCACTGAGGCTTGTCTTTTAAACTGATGAACTCAATTTTATATGGAATCTTTTTCGTCTCAAGAAGAGCCGTTACACGTTGAACAAATGGGCAGATTTTAAAGCTGATTACTTTAATCATTAGTTTTCCTCTACAGTAAATTTATTGTCTCTGACTAATAAGACGATGAGATAATAAAAAAGACGAAAAATATTTCTTTTAAATTTGATTGGAAATTTTTGGTTCGACAAAGCAAATCGACGAGTCATATAGACTGATTCGATTGACGACCATACTTAATGGAAAGTTGAATCATCTGTGTATGTTTGGATATTCGACAAGAACAAACTACGCTTAGTAAGCAAAATAACTATTCTGAATTAATAATGATGCCAATGTCGGGGTACCAATAATGAAAACTATTACCATAGTTGTTCTGTCATTCTTTTTTTCTGCGTCTATTTTTGCACAAACTAATGTCGAAATTTATGGTGATAACACTTACCCACCTTATTCATTTAAAGAAAGTGGAAGAATGACGGGGATTTACACAATTATTTTAGAAAGTATTTTTGATAAAATGCCGGACTACAACGTTAAATTGATGGGGCTCCCATGGAAGCGCGGTTTGAGCAATGTT
>CAJWBJ010000034.1 GCA_913020495.1 uncultured Oleiphilus sp.
GGTGGTTTTAATACTGCAATGGAAGCCACTAATACGCTGGAATTTTGTATCAGCTGTCACGAAATGGAAGAAAATGTATATAAGGAATATACCAAAACAATTCACTACACCAATGGCAGTGGTGTCAGGGCTGCATGTTCAGACTGTCACGTACCTGATCCGTGGGTACATAAAGTAGTTCGTAAGATCAAAGCTTCGAATGAGGTGCTTCATAAAATGCTAGGAAGTATCGATACGCCAGAGAAGTTTGATAAAAAACGCCTGCATTTGGCTAAAAATGTATGGCAGGAAATGAAAGATACAGACTCAAGAGAATGCCGTAATTGCCACGATTTTGAAACGATGTTGCCGGAAAATCAGAAACCACGTGCACGTAAACAACATTTGAATGCAATGACTGCTGGTAATACCTGTATTGATTGTCATAAAGGCATCGCTCACAAAAATGTTCATGACCAATTAACAGATGAAGAGCTAGAAGAATTAACCAAGCCGGACCCAGAAAATGCGATACCCATTCCAGCACACTGGCAGGCATTTTTGGATAAGGAAGCTGCAGCAAAAGCAGAAAAGAAAAGATTAGCACTTGAAGCGGCACAAAAAGCAGCTGAAGAAGCTAAGTTAGCCGCTGAGAAAGAAGCACAAGAGCAGGCGAGATTAGAAAAAGAAGCGGCAGCAAACGCAGCTAAAGCACCCGCTAAGAAAGCTAAGAAGAAAGTCGCAAAAAAGACGGCAGTTAAGAAATCTGCTGTAAATTGGGCGGCATCACCTGCAAGAGAGGTAACAATTTTTTATCCAGGACAAGCATCAATGGAATGGGTATTAGGCCGAGACCATGGTGGAAAGCGTTCCTTCAAAAAAGGCGACCGTTGTATTGAATGTCATGAAGAAGAAGTGGCTGATATTGGCGCTAAAATTGTTAGTGGTGAAAAGCTGGAAGACAAAGTCACTCCGGGCAAGCGAGGGAGTATTGCTGTGAACGTTAAAGCGGCACACGATACCAAAAACCTTTATATGCAATTTTCATGGGCTGATACCGACCATACGCCAACACCCTTTGCAGATGGCGGTAAGATGGATAAGCAGAATGAAATTAAACTTGCCTTCATGCTAGCAACAGATGAAGTTGAATATGCTGACCGTGCCGGTTGCTGGGGAACTTGCCATGCCGACTTAAACGAAATGCCTTTTGCTCCAGAAGGTCAGAATGTCACTAAATACATTAAAGAGAGCCGTACCAAGATCGAGATCAAAGGTCGTGGTGGCAAGCCTAAAGGTGGATGGGACAAGCGTAAAACGGATGCAGAAATTGATGCAGAGTTAGCAGCAAACCGCTACATGGATATCATTCGCTACAAGTCAGGTGAGAAGAAAACCGAAGATGGAAATATTCTTGCTGACCGACACATGAATGAAAAACTCTCCAGTGAGTTCATCGCAGTGAAGAAAGGTAGTCAATGGATTGTTGAAGTAGTTCGTCCGCTTAAGTCTAAAGCTGGAAAGAACATTGAGTTGGCGCTGGATCAAACCTATAACTTTGGTTTTGCAATTCATGACGACTATACCAATGGGCGTTTCCATCACGTCTCTCTGGGTTACAAATTAGGCTTTGATAACGCAGATGTTGAAATAAATGCAATGAAGCAATAAAAGGTGGGCCTTGATGCATCGTGGTAATAATTGTAATAGGCAAATAAAGGTAATGAATAATGCAATTTGTTCATTACTTGCAGGGTCTCTGCTGCTGTTTATAGGCTTTGTAAGAGCAGAAGTCGTAGAAGTGAGTGTGTATAAAATGCGCTTTACGCCTGAACAAATCACGATAAATCAAGGCGATTCCATCCGCTGGGTGAATAAGGAAAAACGTCAATACCACAGTGTTTGGTTTGAAGCTTTGGGTGAAGAAGAGGGGGATTATTTTTTCCCAGAAGAGTCAGTCGAGCGAGTATTTAATGATGTGGGTCAGTTTCCTTACCGTTGCGGTCCACACCCTGAAATGACAGGCACTGTAAATGTTAAACAAAACCGTGCTTCTTCGAAAAAAAGTGCTAATCAAGCATTAAGTCATGAGCGTAAAGCTGAACTGACTTATATCGTAAAACAAGATTGTGGTTCATGCCACGGGATGCTGCTGAAAGGCGGTTTAGGTCCTTCGATCTTGCCAGAAAAAATCAAAAACTATACCGCCGAGGATTTAACAGCAGTCATTTTGCATGGGCGTCCAGGTACGCCTATGCCTCCTTGGGCAGGCATTTTGTCATCTCAGGATGCTAAGTGGATTTCCACACAACTTAAATCGGGTGCATTTGTTGATGATTAATACTCAGATAAAACTTAAGTCACTAATAACATTGTTTATTTGTTTAGGGCTGTCAGCCTGTGGCGTTTTAATGACTAAAGGTGACTTACGTTCTACGGGTGACTTAGGCGTTATCATTGAGCGAGCAACCGGTTCAGTCAAAGTCATTGATACAGGTGATCAAGCGCCGATTAGTGAAATTAAAGGTTTAGGCGACCTATCTCATGCTTCTATCGTTTTTTCCCGAGACGAACGTTACGCCTATGTTTTTGGTCGTGATGGTGGCCTGACTAAAATTGATATATTGACCAGTGAAATTGATAAACGTGTTATTCAGTCAGGTAATAGCATTGGTGGCGCGATTAGTCAGGATGGGAAATTAATCGCAGTATCAAATTACACCCCTGGTGGTGTGAAAGTGTTTGATAGTGAGACGCTCGACTTAATTGCTGATATCCCCGCAACTGAATTTATCGATCCTCGTACAGGCGAGCCTCGACGTTCAAAAGTCGTTGGTTTGGTTGATGCGCCTGGGCAAAAATTCGTCTTTAGTTTATTTGATACTGATGAAGTATGGATTGCTGATTTCTCTGCTGGCCTAAAGGTCTTTCCTGAATTGACCAAATATACCGACATTGGTCGCCAACCTTATGATGCACTAGTTTCACCCGATGGCCGTTTTTATATTGCAGGTTTGTTCGGTGAAGATGGCATGGCTTTGCTGGATTTATGGCACCCTGAAAAAGGCATCAAACGTATTTTGTCAGATTATGGTAAAGGCGAAACAAAATTACCGGTTTATAAAATGCCTCACCTGGAAGGTTGGGCGATAGCGGGGGACTTCGCTTTTGTACCTGCTGTTGGTCAGCATAAAGTGTTAATTATTGATACCAAAAACTGGCAGCAAGTGGGTGATATAGATGTGCATGGTCAGCCTATTTTTGTCATGGCTAGACCTGATGGTCGTGAAGTGTGGGTGAACTTCGCTTTTCCAAACAATGATACTTTGCAAGTAATCAATGCCGAGAAACAGCAAATCAGAGAAACATTAAAACCAGGGAAAGGCGTCTTACATATGGAGTTCACGCCAAGAGGTGAGCATGTATGGGTTTCCGTTAGAGATTTAAATCGAGTTGAAATTTACGATACACAAACATTAAAAAGATTAAACCAGTTTGACGCAGATAGCCCAAGCGGAATTTTCTTCACCGCCAGAGCGCATCAGATGGGCTTGTAAAAGTGACTTTAAACGTGGATAAGAATATGGACAAATTAACGCAAGAACTTTTAAACACCTTTCAGCGAGATTTTCCTATCACCTCAAGGCCTTTTTCTGAAATGGGCAGAATACTTTCTTTAAATTCGGTAGTGCCTTTCAGTGAGTTCGAAATTATAAAGACGCTTAAAGACATTAAAACGAAAGGTATTGTGACACGTATTGGTCCTGTTTTTGATCACAAGAAAGCGGGTGCAAGCCTTTTAGCAGCGATCAAAGTGCCACCAGAGCACTTGGATGTTGTTGCAGAGCAAATTAACCAATACGCAGAAGTGAATCATAACTATGGCCGCGAGAATGATTACAACCTTTGGTTTGTCGTCACATCGCCAACAAAAGAACACCTTGAACAAGTTTTAACCGATATGGAGCTTACCACAGGTTTTCCTGTGTTAAGGCTGCCTATGGAGAAGTCTTATCATATTGATTTGGGTTTTCATCTTTGGTCAAAAGGAAAATTTAAATCGGGTGTGAGTTGTCATGCTGATAAAGCAGCACCACAAAAAACTATAGCTTCTAGTAATCATGCACCGTTAAATTCAAATGAACAAAAGCAGTTACGTATCATGATACAAGATGGTTTGCCTTTAACGCAGAAACCATTTTTAGATTTAGCCGAACGTTTAAATCTTAGTGAAGATCGGGTGATATCGACTTTCAATTACTGGCTTGAAACGGGACTAATAAAACGAATTGGTTTGGTCACGAACCACCATCGCTTAGGCTTTAATTCAAATGCGATGATTGTATGGAATATTCCCGATTCTCAAGTAGACAAAATAGGCGAAGCCTTTAAAGAGTCTGGTCTAGTGAGTTTATGCTACCGCCGTAGCCGTCAGGAGCCGGAATGGTCTTATAACCTATATTGCATGATCCATAGTCGAGATAGGGCATCTGTTGCAGAGCATGTTGAAACTTTAGTAACCCTATGTGGACTTGAAGATATCCCTAAAGAGGTACTTTTTAGTAACCAACAATTTAAACAAAAAGGGGGGCAATACTTAATGTCAACGGCGACCCCTTTACAAGGTTTTCAAGGAAATGCCTCAAACCAGGAATTTAGTGGAAAAAATGGTTTTAGATCTAATCCAAGTTGTTTGAGATCAAGTACAAAAAGTTTTGATACGTGTAAGTTGAAATCATCTTCAGCAGAACAAGGTATCAGGGCAGTTTGATGGACAAGCTTGATTTACAACTCATAAATAAACTCCAACATGGCTTCCCCATTTGTGAGTATCCCTACGCAGAGGTTGCTGAAGAAGTCGGAACTGAAGAAGCAACGGTGATTAAGCGCTTAAGTGTTTTACTGGAAAATAAAACACTGACTCGTTTTGGCCCAATGTATCACGCAGAGCATCTCGGTGGCGCATTGACATTAGCCGCGTTAGCGATACCCGAAAAACAGTTTAATCGTATTGCCAAAATTGTTAATGACATGCCAGAAATTGCTCATAACTACAAACGTAGTCATGAGCTGAATATGTGGTTTGTGATTGCTACTGAAAAGCCAGAACAGTTAAATGATGCCATTAAACGCATTGAATCAGAAACAGGCTTTCATGTTTACAACATGCCTAAACAAGAGGAATTCTATGTTGGATTCTACCTCGATCTGTAGTGCAGAAGATCAAGTTGCTGCGCCTACGATTAGTGATATTGACCGTGAACTCATTCTCCTCACACAGAATGGCTTGCCTCTCGCTCCTCGCCCTTATCATTTATTAGGTGTCATGATGGGCATATCCGGTGAAGAAGTGATGAGCCGGCTATCAACCATGGTAGAAAACGGGAAGATACGCCGGATTGCAGCGGTTCCCAATCATTATGCATTAGGTTATCGCTCAAATGGCATGACCGTATGGGATGTGCCTGATGAAAAGGTGTCGGAATTAGGTAAGTTAATTGGTGGCTTACCATTCGTAAGTCATTGTTATCATCGCCCACGTCATTTGCCATTATGGCGTTACAACTTATTTGCGATGGTACATGGGAAACGTAAGCAAGAAGTGGTCGACCATATCGAAGAAATTACCCAAAAGCTGGGTGAACATTGTCTAGGTAGTGACGTGTTGTATAGCACCCGAATTTTAAAGAAAACAGGATTAAGGATTAAACCGGATTCGACCAAAACACTAAAAGGCGAATAATCGATGTTTCGTATTAGTCAGTACATGAAGATATTACACGAGCAAATCCCTCTGGGGGCTGAGCGAAAGCCGCCAGGTCCTGTGGTGATCTGGAATTTAATTCGTCGTTGTAACTTAACGTGTAAACATTGCTATACCGTCTCTGCAGATACGCACTTTCCTGGTGAATTGAGTACTGAAGAAGTTTATACAGTGATGGATGATTTGAAAGGCTATCGTGTACCGGTACTCATTCTTTCAGGTGGCGAGCCACTTTTACGGCCTGATATCTTTGAGATAGGCAAACGAGCGAAAGCAAAGGGTTTCTATGTCGGTTTATCGAGTAATGGCACTTTAATTGATGAGGAAAACATCAAGCAAATTGCTGAGGTTGGCTTTAATTATGTCGGTGTGAGTATTGATGGCTTGCGTGCAAATAATGATGAATTTCGTCAAATGCAAGGTGGGTTTGATGCTGCACTACACGGCCTTGAGCTTTGCAAGCAATACAATATTAAAGCGGGTTTGCGGTTCACGTTAACGGAACAAAATTGTCAGGATCTACCTGCGCTACTGGATATTATGGATGAGCGCAATATCGAAAAATTCTATCTATCACACCTTAACTATTCGGGTCGAGGTAAGCGCAACCGTAAAAAAGATGCATATTTCAAAACCACACGAGATGCGATGGACTTATTGTTTCAGCGTGCATGGGATGATGCTGTTGCTGGAAAAATAACGGAATATGTGACGGGCAATAACGATGCTGATGGCGTGTATTTATTACATTGGGCTGAAAAGAATCACCCGGAAAAAGCGCCTTTACTTAAACAACACCTTGAACGATGGGGTGGAAATGCTTCAGGCATGCATATTTCAAATATTGATAATTTAGGAAATGTTCACCCAGATACTTTTTGGTGGGATCATAACCTAGGCAACGTCAAAGAACGCCCTTTCTCGGATATCTGGGAAAATACCGATGACGAGTTAATGTTAGGTTTGAGAAAGTCACCGCGGTCTATTACAGGACGATGCGGCCAATGTGAATATTTCAAAATCTGTGGTGGTAATACTCGAACTCGGGCATATAGCTTTGATGGCGATTACTGGGGAGAAGACCCAGGTTGTTATTTAGATAATGCAGAAATTGGTTTGCCGGAAGATGAGCGGGTTATCGATACCGTTAACATTTCACAGTTAGAAAAAACTAGCCCTGTTTAAGTTTGGCTTAGGAGAAGTTTATGAAATTTGAAGTGCCTAGACCACCAACCCATACACCACTACTTGCAATTGGCGTTCAGAATAAGCGTGATTTTTTACCCGGCGAAGTGGTATTGCTGGGTGCAGGACCGGGAGACCCAGAGTTACTTACTCTTAAAGCGTATCGCTTATTAAAGGAAGCGGACTGTGTTGTTTATGATCGACTTGTCAGTGATGACATTATGGCCATGGTGTCAGAATCAGTTGAAAAAATATATGTTGGAAAAAAACAAAGCGAGCACACCCTGGATCAAATCGATATTAATCAGTTATTGGTAGATAAAGCCAGAAGTGGAAAAAAAGTAGCCCGACTAAAGGGCGGCGACCCGTTTATTTTTGGTCGGGGTGGTGAAGAAGTTCAAGACTTACTAAAAGCGGGTGTTGCCTGCCGTGTTGTCCCAGGAATCACTGCTGCCTCTGCCTGTACAACTTATTCAGGAATTCCACTTACTCATCGTGACTTTGTGCATGGCTGTACCTTTGTAACGGGGCACCTGCAAGATGGCCCGGATGGACAGCAATTAAGCCTACCTTGGGACGTTCTAGCACGTGAGGATCACACACTTGTCGTTTATATGGGGATTAAAACATCTCCAATTCTGAGCCGAGAGTTGATAAAACACGGGCTTCCGGGAAAGACGCCAGTCGGACTTATTCGCCAAGGTACAACAGAGAATCACCAAACTTATCGGACCACAATTGAAAACCTGAGTGAGTTTATTAAAGATAATGAGATTAAATCCCCGACATTAATTGTGATTGGTAACGTTGTGAATGCCTTACAGGAAGAGGCAATGCTGGGCGACATCACAAGTGCTATTCCAGTTGGGAATATCAGTATTTAATAGCATTAGAAAAAATTAGTTTTGAAAGTGGCTTAGAGTTTAGGAGTGAAGTCCAGCATAAAGCGCTTTCCACCTTAAAGGTTAATCTGTAAGGCAAATATTATGTACTTCAAGCTACTCACAAGCGCTTTACTATGTGCGATTTTTTTTGGAACCTGGACTCAAGTTGCAAATGCGACTGATACAAAAACGGTCGCGTCTGGTGCTGACGAATTAAATGCCACAATCCTCTACCAACAGCATTGTTCAGTGTGTCATGGGGATGATCGTTTTGGATTGATGGGCCCCGCTTTATTACCCGAGAACTTATCGCGCTTTAGAAAACACAAAGCGGTTAAAGTCATCAAGAATGGACGTGTCGCAACACAAATGCCCTCGTTTTCAGATAAATTAAATGAGCATCAGATTCAGTCTTTAGTCGACTACATTTATACCCCTTTAGCGAAGATTCCAGATTGGAAATTAGATAATATTCAAAAAACCAGAAAAGTCTTTTTTGAAGCGTCTTCTTTGTCTGATAAACCTGTATTTTCTGCCGATATGATGAACTTATTCATTGTGGTTGAGCTAGGTGATCACCATGCTACTGTCCTTAATGGCGATACTTTTGAGCCGATTCACCGTTTTCAAACACACTTTGCGCTACATGGAGGACCAAAATATTCACCAGATGGTAGGCACGTTTATTTTGCCTCTCGAGATGGTTGGGTGAGTAAATTTGATATCTATAATCTCAAAACGGTGGCCGAAGTACGTGTAGGAATCAATACACGTAACATTGCAATTTCAAGTGATGGTAGGTACCTCATGGCAGCAAATTATTTGCCCAATAATTTGGTGTTACTAGATACCCAAGATCTATCACCTATCAAAATGATCGATGTTAAAGATAAAAACGGAAAAACTTCTCGGGTCAGTGCCGTTTACAATGCACCACCCAGAAACAGTTTCATCGCAGCACTAAAAGACATAGAAGAAGTATGGGAAATCAATTACCAAGATGCTCCTCCTGCAGGCTTCGTAGGCTGGGAGCATGATTACAATAAAGTATCGGGTGATGTCGTCACGCCAGCGCCATTTCCAATTCGCAAAATTAAAGTGTCTGCCTTGTTAGACGACTTCTTTTTCAACCAGGATTACAGCTTATTATTTGGTGCGTCCAGAAAAGGTGATGGCATCGTACTTTCTTTAGATGCCCGCAAAGAAATTGGTAGCTTAAATGTACCGGGGATGCCGCATTTGGGGTCAGGTATTACTTGGGAATATAAAGGCCGTGATGTGATGGCCACGCCAAATCTTAAAGAAGGTAAAGTCACGATTATCGATATGGATACATGGGAGGTGGTTAAACACATCGAAACCAAGGGGCCAGGGTTCTTCATGCGTAGCCATGAAAAAACACCTTATGCTTGGGTAGATGTCTTTTTTGGACCGAATAAAGACCTCATGCACGTCATAGACAAATCAACACTGGAAATTGTTAAAACACTAAAACCTGTACCTGGAAAAACAGCAGCTCACATCGAATTCACTAAAGATGGCCGTTACGCTCTAATGAGTATCTGGGATAAAGAGGGAGCGCTTATTATTTATGATGCGCAGACATTAGAAGAAGTAAAACGTATTCCAATGTCTAAGCCTTCAGGCAAATATAATGTCTATAATAAAACCAGTTACTCGCGTGGAACAAGTCATTGAGCGTGTCTTGTGAAGAGGTCGCTTAAACAATTATTCATTCTGCTTGGTGATATTGATTACGATATACTTTCGTCAGTTTTTTTAATCGCATTTGGTCAGCGATTAAAGAGAAAAAAGGAGATGAACTAATTTTGGGACGTTTCCCTTGCCCCATACGTCGCAATTGACGCTTGGTAATCGCCATCATCGCTAATGCAGACATGGTCTTATCCTTCCATTTAATGGCCGGTAAATCAACGAGGTTCTCCGGAGATGTTCGCCACGTATTCGGAAGTGAAGGGTTAAATGCCAAAGCACGACCTAAGCCCACCATATCAACACCTTGATCAAGTACTTCTTGGGCCACCTTTAAGCGAGTAATGCCTCCGGTGGTCATAACGGGCATGCTTGCTTGTTTAGCAATATCTTTTGCGAAGGGTAAAAAGTAAGCTTCACGCGCGAGTGTTCTGTCATCAGCATTATTTCCCTGCATCGCAGGGCTTTCATAATTGCCGCCAGATACTTCAACTAAATCGACGTCTAATTTACCTAACTCTTCTACTACTTTAAGAGCGTCGCCAGCGTCAAAACCACCGCGCTGAAAATCGGCAGAATTTAGTTTTACGCTCACCGCTGTCTCTTTTGGAACAACTTTTTGTACGGCTTTGACAATGTCATATAACAAACGTGCCCGATTACCTAAACTTCCACCCCATTGATCAGTACGACGGTTAGTTAGAGGTGATAGAAATTGTGAGAGCAAATACCCATGTGCGGCATGAATTTGGACACCGTTAAAACCAGCTTTTACTGCTTGTGATGCTGTCGAAGCAAAACGTTGAATCAATTCACTAATATCATTTTCGCTCATGGGCGTGGGCTTAGAAAATAGATTGCTATGTTTACCCATATCCAGTGCAATATCTGAAGGTGATAAAACCTGACCACCCATAGCGGCATAAACTTGTCGACCGGGATGGTTTATTTGCATCCATAT
Source organism: uncultured Oleiphilus sp. (assembly GCA_913020495.1). Lineage (GTDB taxonomy): Bacteria > Pseudomonadota > Gammaproteobacteria > Pseudomonadales > Oleiphilaceae > PZPK01. Next base: position 10,487 of record CAJWBJ010000034.1, read on the forward strand.
TTTTGCTCCGTTTTCTTGGCCCGCTTCTGACCATTTTTTAAAGGGCTCTAAAGGCGTATTTGCTTCGAGCACAATTCCACCGGGACCGGTCATGGCGCGATGATCTACCATCACATTGCCCGTAATCAACAAACCTGTACCACCTTTCGCCCAGGTTTTATAAAGTTGAAAAATACGCTCGCCAGGTAAATGCCCGGTTATAGCCATGTTCTCTTCCATGGCTGCTTTGGTTAATCGGTTGGGAAGTACCGTACCATTTGGCAAGGTCAGGGCATCAAAAACTGAGTGATTCATAGGTTTACCGATACAAGATGTTAGTGGATATTCCAAAAGTATAAGATTAAAGTTAACTTTAAGGTCAAGTCTTCATTTATGTTTAGGAGTTATTATGCGAATTGGAGAGTTAGCAAAAGTAACTGGCGTCGCAGCGCATACGATCCGTTTTTATGAAACAAAGGGTTTATTGCCTAAACCTGTTCGAGGTATGAACGGTTATCGAGCTTATAATGATCAGAGTGTACAACGCTTATCGAGTATTCAATGTGCGAAACGTTTAGGCTTTAGCTTGGATGATATGCTGGTTGTCTTGGCAGATCAGGGCGTCACCGACGGTCTTGATCATCAAAAAATTATAGCTCAGTTAGATACACGCTTAAGTGAAGTTGAAAGCATGGTGAAGCACTTGTTACAGCAAAGAGATGAGATAAAGGAGTTTAAAACAAGGCTTCAAGAAAATTGGCAGCAGGGAAAATGTATGCAAGCGACTGAAATGGAGGAAATACAAAATAAAGCCTAAACGTAAACAATTTTTTGTCTAAGTTAAACCTAATTATGATTATGATATTCTTCCTAAATGTTTATGAAATCTGTAGAATCCAAGTGACAAGGAATCAAATGAATGTTGTAAGGATCATTATGAATAAAGTATTGTTTATTATCATTTTTTTTATAGGTTTACAGGGGTGTTCGACGCCAAAATATGTTGGTAAAACATCTGAGAATTATAAGCAATTAAGCTGCACATTTGAAACAGAAACCTGCCGTATAAGGTATGGTGATGATGGTCATATTTCTTACTCTGTAGAAGAAACAGGCCCTAATACATATTCAGTTAACGGTGCTGTTGATTTAGATATGGATATAGTCGGAGCAATGCGTCCAAAAATATCATTCTTTGTAATATTTATGGACAATGACCTTGTTCAACATGAAAGAAGAGTCAAGACTGGTACTAGGAAGGCAACTTTTGAATTTGAAGTGACAACCGAGAAACCGATTCTGAAAACTTCTATTGAAAAAATGACGTTTCATTACCGGACTTAGATTAAAAAACAGGGAGCTTTGAGTTAACTTTATATTGTGTAAATAAGATGATGACTCCCTGCCAACTATAGAATATTGGTAAGCTCTGTTTTTACCCTTACACGATTATTTACGTTTCGACTTTTGCAAATTAACTCATTACTGGCAATCGATTGTGCCGATTTGGCTAAGCGATCATATAGTACGATGTTTACTGTCATTGCGACATTCAGGCAACCAACAGTAGGGATATAAACGACCGAATCGGCCTGATCGATCATTTCCTGGCTTAAGGTGCCATCTTCGGGGCCGAAGATATAAAACGCTTTATTGGGGTGTTGGAACTCTGGTAATGGTACGGCATCTTCAACTAACTCAACGCATACAATTTTAGTATTCTCAGGGGCGCTTTCTAATAAACAGCTGACTTCTGTGAATGGGGTTGAGCTAACGGTATCTTGTCTATCGGTATAAAAACGTGCTGCCCGGTCATAACGATCACCCGTATAAAATACAGCGTGTGCCTGAAAGCAACTGGCAGCTCGTAATACAGCCCCCACATTGGTTGGAGTTTTAGGGTTACTTAAACCAATATGTATTTCAAACTCGTTCATCTATTCAATCCGCAATTTCTTATCATTAGAAGCCTTCAAACCGAGAAGATTTTCTTGATCCTAAATTCTATCAAATGATAGTAATTTATCTAAACTTTCAGCCTGTTTGTTAATTTGTCTGAGTGCGCGTTTAAAACCACTTTTCAAATGTTTCTTTAAATGGCGAGTCGCTTCAGCCGTGGGGATTTGTTTAAGTCGGCAATACAAAGCAAGACAAAATATCACTTCATCTTCAGACAATGTTGCTTGACGGTTAGCTTGTCCATTGTAACAACTACCGCAGCCGCCTCTGAAGGTATAGGCAGAATTAGCAAACATCACGCCGAAGCCCATAAAAATGGCTAATACTTCAGAGCCTTCTGCGAAATACTCAGGCCCACCCGGTGGAAATTGTTGAGATTGCACGATTAAATGTTGTGCCATCACATGCGCAAAGGTGGAAGATAAATCTTCGGGCTTTAATGTTTGTTGCGGGTTATAGCTAATAAAAAGAGGTGCTTCACTGGCTATGGAAGGTAGGTTTTTAATAATGGAGTTTCTTTGTACGCTACTGAGTGCTAATTGATGAGGTGGTAAGGCTTGGAATAGTTCTGGTTTTTGAAGCTGGAATGGCCAATGAGTTAAGCCCGCATAATTGAGAGTATGGCGAAAAATATTTTCTGCTTTGTCATGTATGCTATTCACATTACCAGCAAAAAAATCATTTGTTGGCTGTATTAAACGGCTGCGGTTAAAAAACTCATCATGGTCAAAATAGCGTAGCGCCCATTCAAAAGCCTCAAAAATCCAGTCTGCACTCGTTGGTTCTATAAGAGGCCGGGGTTTAAAAAGACTAATCATGAGTCGCTGTCTGCAAGACGAGGTGGGTGATAGGGTTAATTACCAAGGTTTCTAACCGTACTTAACTCACCTTTACCAAGTTCTTGAATATAAATTGCTTCTGGTTTAGCCAACTTAATTGAATATAGAATGACATGAGTTTTAGTAATTTGAATACCATAATTCTCAGTAGTTAAATAAACACCGCCGCGATAACGACCTGAAGTAGAATGCCAACCAGTGTTATGTTCCTGTAACCATTTATCGAGGGCTAAGTATTCATTGTCATTAGGCGTCAGCTGTTTGTTTAGTTCATTGTTAGTGCTATGAAATACACTTACTTCAGGGCCTAGTTGAATATCGAGTGATGCACTACAACTCACTAATAGAAATATTGATAATATAAATAATATTCTGCTCATTTTAACACTCTAGATAGTTGGCTAGTCAGTCATTTTATAAGATAGATTAGAATAGTAAGTTCACTGGTGACAACATGCAAAATTAAACGAATGATTTCAATATTGAAGGTGAAATAGCTATTGCGGATAATGAGAAGGGTTAATGTTGTTAAACCCATGTCCTATGTTCTGAAATATAAAAATACGGTGTATTCATATTTAACTGTCAAAGAACTAATGGCCTTCGCTCATTTTGTACTTAATGCTTCCTGCAACACTATTGGCATACTCTTCAACATTGTCATATCCCATTTTTTCTGCAAATGCTACCAAGTTAGAAATAAGGGGTTTCATCTCTGCAATTTCTTCATGGCTACGACCGCAGCCTTCACAGCTTGTTCCTTCGTCAGTGCATTTTCCAGTACAAGGCCTAAATTCCATTCTCTTCTCCAAGTTTTGTTGATCTATGAGTTGTATTCCTAGCGACAAGTTACAGCCAGCCATAATACAAATTTATAGTATTATGCTTAAAACAGAGAAAATTTCTGTTGATCAAGATCATTACACCTGCTCTTTTTTGAGCAAATGGTTCATTTAAATTTACTTGGAAATTAAGTTTTGCTTCGTTCCTCTTTTTTAAAGTAAAAAGGAGGTTTGACATTTAACCTTCATGACGGGTCTTAATTAGCTACTCCCTCTCATCTTCACTGAACAGAAATGCGGGTAAGGCTAGCCCCATAAATATTCCAGTTAAGCGAAGGGTTAAAATCGTGAACATGCCAATAATCATCGAGACTTCTGAACTGAAGCCAAAATGCTGTAAAACAAGAAATGATGCTCCACCTGCAATCGCTGCCAAAGCATAGATTTCTTTGTGAAAGATTAGCGGAATCTCATTACACACAACATCTCGCATGATTCCACCCGCGACCCCAGTCATCAACCCCATCAGTAACATGATCTCAGGGCTGTAACCAAGCGATTGCGCTTTTTGTATGCCAGAAATTGTGAAAAAAGCCAAACCAATGGCATCACAAACCTCTAACATACGCATCGGCATTCGATGAAGACGCACTACAACGAAGGTTGCAAAAGCGGCTAAAATACCCACAAACAGATAAGCGGTATTTTCAATCCAAACCACAGGGTGAGCATCTAAAATCAAATCTCTTAACGTGCCGCCGCCGAGACAAGTAATTAGTGCGACAACCATGACGCCGAAGATATCCAGTTTCTTATGACCGGCAGTTAACGCTCCTGAAATTGCAAAAACAGCAATGCCGAAGAAGTCGAGGAACGCGATGATTGATGAAGACATAAGTTATTGGACACCATTATGGTTGGTAGAAGTACTCGATTGTTATAGAGCTTCCATCAGCGTTTAAAATGTTAGCTGGTGTAATTTGGGTTCTTGTTGTGTCGTACAGTGTATACTCCCGCCACCGCTGGCGATACCATCAATAGAAAGCTGTTCAATATGATGGTTAGGAAATACTTGTGCTAATTTTGTTTTAGCGGCCTTATCCGCCTTTTTATCACCGAATTTCTGCATGATAATCGCGCCATTACACATATAATAACCCACATAACCCGCCGCAAAATCTTTTGTTCCGTATTTGGTATTAATATCCCAGGGCGTATCAAGAATAACTAATTTTAAAGGCTTACCCTTGGCATCAGTAGCGGCTTGAAGGATTTTTATATTGTCTCGGGTTATTTGGTAATCATAAGAGTCTTTATCCATGTCACGGCTTACAATCACGACTCCCGGTTTGGCAAATCGAGCATAAAAGTCTGTATGTCCATCGGTAATGTCTTTGCCTTTAATACCTTTTAACCAGATAATTTTATTTAGGCCGAGTAGTGACTTTAGTTCAGCTTCAAGTTCTTTTCTGTTTCGATTAGGGTTACGGTTATCATTAAGAATACAGCTTTCTGTCATGATGGCAGTACCCGCTCCATTGACCTCGAAACATCCACCCTCTAAAACCATGCTCGACTTAATTATTTTCACCTGAGCTTGTTGCGCGACAAAGTCTGCGACCTTTGCGTCTAGTTCATAGGCTTGGTCTTCACCCCAGCCATTGAAGTTAAAATTAACAGCTGCTTTTTGCCCTTTAGCGTTGATAACAAAAGTGGGACCGGTATCTCTCATCCAAAGATCATTCATATTGAATTCAATGAGTTCAATCGGAAAATTATGGGAGCCAAGGCCTGCAAGAAGCTTCTTGGCAAGATGCACATCTTGCTTCCTGACCAGTAATGATAAAGGTTCATATTTAGCGATAGCTTTGGCAATAGATGCTAAGTTTCGCTGTACTTCAGGTACCTGTTTTGCTTCCCAAATATCATAACTAGCTATAAAGGACATCCAGGTTCGTTCATGTTGATCACTTTCCTCTGGCATAAACCAGTGGTTTTGAACTGTTAGATTGGAAGCTTTAGCAGAAAAACCTGATAGCAGGCTACTACTGCCTAGCATCATTGATAGCTGTATAAATTTACGTCTTGATATCATGATTGCTGCCCTTTGGCGCTAATTTGTTTGCTGTAATTGTATTTTAGTAAATTATTAGAATTAGACCGTATTATTTAAAATTGCCCTCGATATTGTCTGGGGGTCATATTCGTCCAACGCAAAAATGCATGGCGAAAACTGGCCGCATCTTTAAATCCGCATATCTTGGCTATCTTGCCTAATTCATCTTGGGTATTTGATAAAGCTTGTAGCGCTATTTGAAGCTGGTGCTGTTGGTAAAGCTCGCGGTAACTGGTACCAACAGACTGTAATTGTCGACGAAGGGTTCGGTCACTCATTGCAAGTCGCTTAGCTAAGGTGCCTAAAGTGATGGGCAGCTCATGACTTTTTGCTAGTTCAGTGCTGACTAACCAACGAATATCACCTTTCTGGATTTTATCGACACGCTGCATTTCCAAGTCACAAATATTAAGCGCTTGTTGCTCCGTCATCTGATTCGCAAGGGGCAATAAACTGGTCATGGTTTTTTCTGGCAACCAGAGCACACTGATGGGCATGCCGAACTCAATTGGGCACCCGCAGTATTTTTCATAGTGGCGAAAATGCTGCGGTGCAGGGTAATGCAATTGAATTTTACTAAATGAAAATGGCGTGACTAATAAATCGTTAATTTGACGAGCAAGTGATGAAATCAACATTTCAAATGCAAAGACTTCATTGACAGGGAAGGGCATTGAACTTCGTTGTGTGACACTAATTTTGATCATATCACCGTGTTTTTCTGGTTCAAGATTAAAGCGACTTCGTATCAGTGATCGATGCTGATTTGCCGTTTGTAATGCGGCGCCTAATGAACGAGCTGCCGTGAGTGCCAGAGTGAGCATTCCCCAACGAGAAAGATTGAGAGCTTTTCCAAAGCGAAGCCCAATATCGGGTGACTGAACTAAGCGGAATACATTTCGATAGATAATATCGAATTGGTGTAATGACACTAAGGTCTCTGAGTTCTTAAGCGCGTTTATCGACAAACCTGTCCCTAATAACCATTGTTGCGCTTGAAAACCTTCTGTGTGCATAAATTTTTTTATCAGAAACAGCTCTGCACTGGGGTAAATTGCCTGATGTTCAAAAATGGACATGTTAGGTAAATCCTCTAAGAGTAAAGCCAGCCTAAATATGCAGTAAATGATTTATTAGGTCAAATTTTGTATTTATTAGGTCAATTAACTATTGATATATGGCCTGATTAGTAGCTTGGTTTTAGTATTTAGTAAAAATAGCAAGTGAAGAAGTTGCCAACGCTTTAAGTTGGGCGCATGAGGCAGGAGGGCCTAAAAGTGATTCAAACGAGTACGAGTCAGCCAGAAAAAAAGTTATCCAGCATTGAAAGTAATGCACTTATCAGAAAGGTCATTCGTGATAGAGGGGATGAGTTAAGAGTGACTTATCCGTGGTTGCAGCATCAAGATATTATTGGAATGTCGATACTGGTTTTTTCTGTTCTAGGTATTGTGATGACAGCATGCTTGTATTTACTAGGATTGATTAGTGCTTGGGTATGTATTCCGGTTGTCGCCATGCTGACATCGTTATTACATGAGTTAGAGCATGACCTCATACACAAGTTGTACTTCAAAAAAAATAGATTTGTGCATAACTTAATGCTTTTGATTGTTTGGGTATTTAGACCCGGCACGATCAATCCTTGGATTCGACGTCGGCTGCATTTTTTACATCATAAAACCTCAGGCACCTCAGAAGATATTGAAGAGCGAGGTATTGGCAATGGCCGACACTATAGTTGGGTGCGTTTCTTCATCATGTTTGATACTTTTGTTGGCAATATTATCGCTGTTTTAATAGAGGGACCAAGAGGAAAAAAGCTGAACCATATTTTAAGAATCATGATTGCAAATGCTCCTTTTGCTATTCTTTGTGCGATGACTTGGTATGGCTTCTTATTTTTTCATCTCCTTGATAGCCTTGGTACTTGGGGGTGGTCAGAACAGGCATTAACGCTTATGAGCTACATTAATAACATTGTTGTTGTGTTAGTTGGGCCATTTTATTTGCGTTCTTTTTGCTTAAATTTTATCAGTTCTAACATGCATTATTATGGTGATGTTAAAACTGTAGGCCAGCAAACGCAGATTTTAAATGCTTGGTTCTTATGGCCTTTTCAATTGTTTTGTTTCAATTTTGGCAGCACGCATGGCATCCACCATTTTGTGGTTGCTGAACCCTTTTATATCCGTCAACTTACGGCACCTGTGGCTCATCGGGTGATGCGCGCGCAAGGTATTCGTTTTAATGATTTGGGCACATTTTTAAGAGCAAACCGCTACCAATTAGATGCTCAGTCTACATTGACGAAACCGCATTTAGAAAGCCCGGCAAACTAGGGTCGCAATAGAAAGATAGCAACAGGAAGATAGCAACATGACCACAGCAATCAACTTACAGTCTGAAACCCCTTCGCGTTATCAAGCAAAGCAATCTTTTGTCGATGTTAAAGGCATGAGGTTTTGTGTTGAAGAGCGCGGCGATCCATTAGGGCCACCCATTATGCTCATCATGGGGCTAGCCTGCCAAATGACGCATTGGCCGGAATCTTTGTTAGACGGATTAGCGGAGCAGGGCTATCGGGTAATTCGATTTGATAACCGTGATATAGGATTATCTCACAAAGCCAGTTCTTCGTTTCGGGTTAATACGCGTTTGGCGTATCTGGCCCATAAACTTGGTCGGCACCCCGAGGCAAATTACACCTTACATGATATGGCTAATGATACGGCCAATCTCATATCAGCGCTTGATATAGAGCACGCTCATATTGTTGGTGTTTCGATGGGGGGCATGATTAGCCAATTACTTGCTGCTAATTACTCTGATCAAGTGCGTACTTTAACCACCATCATGTCATCAACCAATGCACCGGGTTTACCCATGCCTGAACTGAGCTTAATGCTGAAACTTGGTCAGACTGGTAAAGCGGGGAATGATATGGCAGCGGTGACGAAGCGATGGCAGCATTTTTGGAAGGTGGTACAAAGTCCGGGTTATCCCACACCTTCTGCCGATATTCGTGCCTTGATGGAAGCGAATTATTTGCGTAGTTACTCTCCTGGCGGGACTATACGGCAAATACAAGCGATACTGGCGACCGGAAGTTTAGAAAAAACAATTCAGCATATTGTAGCACCCACATTGGTCATTCATGGAGGGAGTGATCCTTTATTGAGACCTTCATGTGGTCGAGCTATTTCAAAGCAAGTTAATGGTGCTAAATTTCGACTTATTCCTAAAATGGGACATGACTTACCTGAACAGTTAATACCACAATTTGTACGCTTAATTAGTGAGCACGCAAGGTAATTGATAACAGTGTTAACAGCGGTGATAAAAAAGGTAGAAACTAACGATGGCCCATCAAGACTTCAATTGGCAATGGCCAAACCCGCATACACAGGGAATTGTGGTTTCTGCTGAAGATACTGACCGACTTGGGCATACGAATAACGTGCGTTACCTTGAGTGGTTGGAAGGCATCGCTTGGGAGCATATGGACACCTTGGGTTGTGGTTGGGAAGTAAAAGAGAAACTGGGTAGAGCTTTAGCCATCATTAGAACAGAAATTGATTATTTATCGGCGTCTTATAAGGGTGACCAATTAATCTTAGGAACATGGGTCACTTCAAGTGATCGGCGTTTTCAATGTGATCGGCATTTTCAACTTGTTCGGCTGTTGGATGCTAAAACTATCCTCAAGGCAAAAATGGGTTTTGCGTGTATTGACTTAAAAAGAGGCTCGCCATCAAAAATGCCTGAGGAAATAAAGACTGCACTTGAAAAGGGTTTGGCGCAATGCGGCGTGTGCCCTTAAATCCTTTTAATCAAATCAATTTGTGTAACTACTCTACTTTGTCATCCCTGAAGTGTTTAATCGGGGATCCATTGTTTTAAAAAATGGATTCCGGCACAAAAACCGCCTAGGCGGCCCTCTCTTGCTTCGCAATCCACCTTGACCACCGGAATGACAGAGAGTTTAGTTTTGTCCGAAACGATAGAGCATACCTGAGAGATCAAAAAGCTTTTAATCGTGAAAAACTATCTACTCGTATTTACCAACATTAGTGGTCAGCTTCTTTATGTGCGTGGACGAGTTTCTCAGATTCATTTGGCACAAAGACTGGTTCAAGTTCGGGGAAATCAGATTCTGAATTACCAAACTTCTTTCTAAAGAACCCACTTACATTGGCGCCCAGAACCAAAAGGCAGGGCGTTAGAAGTAGTGTGAGTACTGTCGCGAAGGCTAAACCTCCGGCAATTGCACTGGATAATTGGGTCCACCATTGCGTTGATGGTGCGCCAAAAGCTACTCCTCTATTAATAAAGTCAATATTCATCGCCATGACCATCGGTACAAGCCCCAGAATAGTTGTGCCTGCTGTCAGCAGAACAGGGCGTAATCGAATTTCCCCCGTCGCCAATGCTGCGTCATAAGCGGAATAGCCATCTTTCATATAAGCATTGTAGGTATCGATGAGTACGATATTGTTATTCACCACGATGCCGGCTAATGCAATAATTCCCAAGCCGACCATCACAATGCCAAAAGGTTGAGCAGTAACTAATAATCCGAGTAAAACACCCGCGGTTGAAAATATGATGGCACTGAGAACCAAGAAGCTTTGATAAAAACTATTGAATTGAATCACTAATATTAGCAGCATCAAAAACATCGCTAGTAAAAATGCACTGGATAAGAATTCAGCGGTTTCTTTCTGATCTTCTTCTTCTCCCTTGACGACAATGCGTACATCAGGATGTAACTCAGCTTCTGAAAATGCTGCTTGTAATGCTTGCAATCTTTCACTTGGTAGGAGTCCTTCATCAACGTCAGCCTGGATCGTAATTGCTCGCTTGCTATCGACACGTTTGATCGTACCTGTTTTTGGTGCGGGTTTAAGCGCAACAAAATTGCTGATAGGCACCATGCCCTTATTGGTTGATATACGGAAATTATCAAACTGGTTTAAAGTACGTTTCTGGTTGGGGAACCGGATATTTATATCGACTTCTTCTGTGGTGTCGTCTGGGCGGAAACTGGCTACTCGAAAGCCATTGGTAATCATCTGGATCGCGCTGCCGATCAACACAATATCGGCACCAAAACGAGCAGCTGCTTCACGATCAACTTCAAGTCGCCATTCGATTCCCGGCAGTGCCCGGTCATCTTCAATATCTTTAAAGCCCCCTAACTTGTTCATTTGAACGAGAATGGTTTCAACGGTTTCATCAGCATGATCTGGGAACATGGCACTGATTTGAAGCTTGATCGGCTTACCGCCAGAAGGGCCATTTTCAGCTTTCCGGAACTCAAGATTAAGGCCTGGAATATCTTGGGTGATAGTTGCCATTTCTGCCAGTATTTCTGAGGCTGGACGACGTTTATCCCAATCCACAAACTGGAACTGAATTGAACCGATCACATCTTCAGCCACACCATTAAATGACTGGTTAAAAGAACGGGCATAAACAGACTCTAGTTCGTGCATACCAAAAAAGCGTTGTTCTACGCTTTTTAGCAGCTCATCTTTTTCATAGACAGAAAGATCACCACGCGCATGTACCAGAACCTGTGCTGTTTTTGGCTCAACTTCAGGAAAAAATTCAACGCCTTTACCGAGCATTGAATAGCTTACGTAACTCAAAGCAATCACAGTCAATGATGCCGCCAAGGTCTTACCCGGGTGGTGCAGGAGTTTGCGTAATAAATTGGCATACACCGACATCAAAGTGCCTGTTTTCTTAGGTGCAGAAGATTGTTGCACAATTTGTTTGCTTACGGGACGCTTACCTAACCAAGAGCCTAATACAGGCAGAAATATTAATGCGACTACCAGAGAGGCTGTTAAACAAATCATCACGGTAATCGGCAAGAATTTCATAAACTCGCCTACAGTTCCTGGCCAGGCAATCAGCGGTAGAAATACGACTAATGTGGTGGCCGTTGAAGCGATGATCGGCCAAGCCATGCGTTTAGACGCTTTAGAAAAAGCACGTTCAGCACTCATACCATGGTCTTGATTTCGCGAAGCTAATTCTGTGACCACAATTGCCCCATCAACCAGCATGCCTACGACTAAAATCAGACTAAAAAGTACGACGATATTTAAGGTCAGTCCCATCAGGTTGATAATTAATAGGCTGGTAAGAAAGGATGCTGGAATGGCCAAACCCACTAATAGGGATGACCTCAAACCAAGTGCGCCAACAATGACAATCATAACCATAATGATGGCACTGGAAACGTTATTCTGCAGGTCTTGGAGCATTTCGATAATTTCGCTGGATTTGTCAAGAATGTAGGTGTGTTCCAGCGAGGCTGGCCAAAAAGGTTTTTTCTCAGCAACGATGGCTTTAACCTGAGAAATGACTTCAATGATATTAGAGCCGACGCGTTTTTTTATTTCCAGTGATAGTGATGGCTCGCCGTTTACCCGAGCAAAACCTTGTGGATCTTTGAAGGTTCGGCGTACTGTTGCGACATCTCGAACGCTGACAACAGTATCCCCCACAACTTTGACCGGAAGAGACATGATATCTTCAAGACCCTCAATTACCCCCGGGACTTTTACCACCATCCGACCATGCCCGCTGTCAATAGCACCAGCAGCGACCAATTGGTTATTTCGGGTGACGATCATTAAGACATTTTCAAAGTCGATGTTGTAGGTTTCCAGCACTAGCGGGTCGACAAGAATTTCGAGTACTTCTTCCCGATCACCACCAATATCTACTTCCAAAACACCCGGAAGCGCTTCAATGTCGTCTTTTAAATTTCTGGCAATATAAAGTAATTGTCGTTCTGGAATGGGGCCGGCAAGGCCCATACTAAGTACAGGAAACAAGGATACATTCACTTCATTAACTTCAGGCTCATCGCTGTCGGCCGGTAGTTTTACTTTTGCACGGTCTACTTTCTCTCGAACATCATCCAATGCCGTGTCGCTATCAAAGCCTGCATCGAACTCTAACGTCACTGAAGCATACCCTTCAGAGGCCACCGAACTCATTTCTTTTATGCCTTCGATTGATTTGAGTTCCTTCTCCATTGGGCGCACCAAGAGACGCTCGGCGTCTTCGGGTGAAATCCCCTCATGAGCCATAGAAACATAAATAATCGGGATGGCAATATCAGGTTCTGCTTCTTTTGGAATCGAATTGTAGGCCGCAATCCCGCTAATAAATAAAAACACTAATACCAGTAAAACTGCTCTGCGGCGATGAATGGCCCAATCAACAGGGTTGGATGTAGCGCCTGATCCTGAGTGACTCATTATAAAGACGCCTCGTGTTCATTTGCGTTTGAAGGCGTTTCATCGGAAATAGCATTGACTTCATCACCCTTAGAGACGAAGCCCTGACCGACGGTAATCAGATTAAATTGCTTAGGAAGTCCAGCTAACCAGATGCCGTCTTTCTCGCTGCGAATGATTTCGACGGTTTGGGTAATGACTCGACTGTCTTGATCGATGCCTTTTATTTGTAATGAGCCTTCGCTGTTTAAGCCTAATAATGAAGGCGATAATTTATGAGCGAACTGCTCGCCGATATAAATACTAACGCGAGCGCTCTGGCCAAAACGTTGTATACCCATTGTGTTAGCGGCTTTTGCTTCAATACGGAATGTACGGGTGTTAGTGTCAGCTGAGCTGGAAATATAGAAAATGTCGCCTTCGAACTGAGTTCCATTTAATAGTGTTGCGCTGACTTTTTGGCCAATTTTTAATTTAGCAATATGTTGCTGAGGTACGTCGGCACTAATGGTAATGTATTGATCGTCGACGAGTGTTGCCAGTGGGGTGCCAGAAGAGACGTAATCGCCCAGTTCAACGTGCAATTCATTCAATACACCGTTGAAGGCTGCGGTCACAGAGGTGTGTTCTATTTCTATTTCTATTGCTTTCACTTCTGCAGTGGCCGCGACCACATTGGAGACATTTTGTAGATGTTGGTTTTCAGACAGTAATTTCTTCGCCTTTAAGCTCAAACCTGATTTTAAGTCTGCTTTTCGTACTTTTAATTCTGACTTCGCTCGAGCTAAGCGAGCTTGCCGATCATTCATTGCAAGCGTGAGAATCTTTTGGTTTTGAGTAATACGGGTACCTTTTTTATTTTCCAGGGACGTGATAGTGCCATCGGTTTCTGCTCGGATTTCAATTTCTCTAGCAGGTTCGATGTCACCTTGCAGGTCAATACGATCAAGCATTAATTTGGCTTCGATCTGTTCTACTTTTACTTTAAAGCTAGGGCTCGAATGATCACTGCTGGTAAGCGCTGAATCTTGTAGGTTTGTTTCTTCGCTATTATTCGATAGTGAGCCGGATAGAATCCAGATAAATGCCAAAGCGGCTAAAGATATTGAAAGAATAAGAGATCGGTTCATTCTGCCTCGCAGTTGTATACGTAAAATATTGAGTGACTTATGTGACAATAAAAAGAACTTTTTTGAAGGGAAAATAAGGTCTTTGTTTACCAGAACTAAGAGTATACGATAAATGAACTATTTTTGTGACTCTCGGTCACAAAAATACACCGGAATCTTGAAAACGACCCCTGATGGCCAGATTAAACATTGCGAATTAAAAGTATTATTGACAGATTACGTCTGCTTGTAATTATTAGCTTGTAGATTAAACAAGCTGATACTTGTGTACTCTGTAGATGAATATTACTTTGTTATGCTGTAGGCACTTCGATGTTTTGTTTCAAGGTAAAGTAAAAATGTTAGGTCAAACGTCCTCTGATGAGGCTTATTTTAAGAAGATTAGCCAAGCGCTGGCTGAAGTTGGCGCTTATCAGCCAACGCTTGTCGTTGATAAACAACGCTTGGATCATAATATTGATCAGCTTATGTCAGTGATTGATCGTGGTTTTGATTACCGTATTGTCGCTAAGTCACTACCGTCTTTGCCCATGTTGAAGTACATCATGGCACGAACAGGCACTCATAAATTGATGAGTTTTCATATGCCTTTTTTAATGCATGTGGTTGAGTCGATTCCGAAGGTGGATATTCTTCTTGGCAAACCAATGCCTATTCATAGTGTTCGCCTGTTTTATCAGTGGCGAAAACAAAAAAATATCCGGTTTAATCAATCCAGACAGTTACAGTGGTTAGTCGATAACTTAGAACGGTTAAAACAATATGAAAGCTTGGCGAAAGAGCTACGCTTGGTATTCAATATCAATTTAGAAATTGATATTGGTTTACATCGTGGTGGTTTTGAGTGCGATGACGTTTATCGACAGGCATTAACGTTGATTGATAAATCCAAGTCATTACGTTTATCGGGTTTGATGGGCTATGAGCCACATATTGGTAAAATTCCTGTTTTCCTTGGTGGTAGCGAAAAAGCTTTTAGAAAAGTAAAAACAGATTACCGTGCATTCAAGTATTCTATTGTTGATATTATGGGTGAGGAAGCACTAACTAACTTAACATTTAATACGGGGGGCAGTAGCACTTATCCTTTATATACCCAACCGGATATTATGAATGAAATTGCCACGGCATCGGCATTGGTAAAGCCCACTGATTTTGATGTACCAAGCCTAAAACATCATAAAAACGCGGCCTTTATTGCGACGCCAGTACTGAAAGTAATTGATAAACCTGAAATACCGATGGCAAAAAAACTATCGAAATTAATGCATACTTTCGGCGTCCTTCCTAGTAAGTCCTGTTTTATTTATGGCGGAAATTGGTTGGCAAAACCTTGTTACCCCTCAGGTAGCAAATGTTCCGGAATTTTTGGTCATTCCAGCAATCAGGAAATGTATGATCTGCCAAAAAACTGCGATATCAAAATGGATGATTTTATGTTCTTCAGGCCGACTCAGAGTGAAGCCGTCTTTTTACAGTTTGGTGAAGTCGCGGTTTATGACGATGGAAGAATTATTGATTGGTGGTCGGTATTTGAGCCTTGTAAATTAGAAACCACATCCAGCATAAAAACAAACAACTCACCGGAATAGAACCCCATGTTACTCACGCTTATTTATATTTTAACGCCTATTTTACTAATTTTTCTGTGTCAGCGTTTTAGCTTGTTGGAAAAACTAGGGGTGGTGGTACTATCATTCGCATGTGGAATTACGATTGCCTCTACAGTAGATCTACCCCAACTTTTTTCATTTGAGTTAGTTAAATCTGTTCAAAGTAATGTGTCTGAAATTAGTATTGCCTTAGCATTACCTTTACTGGTTTTTTCAATGGATGTGAAAAGTGCGTTTACGATGGCAGGTGATACTTTAAAAGGCATGTTCCTCGCTTTATTTTCAGTGATTGTGATTAGCATTATCGGTGCGCTACTGTTTAATGATGAACTTGCTTCAGTGTGGCAAATTGCTGGAATGTCAGTAGGGGCGTATACCGGTGGTGGTCCTAATATGGCTGCCATTAAAACTGCAATTAATGGTGATGAATCCATTTTTATTACGATGGTTTCCTATGACATTATTTTTTCAGGGCTATATTTGATTTTTGTGATGTCGATTGGCCAGCGTTTGTTTGGTTTGTTTTTGCGGCCTTATGAAAATAAACCACTCAATACGGCAGATGATGATCTCAGCCACATGGATCACATGGCTGATGAAACAGCAAATGGTTATAAGAAACTCATTGAGCGAGCAAAACTATCGCAAACTTTTCTGTCACTATTATGTTCAGGTTTAGTGGTTGGGCTTTCGCTGGTGATTGCAAGCATTGTACCTGAAGGTATGAAATCAACAGTCACAATTATCGCTATTACAAGCTTGGGTTTAGCCTGTTCATTTATTCCTAAAATCCGCGGCTTAGCGAATAGTTTTCAACTGGGAATGTATTTAATTCTGGTGTTTTGCTTTACCGCTGGCAGCATGACAGATATCAAAATTTTAATGGCGCTGGATTATTCTTTGGCGGCGTATATTACCTTTGTACTCATTGGCTCATTAGTCCTACAGGCCATTTTGTGTAAGCTAAATAAGATAGACACAGATACCTTCCTGATTACTTCTTCAGCAGCGATTCTTTCCGTGCCTTTTATTCCTGCTATTTCAGGCGCGCTTAAAAATCGTGAAGTCTTATTACCAGGGTTTGCTGCGGCCATTATCGGTTATGCGCTCGGTAACTATCTTGGCATTATTGTAGCGCATATCAGTAAGTGGCTATTGATGATTTGATAGCTACTAAAACCCATCTGAATTTAGACCTTGTATTCCTAAAGGATATTCAGTCAACTTGAGTGGATCCACTTGTACTAATTTATCTTAAATATACTTGAGAGATACTACATTTTTAGATTTACCTCACTGAGACTCCTTAGCATAGATGTTAACTTTTTAAGCTGTCTTTAATTGATAGGTGATATTGCCAATGAGTAAAAAGGATTTTGAAAACCTTATTGATGAACTATCAGAGGCTGCTATATCGGCAGAAGCTAAGGTGCCAACTGATAATATGTCTAAAAAAGACAAAATAGTTCATTCAAATTCAAAAACTCGTTATTTTATAGGAACGATCTTTGTTGCTTTCTTAGCCCTATCGTTACTTTATACATTAGAGGAATTGCGACTAGCGAATGCAAAAATTCACAATCTTGAAAACCTAGCACGTAAAGAAGGGCAATTTAGTAAGACCACAGAAAAGAAAAATCAGGTAACGGATAAAACTGTTCATATCCCCCCATCCTCAACACAGAAACTAAAATTTAGCTTTAAAAAAGAAGAGCCAATTGAAGAGCCTTATGATGATAATTTAATTGACTATCGAGATCGAGAATCCATCACTCCCAAACCTAAAGCTGAACTTAACTATAAAAAAGCCTCTACTGATGCTACTTTCAGAATTGAATATGAAAAGGTTTGTATTCCTGAAACATTGGGTACTTCAGATTCTTTCAAAGGCTTTCTTAAATATTACCTTTCATCTGTTTTTCTAACAAATCGTGAACCACTAATACATACACAGAGCAAGAAAGAGGCTCTTCAGCAGTTTGAGAATGGTACGTGTGCATTTTTGATTACTGATTATGAAACGTTACTGAAGTTTGAACTGCCGTCATTTACATTAAGTGCTTTTGGTGGAGTCCGAGACTTAAAGCAAACAAATACGATGTTAAAAACTTTAGTTAATCCAAAAGCCCGAAAGATACTAAAAAATGATAAATATCAAATGACAGGTTTTTTTATACGAGGTTTTAATCAGTTTGTATTAATGATACCTAAAAATGTCCAACTCATAACTCTGGAAAATAAATCGATTGGTTATGCCGGTAGTAATCCTCTAATGCTCAATTGGTTAAAATTACTCGGTACTCATCCATTAAAGTTAGATAATGAAAAGTTATTTAATTCAGATGAAATTCGAATAGATTCTTTAGTTACAAATACTATGGATTTTTCCAATATTGAACCTGAAGAGAGCAAAAAATATGTCGCTTTGGGTCATTTAATCTCATTATCTATGCTCCAGGTTGTAACTCACACAGATAGGTTCTCATCAGATTTTATTTCTCTATCTATGGGAGAAAGTTATAATTTCTATGTAGATAGCATGAGAAAAAAGAGCACTGAAAAATTAGAAATTCAAAATTTTGCGTTAACTGACACAAAAAGAGATCGAATAGAAAAAGTTTCTAGACGTTTTCGCAAAAAGCAGAAACTAGCAGGCGTTTACGACCCTAAATTACTTAAACTAATGTGGAAAATTAGATGTAGTGCTATGCCCCACAACCCAGAATGCGCAACTCCTGAGTGACATTAACGGGGCAAGAGAAAGAGAATGGCAGGTCAGGCTCTGTTTACATATAAATAATACGCACCAAAACAATGCGACTCCGCCACATAAACAACCTATATAGTTCTGTATTTATCTCTAATCCCTTGCTGTTACCAGTTAACACCCACTTGGTACGTACTTTGCTGTGACCGTATTGCGTTATTAACTACTTGGGTGTGCCTTCATGAAAGCTAAATTAGTATTAATTGGTAATGGAATGGCTGGCGCTAAGTTATTAGAAGAACTTATGAAAAGTAGCCCGGATAAATACGACATTACAGTATTTGGCAACGAGCCTTACGGAAATTATAACCGAATCATGCTTTCTCCTTTGTTGGCCGGAGAAAAAACCCTCGAAGAAATTATGGTTCTGGATCGTCCTTGGTACGAACAACATGGTATTGACCTTCATGTTGGTGAAGAGAAAGCTATTATCAAGGTAGATCGTATACAAAAAATGGTGACCACATTAGATGGCCATCAAATCCCCTATGACCGCCTTATTATCGCTACCGGATCAAAACCCTTTATATTGCCTATAGAAGGAACCCACTTAAATGGAGTGATGAGCTTTCGGGATATCAGCGACGTTGAAAAAATGATTCGCGCTTCCAATCGACATAAAAAAGCAGTGGTCATAGGTGCAGGTTTACTAGGCTTAGAAGCTGCCATGGGGTTATGCGGGCGGGGCATGGAGGTGACCGTTGTACACAGTAATGTCGTACCGCTTAATCGCCAACTTGATCACGAAGCGGGGAGCTTACTGCAGGAAGAATTAAATGATCGCGGACTAAAGTTTAAAATGAACGCCCAAACCCAATCGATTGAAGGTAATGAATTAGGTAACGTCACCAAAATTCATTTTAGAGATGGTACGTCTTTAGAGACAGATATCATCATTATGGCCATTGGCATACGCCCTAATATGCAACTGGCACAAGATGCTGGATTATATTGCGAAAAAGGTATTGTTGTTAACGATACCCTGCAAACTTACGACCCCAGAATTTACGCATTAGGCGAATGCATCCAGCACCGTGGTGGTACTTTTGGTCTGGTTGCTCCACTTTATGAGCAAGCCAAAGTACTCACCAATCATCTATCAGAACATGGGGCGGCACAGTATCAAACGTTACCTAGTGCTACCAAGTTAAAAGTAACGGGTATTAATTTATTCTCCGTGGGCGACATTAACGGTAATGATGATTGTGAATATCTTTATTACAGGGACAAGCAACAGGGTATTTACAAAAAACTGGTATTAAAAAATAACATTCTCATTGGGGCCGTTTTGTATGGTGAAACACAAGAAGGCGCTTTTTATAATGAATTGCTTGATGCAAAAAAAGAACTTGATGCGATACGCCCTTTCTTGATGTTTGGCCGTGCTCTATGTGACGAGAAAAGCAACGAGAGAAGTGATGAATTAAGCCAAAATGAACACGTATTAGAAGGTGAAATACTATGAGCAAATCAGTCATTGCTAGCGATAAATGCTCATCCACTGACAATACTGTTCTTCGGAATATACATACTACCTGTGCCTACTGCGGCGTGGGTTGCGGTGTTGATGCACAAGTTAATGACGATACTCGTAGCATAACAATTCAAGGTTTGAAGACTCATCCATCCAATTATGGGCGCCTTTGCAGTAAAGGCAGTGCCTTGGCCGACACTATCGGATTAAACGAACGCCTGCTACAACCCGTCGTTCATGGTAAAACCGCCAGTTGGGGTGATGCCTTGAATACCGTAGCAGACGGTTTTCAAAAAATCATTAAAGAGCACGGCCCTGATGCTGTGGCTTTTTATGGCTCTGGTCAGTTATTAAGTGAAGATTACTATGTTGCTAATAAGCTCATGAAAGGCTTTATCGGCAGCGGCAACATGGATACCAATAGTCGCCTGTGCATGTCTAGTTCTGTAGTGGGACATAAGCGGGTTTTTGGTACCGACACTGTACCGGGTTGCTATGAAGATTTTGAACTTGCCAACTTAATTATTTTGGTGGGTAGTAATACCGCATGGTGTCACCCTGTGTTATTTCAGCGTATTAAAAAACATAAAGAGAATAACCCCCATGTTAAAGTTGTGGTTGTTGACCCAAGAAAAACGAGCACCTGCGACATTGCCGATTTACACCTGCCTATAAATCTCGGCACTGACGTTTGGTTATTTAACGGTTTATTGAGTTATTTGGCTGAAAATAATAAATTAGATTTAGATTACATCAATAATTACTGCCAAGGCTTTGAACAAAGCTTACAAACCGCGCAATTAAGCAGCGGTGATTTAAAAGCCAATGCCAGTATTCTAGGTATAAAGTCAAAAGATCTGGAAACTTTTTACCAATGGTTTAGCGACAATGAAAAGGTCGTCACGCTTTACAGTCAGGGTGTTAATCAAAGTAGTTCGGGTACTGATAAGGTAAACGCCATTATCAACTGCCACCTTGCCACAGGACGAATTGGTAAACCTGGTATGAGCCCGTTCTCCATGACAGGCCAACCCAATGCCATGGGAGGGCGTGAAGTCGGTGGCCTAGCGAATACAATAGCCAGTCACATGGACTTTACAGACGATAATCTTGATCGCATAAAACGTTTTTGGAACACTGACAACCTTACGCAAAACCGAGGGTTAATGGCCGTGGATTTATTTGATGCCATTGACGAAGGAAAAATTAAAGCGGTTTGGATTATGGCGACCAATCCAGTTGTTAGTATGCCCAATGCTGATAAAGTAAAAAATGCCTTACAAAAGTGTGATTTGGTTGTGGTCAGTGATTGCATTGAAAAAACCGACACTATGGAGTTGGCCCACGTAAAACTGCCTACCACAACCTGGAGCGAGAAAGATGGAACAGTCACTAATAGTGAACGACGCATTAGTCGCCAGCGCGCTTTGCTGCCCGCAGCAGGCCAAGCTAAACACGATTGGTGGATTATTTGCCAAATAGCCAAGCGAATAGGATTTAAACAAGGTTTTAATTTTAAAACACCTGCTGATATATTTCGAGAGCATGCGGCGCTTTCTGGGTTTGAAAATAATACTCAGGGCCGTCGCCGTGATTTTGATATATCAGGCCTTAAAAATATCAGCAATGAAGAATATGAAAACCTACAACCAATACAATGGCCGGTGAATGCGAAAACCCCAAATGGCAGCCCACGTTTTTTTGGCAAAGGTAGTTTTTATACTCCAAATCAAAAAAGCAATTTTTTAGCGCTTACGCCCAAGCAACCTAGAAACTTACCCTCTCAGGAATTTCCACTCGCCTTAAACACCGGTCGTATTCGTGATCAATGGCATACCATGTCACGCACGGGGCTGGCCCCACAGTTAAATCAGCACATCAGCGAACCCTTTGTACAAATGCATGGCGATGATGCTAAACAATGCCAATTAAAAGATGGCCAAATAATCACTGTCAGCAGTCGATGGGGCAAGATGATGGGTCGCTTAAATATCACTCCAGATGTAAAAGTGGGTGATATTTTTGCGCCGATGCATTGGACAAATCAGTTATCCAAAACAGGGCGAATTAATAGTGTTGTAAATCCCGTGGTAGATGAGTTTTCCAAGCAACCTGAAAGTAAATTCACTCCAGTAAAGGTATTTGGCTATCAGGCAAAGTGGCATGGGTTTATCTTATCGCGTGAAGAAATTGATTGGCCAGCAGTTGATTACTTAGTAAGCGTGAAAGGCAAGCAACAATACCGTTATGAATTGGCTCACAATGAAAAAGTTACGCGACCTATAGCGCAAATGCTAAATTGGCTAGGTATTAAAAATGAAGCTGCCGCCAAGGCCCAACAGCTTGAAATACTAAGCTACCAAGACGCTGGCAGTGATTTATACCGCTTGGCGTTAATTAATAAAGGTGGTCAATTGCAAGGCGTCGCATTTATGTCGTCAAATACAGATTTACCCGAGCGTACTTGGTTAGCCATGCAGTTTGAACAATCATCACTGACCATTCGCGCGCGACATGCCCTGCTAAGCGGCTACGCGCCAGCTGGTGAAGATATTGGTGCGATAGTTTGTGCCTGTTATAGCGTGGGAGAAAAAACCGTAGAGAAAGCGATTCGCGAGCAAGGTTGTCATACGACCAAGCAAATAGGAGAGTCTATAAAAGCTGGTACGAATTGTGGTTCTTGCATACCAGAACTAAAGCAACTTATTAGCAAATGTCGCTGATTTTATTAGATAAGGAGGCAAAAACAAAAAAGTTTTGATGAACGGGACTTAAAAGTGACCACTTAAATTACTGCTATACTTTAGACATTTATTACTCTTGAAATAGAAGGTTAGGCCCATGTATAAAGTAATTAAGCAGTTGTTTTTATTATGCTTATTAATCTTCACATCTGTTTCATCCTCCTCGGACACGCTTAAGTATTCTATAACCGACGAAAACTGGAGCCCTTACTGGATTATTCAATCCGGTCAAGTAAGCGGTATTTTGAATGATATTATGCTCCAGCTTGACCAGCGTATTGATTTATCTTTAATGGCGGACAAGCCTTTTCCACCTAAAAGAGCTCAATACAGATTTCTAGAAGGTGACGTACAAATTGAGTGTTGTGTGAATGAAGCTTGGAGATCCTCCAAAGATCAAGCTGAAGTTTCCTTATGGACTAATACGTTATTGACGGTTGAAGAGGTGCTAATTTTTCCTGTTGGTAAGTCTTTTGAGTTTAATAAACTTGAAGATTTAAAGGGTAAATTTATTTCCACGGTACGGGGTTATGGTTATGTTGGAAGTGAATTTTTCACTCGAAGCGATAGTGGCGATAATATTTCACAAATACAAAAAGTCGCCTTGGAACGAACCGATGCAGGTATTATTGACCGAGTTGAACTTGCTTATGTGCTCAAGAACAATAAAGTATTAAAAGAGCGAAATATAACTGTTGAAACTGGACCTGTCATAAATCGTTCAGACCTGAAAATACGTGTTCATAGCTCTCGGCCAGAATTAGTGGCACCAATAAATATTGCCATAGAAAGCATGAAGCAAGATGGCACAATACAGAAGGTAATTGAGAGTTATAGTAATTAATAGACAAGTTAGTGTTCTTTTTCTATTAGAGAGCTTTGCAGTGATTCGACTTCTTCTCATTCCAGCTAAAAAACACATCGGAATGACGATGCTATTTAGTCAAATGGCTATCGTGATAAACGCTCTTTTAATAAAATTCTGACTGAATACTTCAGTTTTTAGTTTTACTCAAATTAGACTTCTCAAGGTATTCTTTAGCATTGTTCCGATCAAGTACTACAAATCATATTGGAGGACTCCAACTCCTTTTGCCGAGCTTCGGAATAACTTACTCAATCTAAAGGACAAGTTGAGTAGAGTCATGTTTGGGATTAATCCATGAGCCCAACTGAATTACAGAAGTAGGTTCAACAAGGCTCTGTGTCAGTTATTCGGAGGCTAACTGGAAAATAATGCCATACCGATTCTGTTCCTTATTTAAATTTTAAAAGCGTTTGAATCTCGATTCATCAATATCATCCTCACCAGTAGCACCAGTAGCACCAGTAGCACCAGTAGCACCAGTAGCAGTAGTAGCAGTAGGTTTAGTTGGAGTTCCTGATGAAACTTGTCTTTTTTCGGAAGGCTGTGTTGATAATTGGAAAAAACTGACTGCTCTTTGTAAATTTTCAGATTGTGACTGCATCTCTTCAGCTGTCGCTGCCAGCTCTTCGGAACTAGCGGCATTCTGCTGAGTTACCTTATCGAGTTGTTGCATCGCGTTATTAATTTGTCCCACGCCGCTAGATTGTTCTTCAGATGCTGCAGATATTTCCTGCACTAGTTCAGCTGTTCTGGAAATATCAGGTACCATTCTCTCAAGCAATGTACCCGCCTTCTCTGCGATACTTACACTGTCTCCGGTCAAGGAGCTGATTTCTGAAGCTGCCAGCTGACTGCGCTCAGCTAATTTTCGAACCTCAGCAGCGACGACAGCAAAACCCTTACCATGCTCACCTGCTCGAGCTGCCTCAATAGCAGCATTTAGTGCCAGCATATTGGTTTGATAAGCTATATCTTCAATAATCGTTATCTTCTCGGCTATTTGAGTCATTGCCTGGACGGTGCCAGTGACGGTTCTCCCTCCTTCTTTTGCGGCAGTGGCCGATTCACTGGCAATTCTGTCGGTTGTTTGAGCATTTTCGCTATTTTGACTAATCGAAGCGCCCATCTGTTCCATTGAGGAGCTAGTTTCTTCGACACTAGCAGCCTGTTCACTGGTGGCCTGACTTAATGAATTTGCTGTTCCATTAACCTGAGACGCTGCTGAAGAAATCTGCGACGCATTGACTTGAATTTCCTTCACCACATCGATTAGGTTTTTTTGCATGATAGACATAGAGAAGGTCAAACTTTCACGATCACCTGGAATAACTTCTACAGCAATAGCCAAGTTTCCTTCTGCAATTTTTCGTGCAATCTCAGAAAGACTTGAAGGTTCTCCCCCTAATTTTTTCTTTAAAAAGAGATTGATATAGAAAATAAGGGCTAGCATCACCACCACTAACGCAACTAAGCTTGCAAAAAAGACGGCTTGCATAAAATTAGCATTTGAACCAGAGTCACTTATTTGTTGATCGACTCGTTCAAATAATAAGGTATTGAATTGTTGAATTTCAGCAGCAATTTTGCCCAAGTATAAGTAATACTCGTCATCAAAAAGCCTCAAAGCCTGAGCATCGATGGCCGCCGTTTTATTAACAAGGTATTCTTTACCATAACCATATTTCTTTGCATGAGCGTCTACGGCGTCCATGACTTCTACTTCAATCACTACTAGACCATCTGACTCTTTTTTAGATTGAAGTAAATGACCTTCCTCTTCCTTTGTTAACTTCATAGCCTTTACTTTTTCGGAAAAAGCAATCGTAGTGCCATCCTTTCGGGCAACTTTTCCAGCTGCTTTATCAAGCACATAGAAATAGGCATCGCGCCATTTTTTCTCGCCTGTCATGGTATATAAACGAACGGTGTTGGTCAGATCAGAGGAGTCAGTTTCCATCTCTTCAGATAACAAAACTGCTTGATGTCGATACTCCAATGCTGTTTGTTGGTCACTGACTGCATTGGTGTAAAATAAATAAGTGGACCCTGTTATTACAGCCAGAGCAACTAGAACTAATACGCTAATTAAGAACAGCTTGCGAACAGTCATTACGACCCCCTTCATTCACTATATATTAATTATTTCTTTCTAAGTGCTCCTTGGGTAAATCACTCTGAGAAAATCATTTTCGAAGTAGAGTTTTAGAAGTATAGAAGTAGAAATAGATAAAAACAAATAAACAAAAAATGACTGGTCAAGAGTTAAAATAAAATCATTATATTGGTACGAGTCTGCTCAATTGTTGCTTGTGTTTCCTCAATATAAGTAGTCCTTTTTCGTGTTGTCGTTATGACTTCGGGTGTCATGTTGATAACTTATAGAGTGCATCAAAATGACACTTCAGTTCTTAAAAGTATAGTAAAAACAAATGGTTATCTGTTGGTATAAATCTTGTAATAGATGGTCTGTAGGTGGGGGATTAAAGCATTACAAAGAATGTCTTTGGTTTTTCGTAAATTCAAAAGCAAAACCTGAAATAAGAGAGTAGGGCTTGAGCATCATTACAAGAGTGTCTGCGAAAATCAATTGCAGCATGAAATTAAACCAGGAGGCAATCAATGGCTGATAACTTTACCAAAGGGATGGCCCGAAATATCTATT
>CAJWBJ010000035.1 GCA_913020495.1 uncultured Oleiphilus sp.
AGTGCTGGGATTGAGCGTAAAAGGCTTATTCTTGCTGGATCAACGCCTGACAGGTATTCTCATCTAAGCGAGTATCATAAAGTTGACTTGCATCTTGATACCTATCCATATAATGGTACAACAACTACACTAGAGGCCTTGTGGATGGGGGTTCCTACTGTAACTCTGGCTGGTGGTTCGCATCGGTCCCGAGTAGGTAATAGTATTCTGTCAAATCTCGGGCTAACAGATTTTATTGCCACGACGCCAAAGGAGTACATTGATATTGCAGTGGCAAAAGCCAATGATCTAACATCACTCAAAGTATTAAGAGTTCAGTGTCGCTCAATTGTTTCAAATAGCTCTTTAATGGATAAGCCTGGTTTTGTAGAAGGGCTTGAGTGTTTCTATGCTCAGGCGGTTCGGGATTTAAAATAAGCAGCTTTTTTATACAAAATTACTATATTTGACATCGAATTTGAGAAAAGCTTAGCTGATTGATGAAAGTTGCTTTCGTGCAATGCCCTCTCTATATATAATTACCGGCTTTAAACGACTTAGGTTTTGATGTTGTGCCTGATACTCTAGCTACCATTGCAGATTTTATACGTTTTACTTATTCGCGATTAAATCGTGAGCCAGTATATTTTGGTCATGGTACTGACAATAGTTGGGATGAATCTGTCAGTTTAGTTTTACAGTGCCTGGATTTACCCTGGGACTTTTCGAATGAATTATGGTCTTGCCGAATAACAAAAGATGAGTCTGCAAGGCTATTACAGATAATTGATAAGCGAATTGTTGACCGAACGCCCTTGCCATACCTTACTAATCAAGCGTGGTTTTGTGATCATCGCTTTTATGTTGATGAACGAGTACTAATACCACGATCTCCAATTGCTGAGTTGATTCATGATCGTTTCTCGCCATGGATCGCCAGTCAAAATCTTATAAATGATGAGGCTTCAGATATTTTGGATCTTTGTACTGGTAGTGGTTGTATTGGTATTGCCTGTGCGCTTGAATTTGAAAATGCTGATGTTGATCTACTGGATATATCCGAACAAGCGTTAGAAGTTGCTCAACAAAATATTGAGTATTATGAGCTTCAGGACCGCGTACGCACCATTCAGTCTGATGTTTTTTCTGGGCTAGGGTCTCAAGCTGCTAAACGCTATGACTTGATTGTCTCGAATCCGCCATATGTTGATGCAAATGATTACCAAACGATGCCTGAAGAGTTTTCTAAAGAACCTGTTTTAGGGCTTGTTTCAGGTGCTGATGGCTTAGATTTGGTACGACGTATATTAGCTGAAGCCGCTAAGTTCCTCAAAGAAGATGGCCTTCTGGTTGTTGAGGTTGGCAACAGTTGGGAAGCGCTCGAACAAGCCTATCCAGAATTTCCATTTACCTGGATTGAGTTTGAGTTTGGTGGGCATGGCGTCTTCGTCATTCAGTCTGATGAACTAAAATTGCTTATCTAGAATAATTTTCTATGAAAATGATGAGTAACACTATTAGTGGTGTGTAGGTTATTTCCAGCACATCAAATAAACCATATTTAGAATTAATTTAGGTAGCAATATGTCTGGCAATAGTTTTGGAAAATTATTTACAGTAACGTCGTTTGGTGAAAGTCATGGCAAAGCAATCGGCTGTATTGTTGATGGTTGTCCACCAGGAATAGACATCACTGAAGCTGACTTACAGGCTGATCTTGACCGTCGTAAGCCTGGTACATCCCGCTTCACTACCCAAAGAAAAGAAGCAGATGAAGTTAAAATTCTTTCGGGTGTTTTTGAAGGAAAAACGACCGGCACCCCAATTGGTTTATTGATTGAAAACACAGACCAACGTTCTAAAGATTATTCTAATATTGTAGATACTTTTCGTCCATCGCACGCTGATTATACCTATACACAAAAGTATGGTGTTCGTGATTACCGTGGAGGTGGTCGTTCATCAGCACGCGAAACAGCAATGCGCGTTGCAGCCGGTGCGATTGCTAAAAAATACTTGCAACAAAAGCTTGGTGTTGAGATCAAAGGCTATTTATCTCAGTTAGGCCCGATTAAAGTTGAAAAAATAGATTGGAGTATTGTGAATTCAAACCCTTTCTTTTGCCCTGATGCAGATAAAGTTCCCGAAATGGAAGCTTATATGCAAGCGCTAAATAAAGAAGGGAATTCCATAGGCGCAAGAATTTCGGTCGTGGCAACCAAGGTACCTGTTGGGCTTGGTGAGCCGATTTTTGACCGTCTTGATGCCGAACTTGCACACGCATTTATGAGCATTAATGCTGTTAAAGGTGTCGAAATTGGTGCCGGATTTGACTGTATCGAACAAAAAGGTACGGAGCATCGTGATGAGATGTCACCTGACGGATTTTTGTCTAACCATTCTGGTGGTATTTTAGGCGGTATTTCTACTGGTCAAGACATCGTCGCTCATATGGCACTTAAACCAACTTCAAGCATTCGACTGCCAGGTAAAAGTATAGATGCGAAAGGACATCCAATTGATGTCGTCACACATGGTCGGCATGACCCTTGTGTTGGTATTCGTGCAACACCTATTGCCGAGGCAATGATGGCTATTGTATTAATGGATCATTTTTTAAGAAATCGTGGTCAAAATGCAGATGTTTCAACTGAAACACCTAGAATTTAAAAGAATAAAGATTCTGATTTATGAATGTTTCAGATTTTGATTTTGATTTGCCTGATCGATTAATTGCTAATTACCCTGAGCCAAATCGCACTGATAGTCGCCTTCTTGCACTGGAAGGCGAGAGCGGGGCACTTAAAGATTGTCAATTTACAGACATTATAAATCTATTAAAGCCAAATGATTTATTAGTGTTTAACGACACTAGGGTCGTACCTGCTCGTCTGTTCGGTCATAAAGAAACCGGTGGAAAGCTTGAAATCCTGTTTGAACGTCGTATTGATGATCAGACTTTTTTAGCGCATGTCCGCTCAAGTAAATCGCCAAAAACAGGCAGTATAATATTGCTTGATGGTGGTATTCAATTAAAAATGAAAGGCCGTCAGGGCGCGCTATTTATTCTCGAAATTTCTAGTGATATTGATGTTTTTTCTCTATTGGACAACTTGGGGCATATTCCTCTTCCTCCCTATATTGAACGTTCAGACGAGGATTTAGATCAATCTCGTTATCAGACAGTGTACGCTCAAAACCCTGGTGCAGCAGCCGCACCAACAGCAGGCCTTCATTTTGATGAAGAGCTCATTCACACGTTAAAACAAAAAGGTATAACAACGACATTTGTAACGCTTCATGTTGGCGCAGGTACTTTTCAGCCGGTAAAAGTGGATAAAATTACTGATCATGTGATGCATTCCGAATGGATCAGTGTTTCTGAAGATACCGTATCATTGATTAATAAAACAAAGCAGAAAGGGGGGCGCGTTGTTTGTGTTGGAACAACTAGCTTGCGGTGTTTAGAGTCAGCAAGTCAGACCGGTAAAATTAGTACTTTTGAGGGTGACACAGATATATTTATCTTTCCTGGTTATTCGTTTAAAACAGTTGATGCATTAATTACAAATTTCCATCTTCCGAAATCTACCTTGCTAATGCTTGTATCTGCATTTTCTGGTAAAGATCATGTAATGAATGCTTATGAACATGCAATTCAAAAAGAATATCGTTTTTTTAGTTATGGCGATGCCATGTTTATAACCCCTAAAACTTCCTTAAGTCTCAAATAGAGTACAAGACAATTTTATATTCAGGAGTAATACATTGAGTTTTATGTCATTTAAGGTCAGCCAAAAAGACGGTAACGCAAGAAGAGGAGAGCTTGTTTTTCCTCGTGGAAAGGTTCAAACACCCGCTTTTATGCCTGTTGGAACCTATGGGACTGTGAAAGGCATGCTCCCTAGAGATATTGAAGAAATAGGTGCGGAAATAATTTTAGGCAATACTTTTCATTTGATGCTGAGGCCGGGTACTGAAGTAGTTCAAAAACATGGTGACCTTCATGACTTTACACAATGGAAGGGGCCAATACTGACCGACTCAGGTGGTTTTCAGGTATTTAGTCTTGGAGAAATGCGTAAAATTACAGAAAAAGGTGTTACCTTTCGCTCTCCTATTAATGGTGATCTGGTTGAACTAACACCGGAAATATCGATGGACGTACAAGAAAAATTAGGTGCGGATGTTGTCATGATTTTTGATGAATGTACTCCATACCCTGCAACAGAAGAGGAAGCGCGCAGTTCGATGGAGTTGTCGCTAAGATGGGCTGAACGTAGCAAAGCAGCACACAAAGGAAATGATGCTGCTTTATTTGGTATCGTACAAGGTGGTATGTATGACCACCTTAGAGCTGAGTCATTAGAAGGTTTGAAGGCGATAGATTTTGATGGTTTTGCTATTGGTGGTCTTTCTGTCGGTGAGCCGAAAGATGAAATGATGAAAGTTCTGGATTATGTTGCTGATAAAATGCCAGCAGATAAACCTCGCTACTTGATGGGCGTTGGTAAGCCGGAAGATTTAGTTGAAGCGGTACGCCGTGGAATCGATATGTTTGATTGTGTTATGCCAACCCGAAACGCCCGCAATGGTCATCTATTTACTTCTACTGGCGTAATAAAAATTAGAAATGCCGTACATAAAGAAGATATTAGCCCGCTTGATTCAGAGTGCGATTGTTATACCTGCAAAAACTTTAGTCGTAGCTACTTAAACCATTTAGACCGTTGTGGCGAAATTTTGGGTGCCCAATTAAACACCATACACAACTTACGCTTCTACCAGAATTTGATGAGTGGATTGCGTCAAGCGATTGAACAGGGTAAATTGTCCGACTTTGTAGATACCTTCTATGCGAAAAGAGGTGAAACAACACCATCTTTAACGATAGATATATAAATACAGCTTACTTAAATCAGAACTTAATTTAGAAACCAGAGGAAATAAAGATGAAATTTACTGCAAAAATTGGCCTGTTTTTGGCGTTTTGTTTATTTACCGTTGCCAGTCATGCAGAAGGTGCAGTACAACCTGAAGGACCAGGTGCATTAATGCAGTTAGTTTTCTTTGGTGGTTTTATTCTTATCTTTTACTTCTTGATGTGGCGACCACAATCAAAACGGGCAAAAGAGCATAAAAGCCTGGTTTCTGGTTTGAGTAAAGGTGATGAAGTGATCACTACTGGTGGAATCGCTGGTAAAATCTCTAAAGTTTCAGAAGATTTTATTCGAGTTGAAATTGCTGAAGGTGTTGAGATCAAAATTCAAAAAGTTGCCATTTCAACTGCTTTGCCAAAGGGTACCTTGAAAAGTATCTAACTGCTCAGATTAAAGTACTCGCATATGCGGGTACTTTTTTTAATCAAAAGATATTTGGATAGACATAAACATTTAATAATAAATCGCATTAGGATTCGGAGCTCACATGCTCAATAAATACCCCGCTTGGAAATACATTCTCATTCTCATCACGCTTGGACTAGGCACACTTTATTCTTTGCCTAACTTATACCCTGATGATTTTGCAATTCAGATAACAGGGAATCAAAGTAGTTTGGTACCCGACGAGTCATTGCATAAAAAAGTTACAAAGCTTCTGTCGGAGTCAGGCGTTGAAACTATAAGCTCAGTGTTAGAGAAGAAAAATCTTTTAGTCAGGTTTTCTTCAAGTGAGTCACAGTTAACGGCAAAATCTGTTCTACAGGACCAGTTAGGTGATGATTACATCGCAGCATTAAATATGGCTCCAACTACACCTGATTGGTTGAAAAATCTTGGTGCTGGTCCTATGAAGCTAGGTTTGGACTTAAGGGGCGGTGTACATTTCCTTTTGGAAGTGGATATGGAAAAAGCTTTAAGTCAAAAACTTAAAATTTATACCAGTGAACTTAAGAGTGTTATGAGGGATGAAAAAGTACGTTATCGCTCTGCACAAATTGATGGTATTGACGGTATTACGATTAAGTTTAAGAAAGTTGAAGAAAGAGCAAAAGCAGAATCGTTAGCAATTTCCAAGTACCGCGAATTTACACGTACTTCAACCGACGTTGAAAATGATTATTTCCTAACTTTGCGTTTATCTGAAGCTCGAATTAAAGAAATTGAAGATTATGCTATCCAACAAAATCTTATTACGCTCCGTAATCGTGTAAATGAGCTTGGTGTTGCTGAGCCCTTAGTTCAACGACAAGGACGTAACCGTATTGTTGTTGAGTTGCCTGGCGTTCAAGATACCGCAACAGCTAAGCGTATTATCGGAAAAACAGCTAATTTAGAATTCCGTCTTGAAGCCAAGCCCGATGCAAGTAGCCGTTCTAGCCAAAAATTCAAATTTAAAAATGAAACAAGTAGAACTGCCTTTTTAGAGAAAGATATTATCGTCACAGGTAGTAATGTTTCAAATGCAAATGCTGGCTTTGATGAAAATGGTGTGGCCCAGGTCAATATCTCGCTTGATGGTAATGGTGGGAAAATGATGCTTGATGCAACAAAACGCTCCATTAAACGTAGAATGGGGGTGCTTTTTATTGAGCAAAAAAGTGTGACCTCAAGAAAGATTGTGGATGGTGAAGAAGTTGTTACTCGCAACAACCGTGAAATACGAAATATTATCAATCTGGCAACAATACAAAGCGCTTTTGGTAATAGCTTCCGTATCACCGGCTTAGACTCTTCAGCAGAAGCCTCTGAATTAGCGTTATTGCTACGTGCCGGTTCTCTAGCTGCCCCAATCTATTTTGTTGAGGAGCGTACAGTTGGGCCAAGCCTTGGCGCGCAAAATATAAATGCTGGTTTATTGTCAATGCAAATTGGTTTTGGTTTGGTGTTGATCTTTATGCTTGTTTATTACCGGGTTTTCGGAATTGTTGCAAACGTGGCGCTTGCTATTAATGTTGTGTTGTTATGTGCATTTATGTCTCTAATTTCGGCTACTTTAACGCTGCCAGGTATAGCAGGTATAGTGTTAACGGTGGGTATGGCTGTCGATGCGAACGTTCTAATATTTGAACGAATTCGAGAGGAGTTAGCTAATGGCCTATCTCCCCAGCAAGCTATACATGCTGGTTATAGTAGAGCATTCGTAACAATATTTGATGCAAATATAACAACTTTGATTGCAGCGGTTATTTTATTTGCCGTGGGTACCGGGCCTGTTAAAGGGTTTGCTGTGACACTTTCACTGGGTATTATTACTTCATTATTTACCTCTGTTGTACTTACTCGCGCTATTGTTAATCTAGTGTATGGTGGTCGTCAAATTAACAAATTATCGATTGGCTAAGCTCCAGGAAATTATGAATATGAAAAAACAAATAGATTTTATGGGCAAGCGACATATAGCTGCTTTCTTCTCAATCTTGCTAGTCGTTGCCTCTATCGCTTCTTTGTCTATTAAGGGTTTAGCACTTGGTTTGGATTTTACTGGAGGAACATTAGTCGAGGTTGAGTATAAGGTTGCGCCTGATTTAGAGAATGTTCGTTCTCTATTATCAAGTGATGGATATGATAAGTTAGTCGTCCAAAATTTTGGTTCTTCAACTGCCGTGCTAGTACGCTTATCCGAAAGCTTTAATGACAAAATAGGAAGCGAAGTTGTTAAAAGTCTTTCATCAAAAGGTCAGTCAGTTGAATTAAAACGCGCTGAATTTGTAGGAGCACAAGTTGGTGAGGAACTAAGAGAGCAAGGAGGTTTAGGCTTACTTCTCGCATTAGGGATTGTGATGCTTTATGTCGCTTTACGTTTTCAGTTAAAGTTCTCTGTTGGTGCTGTTGGAGCATTAATACATGATGTGATTATTGTTGTAGGTTGTTTCTCTATATTAAATTGGGATTTTGACCTAACTGTTTTGGCTGCTTTACTTGCCGTAATTGGTTACTCTCTGAACGATACTATTGTTGTATCTGACCGGATACGTGAAAATTTTCGATTGCTTCGAAAAGCCTCACCTGTGGAAGTTATCAATATATCTTTAAGTCAAACTTTATCTCGAACCTTAGTAACTTCTCTTACTACACTGTTGGTGCTAACTGCACTTTACTTTGTTGGTGGCGAAATGATTAATGGCTTTGCAAAAGCTTTATTGATTGGTGTTCTTATAGGTACTTATTCGTCCATCTATGTTGCTAGTAATGTGCTTTTAACAATGGGGGTTACGAAAGAGGACTTAATAGCGCCTGTAGTAGAAGAGGGTGAGGAGGTTGACGATAGGCCTTAGTTAAAAAAATTAAAGAGCTCGCCTTTAGAAAAAACATATGTATTTTTTAAGGGCGTGCTCTACTCTTTGGCAAATATTACTATAGTTTGCTTTGGTAGCTGTTTAGTCTCTGAACCAGTGCTTTAAATAGCTTTGGATTAGCGACAATAATCTTATCTCCAGTTTCACTAAACATCCCTCCGTCAAACGTACCTGATAGTACGCCTGCTTCTTGGCAGAGAAGTAGTGCTGCATCTAACTCATTCTTGTTTACCTTGGTTAGAACTGCAGCTTCAATCTGTCCGGCTGCAACCATTGAAATATCCAGGGCATCACAAGCGCTAAGTAATACTTGGTTAGCGTTAGTGCTAAGCTCAGTGATAAAGTCAGAAATAACGTGGCTTTCAGCATGATTGCTAAGTTGGCTTAGTGCATTTGTTGTAATGATGGATTCATTTAAGCGCTTAACCGGTGAACATCGAATACGACGTCCATTTAGCGCTGCACCACTACCTCGACTAGCGGTAAATTCATCTCCCGTAAAAGGATTTACCAGTAAAGAATTTTGAGCTTTGCCATTTTTTTTGTGCACGATTGAAAATGCACTGGATGGTAGTTTTCGAAGCAAGTGTGCCGGGTTGTGTATTCCATAGATATGCCAGCTATCTTCCTTTACTTCAGATAAGGTTTCACCAGGTTCAACGATGTAATGAGTTGGATTAGCTTTTTTTAAACTATCAAAAAAAGTTTGAAATAGACTTTCTTCTAAATGACTAAGCAGTTTTGAATTTGCATTTGCGTCAGATTGAGTAGGGTCATTTTTATCAATAGCTTGATTAATGTACTCGGAAGCTTGGCGCGAGGCCCTTATTGCAATATTTAGGATTGGTTGCATAGCAAGTCACTTATTTAATGGGGTGTCGGGTGATGAACTGGCGCGCATAATAACAAAAAAAACCAGTTTGAGCACTAGAGCTGATCGAAATCAATAATTGAACTCCCATCAAAGGCGAAACAAGGTTAAACTTAACTTCTTCGTAAATTGTTTTTTTGTATCTGCATATTAACTAATTGGATCTAAATTGAAAAACTCAAATGATAATAGGCGTCGCCCGACACAGGAGCGCAGTAAGAAAAGAGTAGATGCTATCCTAAATGCTTCAAAAAAATTAATTTCTGAAAAAGGCAGTGTAAAGCTCAAAATTCACGATATAGCCGAAAGCGCAGGGGTAACTCCCGCATCTATTTATCAATATTTTCCTAGTAAGAATGCAATTATTCTAGCGCTTGTAGATGAAATATTGGATACCACACAGTCTAAGCTACTTCAAAAACTACCTGAAATGACAAGCATGGTTGAAGCATGTCATGCTTTACAGTCTTTAATTGAAGAGCATTATCAGGTCTATTTAGATGATCCCGCATTGCTTGATGTTTGGATGATTATTTCTGCAGATAAGTCTCTTCAAAAACTTGATTTAGATGATAGTCGTCGAACATCTGATTTAATTATGGGGTGTATTAAGCAGTTCTATGATGAGGCATGTTGGCAGAAAATCTCTGAAATGAGCTTTTTATTAGCCCATATGGCGGGTGCTGCTATCCGTATGGCAATATCATTAGGTCCGATTGAAGGTCGGCCTATAATTGATGTGTTTAAGCGTATTATCAATCCATCAACGTTAGAGAGCATGATACAGCCGGAGTTAAAAAATTGACTTTAGCTTCAAATGAAACGCAATTGGCAAGCGCAGTTCGTGTAGTTTTAATGAGAACAACTCACCCAGGTAATATTGGTGCCGTTTCACGAGCTATGAAAAATATGGGGCTTAATCAGCTTTATTTAGTTAACGGTGCTGATGAAACTTCGCAAGAAGCGCGGCGTCGTTCTGCAGGTGCTGAGAATATACTTGAATCTGCTAAAGTAATTAGCTCAATTGATGAGGCTCTCGAAGGT
Source organism: uncultured Oleiphilus sp. (assembly GCA_913020495.1). Classification (GTDB taxonomy): domain Bacteria; phylum Pseudomonadota; class Gammaproteobacteria; order Pseudomonadales; family Oleiphilaceae; genus PZPK01. The sequence goes on from CAJWBJ010000035.1 coordinate 10,134, forward strand.
GTGCATATTGTGATAGGAGCAAGTGCGCGCAGTCGAAAAATGGTTTGGCCATTAATGAATCCTCGCGATTGTGCTTCACTGGTTTTAGATAGGGTATTTGATGATCAGTCATCTCACCCCATTAAGGTGGCGCTATTGTTTGGCCAGGAGGCTAGCGGTCTGAGCAATGAAGAGTTGCAACGCTGTCATTATCACGTGAATATTCCAGCCGCCGCTGATTTTTCTTCATTGAATTTGGCTATGGCTGTTCAATTGGTGTGTTATGAAATAAGAATGGCCATGCTACTTGATAAATCTGGTGACGCCCCCCATCAATTAACTTCATCAATACTTTCATCTGATGATGATGGTTGGGATGAGCCGCCTGCAGCCGTTGAAGAGTTAGAGGGTTTCTTTAAGCACCTTGAAGAGACGTTGATAAAAATCGGGTTTCATAATCCTGATAACCCTAGATTGCTAATGACGAGACTGCGCAGGCTATATCAGAGATCTCATCTTGATAAAATGGAAGTTAATATTTTGCGTGGCATTTTAAGTGCCGCACAGAAACACACAAAATAAGCTTGGATCAAAGTTCGGGTAAATTTGAGGTAGGATATGTTTGAAGGTGTAAAAGAAGATATAAAGAGTGTGTTTGATCGTGACCCTGCTGCGAGGAATACCTTTGAAGTTCTTACTAATTACCCGGGTCTTCATGCTCTTTTATTTCATAGATTATCGCATATGTTATGGCAAAAAAAATTATTTTGGCTTGGGCGAACGCTTTCAACATTCAGTCGATGGTTAACGGGGATTGAGATTCATCCTGGCGCAAAAATAGGGCGTCGCTTTTTCATTGATCATGGTATGGGTGTTGTTATCGGTGAAACTGCAATAATTGGGGATGACGTAACTTTGTACCAAGGTGTAACGCTTGGTGGTACAAGTTGGAATAAAGGAAAGCGACACCCAACACTTAAAAGTGGTGTAGTTGTTGGTGCGGGCGCGAAAGTATTGGGCCCATTTGAGGTTGGCGAGAATGCTAAGGTTGGCTCAAATGCAGTCGTAACAAAGGCTGTCCCTGCTGAAGCGACCGTTGTAGGAATACCTGGGCGAATTATTCTTAACACAGGCTTCGAAAAAGCTATGCCAAATGATGAAACTCGACAAAAAATGAAAGAAAATTTTGGCTTTGATGCTTATGGCTTAAGTGATGAGATGCCGGACCCTGTAGCTCGCTCAATAAGAAGTATGCTTGACCATATGCACTTAGTTGATGAGCGAATGAATTCAATGTGCGGTGCAATAAAGAAATTAGATGCTACATTCAGTAAAGATGATGTTGAATCTATAAATGAAGATGAAATGGATTGCTTCAAACAAATTAAGAATACTTGATTAAAACACTTGGTTAATACATAATTTTTGCATATTTAACATAAGAAGTAGCTTTATTTATGCGATTAACAACGAAAGGGCGATATGCAGTAACTGCAATGCTTGATTTAGCATTGCATGATCAGTCAGGCCCTGTCTCTCTGGCGGATATATCTCTAAGACAAGGTATTTCGTTGTCTTATTTAGAGCAGCTATTTTCTAAACTTAGGAAGCAAAATCTAATAAATAGTATTAGAGGGCCTGGTGGCGGTTATCAGCTTCAGCAGCCTACTTGTGATATTTCTATTGCTGATATTATTGATGCTGTTAATGAGTCAATAGATACAACGCGTTGTCGAGATAAACGAGGGTGTCAGGACGGTGAAAAATGTCTGACACACCATTTATGGTCAGATCTAAGTAAACAAATACACTCCTTTTTAAGTGAAATAACGCTTGAGAGTTTAATGAGTAAGCGTGAAGTTCAGGCCACTTCAGCTAGACAAAATCGTACTACAGGCTTGATCTCTTCTCAGCTTTTAGATATTTAATGTCAAAGAACTTTCTTTATGAAGAATAAATTAATTTACCTCGATTATGCAGCAACCACACCTGTTGATCCTCGTGTTGCTGAAAAATTATCTCAGCACCTCACAATGGACGGAGTTTTTGCAAACCCTGCATCCCGCTCTCATATGTATGGTTGGCAGGCAGAAGCTGCGGTTGAGCATGCTCGAAAACAAGTGGCAAGCTTGTTAAATGCTGATACAAGAGAAATTGTATGGACTTCTGGTGCTACAGAGGCGAATAACCTAGCGATTAAAGGGGTTGCCGAGGCTCGACAAGATCGTGGTAAGCATTTAATTACCTCACACTCCGAACATAAAGCAGTTATAGATTGTTTTAAATATCTTGAAAGTAAGGGGTTTGAAGTGACTTGGTTAAACCCTGGTTCGAATGGTGAGGTGGTGTGTGAAGCGGTTCGTGCTGCTATCAGAGAAGATACTATTCTAGTTTCATTGATGCATGTTAATAATGAGACAGGTGCTATCAATGATGTGTATGAAATCGGACGTATCTTAAAACAAAAAGATATAATTTTTCACATCGATGCAGCGCAAAGTGCAGGAAAGTTGCCGATAGATACCAAAACTTTAGATGCTGATTTAATATCTACTTGTGCGCATAAAATCTATGGGCCAAAAGGGGTTGGGGCTCTATACGTTCGAAGGCGTGACGGTTTTGTATTGCCGGCACAAATTCATGGTGGTGGTCATGAAAGAGGTATGCGTTCAGGTACGCTACCAACGCATCAAATAGTTGCGATGGGTGAATCGTTTGAAATTGCTCAGGTGTGTATGAGTGATGAGCAGTCTGCGATATTCAAACTTAAGCAAATGTTCTTAGATAAGCTAATTGGTCAAGTTAATTTCAAGATAAACGGTGATGTTACGCGGAGTATTTCAGGGATTCTGAATCTGTCGTTTCCTGATAAAGACGGACAGACTTTATTGTCTGCATTGCCTAAGTTAGCAATATCTTCCGGGTCAGCCTGCACATCAGCAACGATGTCCCCATCGCATGTTTTAAAATCAATGGGAGTGGGGGATGATTGTGCGCTGGGTGCACTGCGCTTCTCGTTCGGAAGATTTACCACAGAAGAGGATGTTATATCCGCTGCAGATATGTTGAAGTCGGTTTTACATCGAATGACTTAAGTTTGTAGCTAGTGGTGATATGAAAATAACGGCTGATATTTACTTTCCTCTATATAATTCAAAGTATTTTAGCGCTAAATTGAATAGTTGGCGTGAAAGATGTCTTTCTGCTGCTTAGGCTAGTATAATTTCGCCTCAAATTTTGAAGTGTTCGTTTCCTGTACTTTTTAGTATTTGGTAGGACGCATATTTACTAATTTTTTGGAGAATATAACCATGGCAGTAGAACGCACTCTTTCTATTATTAAACCCGATGCAGTTGCTAAAAACGTGATCGGAAAAATCTACAGCCGCTTTGAGTCAAAAGGCCTTCAAATCGTTGCATCAAAAATGCAGCAGTTATCAAAAGAAAAAGCTGAAGGTTTCTATGCTGAGCATAAAGAACGTCCTTTCTTTGGTGATTTGGTCGCGTTTATGACCTCTGGCCCAGTTGTTGTACAAACACTAGAAGGCGAAGATGCAATCGCTGTACATCGTGACCTTATGGGAGCAACAAACCCTAAAGAAGCTGCTGAAGGTACTATTCGTGCAGACTTTGCTGAATCAATTGATGCAAATGCTGTTCATGGTTCAGATTCTCCTGAATCAGCTGCGCGTGAAATTGCATACTTCTTTTCTAATGAAGATCTTTGTTCTAGAAGCTAAGTTCTAAAAGCGTTATCAAATAAAGCAGGTCTCCTAGGAACCTGCTTTTTGCATATTCAAGAGTACTGAAATGGTTAAAGAAAACATCAAAATCAATTTGCTGGGCTTGTCTCGCGACAAGCTAATAAATTTCTTTGCTGAAATAGGTGAAAAGCCTTTTCGAGCAAAACAAATAATGCAATGGATACATCAGTATGGTGTTCATGATTTTGATGAAATGACTAATATAAGTAAAAGCTTAAGGGAAAAACTCAAAGGTATATCTAAGATTGAGGGGCCTGAGATTGTACTGCAAAACATCTCATCTGACGGTACTCGAAAATGGGTAATGAAAATGCCAGGGGGCAGCAGTATAGAAACTGTCCTGATTCCTGAAGGAGACCGTGGTACGCTTTGTATTTCTTCACAAATTGGGTGCGCCCTTGATTGTAGTTTCTGTTCTACCGGAAAGCAGGGTTTTAATCGAAACTTGAGTACTGAAGAAATTGTTGGGCAGATATGGAATGCCATCGCGTCGTTTGATAATTTGGACCGAGTTAAAGATCGACCAGTTACTAATGTCGTTTTTATGGGAATGGGTGAGCCTTTACTTAATTTTGATAATGTAATGGACGCTATTAGCATAATGATGGATGATTTTGCGTATAGTATATCCAAAAAACGTCTAACAATTAGTACTGCTGGTGTTGTTCCTGCGATTGATAAAATGTGCGGACTCACTGATGCATCTATCGCTGTTTCACTCCATGCACCTAATGATGAGTTAAGAAATCAGCTAGTCCCGGTAAATAAAAAATACCCGATTAAGGTACTCCTTGATTCGGTTCGTAATTATTTGGATCAACTTTCTGATAAGCGTAAAGCAACAATTGAATACACATTGATTGCAGGTATCAATGATCGGAAAATACATGCATCACAGTTAATTAATTTATTGAAAGATGTTCCGTGTAAAATTAACCTGATCCCGTTTAATCCTTTTCCAGGCTCAGGTTACAAAAAGCCATCTAATACAGAGGTTCGTTTTTTTCAAGACATGTTGATCAATGCTGGTTATATTACGACAGTAAGAACAACGCGTGGCGACGATATCGATGCAGCTTGTGGTCAGCTTGTTGGAAAAGTAGAAGACCGTACACGTCGAAGTGCGCGTTATATTGAACTACAAGAATTAAAAAACTAAATTGATAATTAATATGAAACTCGCTCAAGCAACCCTACTGATTATAGTGTTCGTATTTACTTTAAATGGATGCGTCACAACATCAAATAGTTCTTTATCAAAAAAAGCAGATCCTGTTGCAGCTGTAGAGCGTTATGTTCAGCTTGGGTTGGAGTACATTAAACGTGATGATTTATTTCGTGCACGTAAACATATTTTAAGAGCATTAGAGATTAATGAGGATAATGCACCTGCAAATGCCGCACTAGGTCTTATTTCTCATCAAGATGGAGAATTTAAGGAAGCAGAAACCTTGTTTCTTAAAGCTTTATCTCTGGATGAAACTTTTACTCGTGGTAGAACTTATTATGGCGCCTTTTTGTTTTCACAGCAGCGTTTTCAAGAATCATTAGCTCAATTTGAACTTGCTTCAAAAGACCCCGGCTACATAGGGCGGGCTCAAATATTTACGAATATTGCACTTTGTAATATTAAATTAGAAAATTATGACGATGCGCTTACAGCTTATGATAAAACTTTGAGACTTGATCGCTCGAATGGTCGCGCACTTTCAGGTATTACTGAGTTATTAATTCAACAAAAGAACTACCAGCGCGGCCAACAATATTATAATCGTTTGGTTCGTTTAATACGGCAGCAGGGACTCCAACATTCAGCACAAAGTCTCTGGCTTGGCATTCGAATTGCTGACTATTTTCAAAGTGAAGAACAAAAGGCTAGTCTGGTTATGTTATTAGAGAACCTATACCCAGACTCAAATGAATATGCACAATACTTAAAGCGTGAACAAGCGAGAAATACAGATGCCTGAGTCTTCACAAGACTTATCTAATGCTTCAATATCTGACAAAGATACAAATGAGAATCCTGGGTTTGTTGCAGACCCAACAATTGATTCTCATCCCGGTCGTATATTGCGTGCAGCTAGGGATGAACTGAACTATTCAGCTGAACAAATAGCTCAAGAATTGCACTTAAGGCCTTCTGTTGTGTTAGCAATGGAGGAGGAACAATATACTGAGTTTAGTAGTGATGTGTTCTTAAAAGGGTATTTTCGCTCATATTGTCGCTTAGTTAACCTCCATGAGGAGCGCATGGTTGAGTTGCTGGATGTTCAACTTAAACTCCGCCAAAAAGATTATGATGATGCAGAGTTAGTTTTAAAAAAAGGTAGGCAGTTCAAAAAGCGAAAGAAAGCACTATTAGCTTTAATACTTGTTTTGGTTATTTTAGGGGCTTCAGCTTTTATACTTAGTATATTTTATCAAGAGTCTGCGCCCATTTCGAAGCCTGTTCCATCCTTAAATACGTCAACAGAGTCTGCAGATGACTTTTCTCCAAATAATATAAAAGCGCCAGAATCTGATCTTTCATTTAAAAAACCAAAGAACCTCTCATCTACCGAAGCTACAATACCTTTGGAAAGCGAAGCTGCTTTAGAAGTTGCCAAAAAGAAAATCACGGTAAGTGAGCCAAAGAAGAATGAGATTGAAGAAAAACTTGAAATTAGTGATGTTTCAACTGTGTCTCAAATGTCGGCAGAACCGTCCATGTTTGAAGCAACTTTTTCAGGTGACTGTTGGTTTAAATTTGTTGATGCAAATCAAAAAACTATATTTGCTGCTTTAAAACATGCAGGCGATCATGTTTCATACTCAGGGCTTGCCCCTTTTAAAGTTGTATTAGGTGATGCTTCAAAAGTAAATTTAACATTTGAAGGGAAATCAATAAATTTACGTTCTCATACGGCAAGAAATGGCCGAGCACAATTAACTCTCCGAAAAGGCTAAGGTAGAAAGTATGAAGTTTGAATCACCGATTGTGCGCCGTAAGTCAAAGAAAATTTGGGTTGGTGATGTGGCTGTTGGCGGAGATGCTCCTATAGCAGTTCAAAGCATGACAAACACAGACACGCTTGATGTTGACGCTACTGTAGCCCAAATTAATGAATTACAGACTGCTGGCGCGGATATTGTTCGCGTTTCGATACCCTCTTTAGAGGCAGCAGAAAGCTTTAAATTAATTAAGCTGAAAACGAGTATTCCCTTAGTCGCAGATATTCATTTTGACTATAAAATTGCTCTGAAGGTAGCTGAGTATGGTGTAGATTGCTTACGTATAAATCCCGGAAATATCGGTAAAGAAGAAAGAATTAAGGCCGTTATAGATTGCGCAAAGAAATATAATATACCAATCCGAATAGGTGTTAATGCTGGTTCGCTTGAAAAAGACATCCAAAGAAAATACGGTGAACCTACGCCAGATGCACTAGTAGAATCGGCAATGCGTCATGTTGAAATATTGCGCAGATACGATTTTGACAACTTCAAAGTAAGTCTTAAAGCCTCAGACGTTTTTATGACTGTGGCTGCTTACAGAATTATCGCAGATCAAATAGAACAACCTATACATTTGGGCATTACCGAAGCGGGCGGGCTTAGAGCCGGCGCGGTTAAATCTTCTGTTGGTTTAGGGATGCTTTTAATGGATGGCATTGGCGACACTATTCGTGTTTCACTTGCTGCAAATCCTGTTGAAGAAATTAAAGTCGGTTTTGATATATTAAAGAGTCTTAGAATTCGAGCAAAAGGCATAAATTTCATAGCTTGTCCTAGCTGCTCGCGTCAAAATTTTGATGTTGTTCAAACAATGAATGATCTGGAAGAACGTTTAGAGAATGTAACAACTGCCTTAGATGTTGCAATCATTGGTTGTGTTGTCAATGGTCCTGGTGAAGCGCGTGAAGTAGATCTTGGTCTTACCGGAGGGTCTCCTAATAACTTATTATATTTAGACGGCAAACCTCATCATAAGGTCAATAATGACAACTTAGTTGACGAACTTGAAAAAAGCATTCGTGAGCAGGTTAGACTGAAAGAAATTGAACAAGAAAAACTGATTGTTAAATCCTGACTATAAAAACACTTATGCAGAATAAAATTTACAATTAATAAGGAATATTTTTTTGGCAAAAATCCAAGCAATTCGTGGTATGAATGACTTATTGCCGCAACAGTCACCTGTTTGGCAATATTTTGAAAATCATGTCAAAAAAGTTTTATCACTTTATGGCTACAATGAAATTCGTATGCCTGTTGTTGAGAAGACTGAGCTGTTTAAGCGCTCTATTGGTGAAGTAACTGATATTGTCGAAAAAGAAATGTACACATTTGATGACCGTAATGGCGATAGTTTAACACTGCGTCCGGAAGGGACTGCGTGTTGTGTTAGAGCAGCTGAACAGCATGGTTTGCTTTATAATCAGACTCAAAAACTCTGGTATGCTGGCCCAATGTTTCGTTATGAGCGGCCCCAGAAGGGGCGTTATCGTCAGTTTCATCAAATTGGTGTCGAATGTTTTGGTTTTAAAGGCCCTGATATAGATGCTGAATTAATTATGATGACAGCACGCCTTTGGAAAAACTTGGGTTTAATGGATTATGTGTGTTTAGAAATAAATACCTTGGGTTTACCTGAGGAGCGTCTAGCCTTTAAGAATGAATTAGTACGATATTTAGTGCAATTTGAATCAGAACTTGATGAAGATAGTAAGCGTCGTTTAACGAGTAATCCTCTCAGAATTTTAGATAGTAAAAATCTGAGAACTCAAGAGATTCTCGATGGTGCACCGAAGTTATCAGATTTTCTTCAAGAAGAATCAAGAGGTGATTTTGAAAACTTATTATCACTTTTGGATTTTGCAGAAATTCCTTATAAGGTTAACACTCGATTAGTTCGTGGTTTGGATTATTATTCCAAAACAGTCTTTGAATGGGTTACCGATGCATTGGGAGCACAAGGTACTGTATGTGCTGGCGGACGCTATGATGGTTTGGTCGCACAAATGGGCGGCAAATCAACACCTGGTGTTGGTTTTGCTATGGGCGTTGAGCGTTTAGTTCTCATGCTGGAAGAGTTATCCTTGATACCTTCAGAAGTACATCAGCAGGTAGATGTGTATGTTGTTGCTGCAGGCGAGGGAACTTTGCAAAAAGCTTTTAAATTATCAGAAGAGCTTCGGGATGCTGGTGGCTATAAAGTATTGCAAAATACTGGCGGTGGTAGCTTCAAAAGCCAGATGAAAAAAGCAGATAAATCAGGCGCAAAAATAGCCTTAATACTCGGTGAGCAAGAAGTTCAAGATAATACAGTTGTCATCAAACCTTTGTTCGGCGATGCTAAGCAAGTCAGTATTCAGCATATTGACCTTATAAATGAATTAAATAATTTTTTACAATAGTGTAACAGGAGTAAAACGTGAGCGACTACAGCACAGAAGAAGAACAAATTGCCGCAATAAAGAACTGGTGGAAAAATAATGGTAGTTCATTATTAGTTGGTGTCGGTGTGGCGCTGATTATCGTATTTGGTTGGAAAGCTTACCAAAGTAGCGTTGTTCAAGATAAAACTGAAGCCTCAGTGCTTTATCAACAGCTGATTACTGCAGCCACAGCAAACGATTTTAATGAAGAAGAGGGGTCAACGGTTAACTATTTGGCAAAGGAACTTAAAAGTAAATTTACAAGTTCAGAATACGCCATTTATGCTGCTATGTTTATAGCTAAAGAAAGCATAGCAGATAGTAATTTTGAGCAAGCAAAAAAAGAATTAAATTGGATTATTTCCAATACTGATGATCTACGTCTTATTCATATTGCTAACGGGCGTATTGCTAGAATTCTATCTATTGAAGGCGATAACGATTCAGCCTTAAAACTACTTGTTGCAACTGATCCAGCTTTTGAAGCGAGTTATCAGGAAATAATTGGCGATATACATAAGCGTTCAAATGATCAGCAAGCAGCTATTGAGGCTTATACTAAAGCTTACAAGTTAGTGAAAAGTACACCTCAAGCTCTACCTTTACTTGCCGTTAAATTGTCAAACTTGGGTATTGATCCTGAAACTCTTTAATATGAATTTACACGCTATAATGACTATCCTACGTTTAAGCACCCTTAAGCTTGGTTTATTTACTTTTTTTGTTTCCTTACTGCTTGCATGCAGCACTGACAATGTAAATGAACCCACTGTGCTTGAGAAAATGCGCGATAAAGTGAAAATAGAGCGTATTTGGAAAACATCAGTAGGAAGCGGTGATGATGAGTTGATGTTACAGCTAACCCCTGTCATAAATGGCGAACTCATTTACAGCTTAGATGTTAATGGCCTTTTAACGGTACTAAATCGTCTAACTGGTAAAAAAGTATGGACTCGTGAACTGGAAGAGCGGGTAAGTTCAGGGCTTGAAATAGACTCGCAACGTCTATTTTACGCCACTTTTCAGGGTGAACTCGTTTGTTTAGATCTACAAAATGGGAATGAGATATGGCGTCGACAGCTCACAAGTGAAGCCATTTCTGCACCAGCAAGTAATGACCGTATGGTTGTAGTGCAAACAATTGATGGTAAATTATTTGCATTTGATACGACGGAAGGCATAAAACGCTGGCGCTACGATAGTGTTGGTCCAATTTTATCTCTTCGAGGGACGCCCAGTCCTTTAGTTAGTAAAAAGTATACAATTACTAGTTTTGCTAATGGTGAAATGTTGGCCTTTGATAATAAAAATGGTAGCCCGTATTGGAAGGCTATTATTGGTTTACCTCAAGGCCGTACTGAGCTTGAACGTTTAGTAGACGCAGATGGCCAGGCAGTTGTTGATGGAGAACGAGTTTATACAGTGGCATATCAAGGAAACCTTGTAGCACTTAATGCTGCTACTGGTGGTGAAGTTTGGTCAAAGCCGGTGTCGTCCTATAATGGTGTAGCCGTTGGTTTCTCACAAGTTTATGTTGCGAATGCCGATGGTGAAGTCATCGCCTTTAATAAACTCAATTCAAATGAAACTTGGCGAAATGAAAAACTTAAATATCGTCGGATTTCGACTCCAACAGTTGTTCAAAATATGATTGTAGTGTCGGATTTTGAAGGCTATTTACATTTTATATCTCAAGTTAATGGCGAAATTGTAGCCCGTAAATATCCTGATAGCGATGGCGTGATGGGTGATGTACTTGTTGCAGACGACATACTGTATGTTTATGCACGCTCAGGCGACATAGTTGCCTATCGTATTTTTAATTAGTAATTTAGTAAGTTGTTTAATTGGATAAAGGCGTTTTAATGATTCCTGTAATTGCGTTAGTTGGACGCCCAAATGTTGGTAAGTCGACTCTTTTTAATCGCTTGACGAGAACGCGTGATGCGATTGTAGCTGATTTTCCCGGTTTAACTCGTGACCGAAAGTATGGAAGAGGTGTAGCTTTAGATAAAAGCTTTATTACGATTGATACTGGCGGTATTAGTGGTGATGAAGAAGGAATCGATGCTGAAATGGCAAATCAGTCTTTGTTAGCTATTGCTGAAGCCGATCTGATTTTCTTTGTTGTTGATGCTCGCGCAGGATTAACACCAACAGATGAGAGTATAGCGCGACATATTCGACAAACAGGTAAGCCTTATACTTTGGTTGTCAATAAAATTGATGGTTTAGATGCAGATGTAGCAGGGGCGGATTTTTATGCGCTTGGAATGGACACCTTAAGGTTCACTGCAGCAGCGCATAATAGAGGTGTTACCTCTCTAATTGAAGAAACAATGGCGGCTTTTCCCGAGCAAGATGAAGAAACTAATGAGGAGGAAAATGGTTGTAAAATTGGTATTGTAGGTCGGCCTAATGTCGGAAAATCGACTTTAGTTAATCGTTTGCTAGGCGAAGAGCGTGTTGTTGTTTTTGATGAGGCAGGTACAACCCGTGACAGCATTTATATCCCTTATGAACGGCGTGACCAGCCATACACCTTGATAGATACTGCCGGTGTCAGAAGACGCAAAAATATTAAAGAGTCTGTTGAAAAATTTTCAATTATTAAAACTCTACAAGCAATTGAAGATGCTAATGTAGTTGTTGTTGTCATCGATGCTAGAGAAGGGGTGGTTGAGCAGGACCTACATCTCATTGGCTTTGCAATGGATGCTGGCCGAGCTTTATTAATTGCTGTCAATAAGTGGGATGGAATGACGCAAGATGATAAAACTTCGGTTAAACGTGAGCTAGATCGCCGGTTAGATTTCTTGGATTACGCGCCTATTCACTTTATTTCTGCGAAACATGGAACGGGCGTTGGCGACTTGTATAAGTCGATTGATCAAGGTTATGAGTCTGCTTTTGCTAAATGGTCAACGAATCGTTTGACTGAATTATTGACTGATATTGTTTCTGATCATCAGCCTCCAATGGTGAGAGCTAGAAGAATTAAGCTTCGTTATGCTCACCAAGGCGGGTCAAATCCACCTATTATTGTGGTTCATGGAACTAAGACATCCGATATCCCAGATAGCTATAAGCGTTATTTAGAAAATACTTTCCGAAAAGTATTGAAGATAAAGTGTACCCCCATTCGTTTTCAATTTAAATCAGGTGATAACCCTTATTCCAAGCCTAGTCACATGTTAAGTGAAAAAGAGCGCGCCAAAAAAGTACGTAAATTTAAGACAAAGGAATACGGAACTAGAAGGGGTAAGAACTCTACTCGAAATCGTACTGGTAAAGCACCATAAAGAGTTTGTTTATAATATGAAACCAAATAAACCTCAAGACATTCAGGTATGCCCTGAATGCGGGGGAAGCAATGCATGTCAAAGTGCAGCAGTGTCTGGCACCAAATTTAGCTGTTGGTGCCAAGAAGTTGTTCTTTCTGAAAGTGCTCGTTCAGAGCTAGAAAAGCGTGGGTTATCTAAAGGGTGTTTATGTCAGGCTTGTCTTAAGTTATTGAATGATAACGATAATGAGGCTGATGCCTAATTTAAATCATTAAAGTTAATCAAGCGCCTAAAATACTTTGCCCACATACACGTAATACATTACCGTTCAACCCTTGGGAAGCCGGATGACAAAAAAGGCTGACGCTTTCAGCAATATCAAGTGTTAGCCCACCTTGCGATAATGTGTTCATACGTCGGCCAAGCTCTCTTGTCATAAATGGAATCTGTCCAGTCATTTTCGTTTCGATAAACCCTGGTGCAATTGCATTAATGGTTAAATTGTTTTCACTTGTTTCAGCCATTGCTTTGACATAACCAGCGATACCAGCTTTAGAGCAAGCGTAATTTGTTTGACCAAAATTACCTGCAATGCCAGAAATAGATGAAATGCATACAATGCGAGCGCTGGAGCTGAAAGCCTTCTTTTCTAATAACAGTTGGTTGATTTTAGTTACAGTTGTAAGATTGATATTGATAACCTGATTCCAAAAATGTTCTGGCATCTTACCGAGTGTTTTATCCCTCGTGATACCAGCATTATGAACGATGATATCAATCACCCCTAATTGTGAACTAACGGTGTTTAATATTTGTTCTGCGGCATCGTCAGAATTTAAATCCAGAGCTAGGCTATGACCACCAATTTCATTTGCCAGCTTTTTTAAAGTGGGTTCATTGGCTGGAATATCCAAGCAAATAACACATGCGCCATCACGTGATAGCACCTTAGCTGTTTCTTTTCCTATTCCTTGCGCTGCCCCAGTGACGATGGCTGTTTTGCCTTTTAGAGGTGTGCTCCAATCAATTTTTTTATTCTTCGCTGTTGTTCTGTTTAACTCTACTGTTTGACCTGTAACAAACGCAGATTTTTCAGTTAGTAGAAAATATAGCGCAGATTTTATTTGCCGCTCAGCTCCTTTCTCTAATAATATTAAGTTGCAAGTGGAACCTTTTTTACCTATCTCTTTTGAAAGTGATTTAACAAAACCAGACAAAGCTGCGTGTGCCGATGATTGTACAGGTGTGTCGCTGGTCTTTGGCAGCTGGCCAACGATAACAATTTTCCCATTTGTTTTGATTCTGCGAACAATAGGATGGAAAAAATGGTAGAGCGCTTCTAAGTCTTCAGGTGTTTTAAAGCCTGTTGCATCAAATACAACAGATTTAAAGCGTTGGGAATCTAGAAGGTCTAAATTAATTTGTTCGGTATTGCTGTTTGTTTGGAGTTGAACAAATGTTTGAGTGCTTTTATTCGTCTTTGGGAAGAGTATTTTGATAGATTCTACATCCAATGACTTCGTTATCATTTTGAAAGCAAAGTTGTTTTTCGTTCCTGCAATGAGTACTCTTCCATTAGGGCTTGAAAGGCAAGTATTAGGCGTTCTCATTAAACTGGTTGGTTTGGGTAGGTTTAAAGCTTGGAATATGTTTCTACCAACTTGAGATGTTGCAAGCTTTAAATATAAATCATTCATTATTTGCCATACCTGATTATTTTGAGAGTGGATGTTATTGTGGCTTTTTTTTATGTTAATTAAAACCTGATTTTTTATAGGGACTCTAAAAATAAATGAATAATAAAACGCATTCAGATGAACCAGTATTAAATGCAGACTACGCGTCACAATGGATTGAGTATTTAAAGAAAAAAAACACCATATTAAACATAATCTGGCCCTTGTTATTAGTCTCAACGATTCTGTGTGCAGTGGCAGTATTTTATTTTTTTCAGCTGTCACAATCTTCAGACCAGCGACATAAACTTGTAGGCCAGAAAATTCTTAATGTTCAGTCAGAATTAAAAATCTCTCAAGGTAAAACAAAATCTATTGAAGCTGAACTCCTGAAAAGTCAACTTGAAAAAAAATCACTTCAAGAAGATATGTCGTTATTGGTAACGGCTAAAACCACGTTAGAGCAACAAAAAGGTGACTCTGTTTCACAGCTTGATTTGAGTAGCCAGATTGTAGCGACATTGAAAGAAAATGTGAGCGCATTAATATCAGAAAAAGAGCTCGTCATGACCTCGTTAAATAAAGCAAAAACTTTGTTATTAATGCAAGCAAAAAATAATCAGATTGAACTTGATGATTTTGCCTCGAAGTCAAAAGAAAATGCAAAAGCCCGATTTAATTTGCAAAAGAAACTAAATGATAGAAAAGTAGCTTTTGAAGCACTTATGAATCGTCAAAAGGAAATGCAAGTTGAAATGAATCGATTGGCGGATTTGGTTCAAAAGCAGCAAAGCGACATGGATGCTGACAGTAAAGATAAAAAAGCTATCGAGAAAAAACTACAAGAGTCACAAGCAGCAGTAGAAACTCTACAGAATGAATATTCGGTATTACAAAAAAACTTAAAACTAGTTGTAGCGCCCATTTCAGCACCGTCGGCAAAGGCTAAGCCTAAGCCAGCGGTATCTGCAGCTGAAAATAAGGTGAGCGCTAATGATGGCTTGGATGAAATACGTGCGCCGGTTACAGTTAAGAAGCCGAAGGCTAAAAATAACAAAAGTAACTCAGGCGCTGCTTTCGATTTCAACCAAATTAGCTTAGATAACCCTTAGTTATAAATGCGAACAATTAACAGCACCCCCCTGAGCTATCATCACTGATTACCAACTGATCAAAGGGGAGTGTGGTACCGCAGTCACCAAAAATACCATAGTGATTTTCAAAGGAACCGATAAACTCAAAATGAGTTTTAAACCTTGTCTCATGCAGCATTAGCCAAGTATTCCCACACACAGGAAATACCTTACCCTTTTCAATCAAATGATGTTTGTCTAAAACAAAATGCTCTTCAGAATTTAGAATTCCGCCACGGTAAATAACTGCTTGACCATAATCTTCACAAAACGGTTCTAGGCCTTCTATTTTAAATAATCGGTAAGTGGCTGAGTAAAAACCGATATGGCCTATTTTATTTTGAACTGCCTCATTTTCAATTGTGATGACGTCATCTTCTACAAGCCTAGGGTCTAAAAAACCTACCTTTTTAGCCAGATTTTCAAAGTCATTCCAATATAACGCACCACTTAAACATTCACCGTAAAGAACTGGATCATTAACAAGTTCATCTGGAACTCGGCGGTCAGAGTAAACATCTGAAAAGTAAAGCTCGCCTCCAGGCTTTAATAACCTGAATGCCTCCTTTAAAACGGCTTCTTTATCTGGAGATAGGTTGATGACACAATTTGAAACAATAATATCAAAGCTGTTATCGGGTAAATCTAACTCATCCAGCTTTTCAATGTAACCAAGACGAAACTCTGTATTTTTGTTCGAGTAACCAAATTTATCGCAATGGTACTGCTCATGTTTTAAGGCAACAGCTAGCTGTTCTTCGGTCATGTCAACGCCGAGGATACGACCATTCTCACCGACCCATTGGGATAAAACGTAGCAGTCACGGCCAGATCCACTGCCTAAGTCCATTATATGCATGTTTTCAAGCAATTGTGGTGCAATCAGGCCGCAACCGTAATAGCGACTCAAAACCTCGTCATGAACGTTAGCAAGCGCTACTTTTACATGGCGTGGCAAGCTACTACTTGTACAGCATGCATTAGTTTTAAGGTCATCGGTTTGTTGTAGGACTTTACCATAGTAATTTTGTACATCTTCATGCATAAGTTATTTCTCTTTTGCGAGTATTTATAGTTTTAAATTAAGGTTTGAAAGTTATAGAAGAGACATTGAGTTTAAAAAATAGTTCAAGTCTAACAGATCTGTAAATTAGCACTCTTTGTTCTTTGAATATATAGCGTCTGTGGCCTATCCTCAAATCATGTCCTAAATTAAGTCGGCTTAGTATTATGAGGTCTGAGGTGACTTTTGTCGTTAGCGTATCGAGTGGTTAAATCAGTATGAGTGATAGCAGTTTTGATTACCTGGGTGGTAATTACTATATCAGTGCAGCTAGCCTGCTTTTGGAATTTCGAAATTTTGTCGATTCTCATCCAGTGCTCTTTAAAATTAATGTCGCTAACCCATGTTGGCCTCAGTTAGTCTTATATTGCGAGGAATTAGAGCAAAACACCGATATTATGCGCGCAATAACGCGAATACATACCAGCTCTCAAATTGAATTTGAAAGAGCTTTATTCTGTAGTTGGGGGAGCCTGCTTGTAGCCCGTATTCTTAATTTGGATACAATTCACCAACGAGCCCTATTTTACGCTGGTTTATTACAGGATTTAGGTAAGTATGCGCTAAATGAAGAATCGTTTAGTATTACTTCAAATTCAAATGTCTCGTTTCTAACAAGTAAGCCTGAGAATGATGAGTGTTTGCATGCTTTGATGAGTAGCACGTACTTAGAGGATATTTTAACCGATATTGAAGGTGTAAATGACTTGATTCTAAACCATCACGCAAAAGATGATGGGACGGGCTACCCAAGTCATGTAAGTGAATCTCAACTTAATGTTGATAACCAGGTTCTAATTGTTGCTAATGAAATAAGCGATCGCTTGGATCAGTTAGGTGGGCATAATCAGATTGCAGAAGTGTTGCCTAACCTCAAATTAGGGCGCTTACTTTATTTTACCAAAGCGCAAAATGCATGGCTTTCTTTGCTTGAGCCTCATACCTCATTCGGGCAGGTTGAAGTTGACCCTTATACTAGTGATGAGCTAAAAATCAAGGGAAGAAAACTCGAAAACCTTTTATCGTGTTTATTAAATGTAAGTGGGGATCTTCTTCCGTATGATTTTAATTTAACCGTTCATGGTCTTCGATCAATGATTCGGAAATTAGCCAGTCTTTTTACAGATACAGGCATCTTCGATACGTCAATTTTTGATAGTGCGGAGCAAATACCTAAAGAGATCATTAATGAAGTTTATTTTCTTTTTAAGGGTTTACCTGAAATATTAATGCGTTGCATGTACTTTGTTGATGATATTCTAAAATCAAAAAAGTATGATTCAAATATAAATGTGGCATTACTAAGCGAATGTAGGGAATTACTTCATAAAAATATAAAAAATCTCGAAGGTCGCCGTTGTAATATATTTACATAAGACCTTAAAATATTTCACACTCCCCGTAGATATTCTTCTCAATAAAATACTTAGGTTATTACATGCAAGCCAAATTTAATCAGGCTCTAGCGCTTCATCAAGCTGGAAAATTTCAACAAGCTGAAGTTCTTTATCGGCAATTGCTTCAAAATGAAATAAACCATCCGGTAATTAATGCTCGTTTAGGAATGTTACTACACCAAACTCAGCGCAATTCCGAAGCGCTAGTCCTGCTTAAAGTTTCGATTAAGGCTTTACCTAATGAGTATGACCTACTAATGCAAGGCATTAACGTTGCCACACAATTAGCAGAAAATAAGTTGGCAGAGCAATGGCTTCGTCTCGCTATAGGAATAAAACCTAATGACATTAAACCACTTGAACAACTGGCTGGTGTTTTGGTGGGTGACCACAGAGAAAAAGAAGCGCTTGAGGTCACTAAAAAAATCATTAAATTAGACCCCGCTAGTGCCAGTGCTTATAACTTGAAGGGCTTGGCTTTAAGTCGTTTGGGTGATACTGAAAAGGGCTATAAAGCTTTCCAGAAATCGATAAAAATGAACCCGGGGCAATTAGCTGTTGTCCGAAATTTAATCCTGTATGGTAAAAACAAGAAGGAGCCAATTCTTGATAGTTTGATTCCACAATTTGAGCAGCGTGTAAATCAGCATAATCAACCAAATGTCGTTCAAATGAATATGGCGTACATTTTATCAATGTATTTTGAAAAAAAGAGTAATGAAAAAACCTACTCGCCACAAAAAACATTTAAGTATCTAAAAATTGGTAATGATGCAAAGCTTCAAATGGCGCCCTACAACCATAAAAATACACAGAATTTATTCTCTCAATTAGTAGGCTATTTTGATGAAGATTTCAAAAATAGCTTTAATGGATTGGGCTTGTCCAATGCTTCACCTATTTTCATTTTAGGCATGCCGCGCTCAGGTACTACATTGATCGAACAGATTCTATCGAGCCACTCCCTAGTTGGAGCGGAAGGTGAGATTAATGACTTAAGTCAAAGTATGGAGGTACATCAGTTTATTGGTAAGGATCAAACAAAGAGTGAGGCGGTAAAGGCGTGTATTGATACGATGCAACTTTATATCGATAGGGTTCGTAGTCGCCAAGAAAAAACCTACTTTACCGATAAGATGCCATATAACTTCATGTTTATTGGTTTAATTGCACTAGCACTGCCAAATGCAAAAATCATCCATTGTACACGTGACCCCTTAGAAACTTGTTTTTCAATTTATAAGCAGAATTTCAGTGGTAATCATGCTTATTCTAATGGCCTTAAAGAACTCGGTCAGTATTACAACTTATATCAATCTTTGATGAATCATTGGCAGGACTTATTTGGTGCGCAGATTTTTGAAGCAAATTACGAAAAAATGGTCGATGACTCAGAGAAAGAAATAGAAAGGCTGTTAGATTTTTGTGGCCTAGAGAAAGAGTCTGACTGCTTCGAATTTCATAAAAATAAAAGAGCCGTACGTACTGCAAGTGTTGCTCAGGTTAGACAACCTATCTATCGTGACGCAATGAAAGCATCAACACCTTATTTGGAGTATTTAAAGCCGCTGATTGAAGCACTTAAAAGTGAAGAAGGCACGGAATTGAAGGTCTAATTGAAAGAGGGGACAGGAACGACCGGAAATCGTTCCTGTATGACTTAGCGTCTTCTAAATAATGGCTTGTCTTGAACCGTGGCGGCTTGATAGCACTCTGAGAAATCATTCAGGCCCGTGATCACAACTTCAGCATTTTTATCCTCACGGACAGCAAAAGAATTAAAACCGCAGCGTTTAAGATAAAACATCTGATCATGCATGATATCGCCAATTGCTCGAAGTTCACCTTTAAAACCAAGACGATCCCTTAATATTCTAGCGTACGAATAACCACGGCCATCAGCGAATTTAGGGAAATTAATAGCAATCAGACTTAGTTTTTCAATGTGTGGTGATAACTCTTCCGGTCCTTCATCGCTATCTAGCCAGATACCGATATTCTCTTTGCCAGCTAATTGTTCTGAATTTTCCAACCAATACTCTTTTGGTGTTAAAACAGTACCTTTATTTGCAAGAACCTCATCAACTTTACCAGAAAAATCCTTGTCTAGTGTTTGACTGATATTTTCAGTGAGTTCATTATTCTTAATTAGCTTTGGCATAAACACGCTCCTTAAATGGGGCCATACCGATTCGGCGGAAAGTGTCTACAAATAACTCTTCCTCAGTACGGTTTTCGGTATATACATTGATGATTTTTTCAATGACGTCGGCCATTTCAGCGCGAGCAAATGAAGGCCCTAGTATTTTACCAAGAGTAGCGTCGCGGCCGGATCGACCACCAAGTGAAACCTGATAAAATTCATCGCCGCGCTTATCTACGCCTAGCACACCAATATCGCCAACATGGTGATGTCCGCATGCATTCATGCAACCAGAAATGTTAAGGTCAATTTTTCCAAGATCATACAAGTAATCAAGATCATCAAATCTAAGTTGAATTTGCTCAGCTACCGGAATTGATTTGGCATTTGCTAAACCACAATAATCGCCACCAGGGCAGCAAATCATATCTGTTAACATGCCTAAGTTAGGCGTAGCAAAACCTAATGATTTAGCTTTTTGCCAAACTTCAAATAATTGATCTTGTCGTATATCTGCAAGTACGATATTTTGATCATGAGTCACGCGGACTTCACCAAAGCAGTATTCGTCAGCCATATCAGCAATTGATTCTAACTGCTTGTCGGTCGCATCGCCGGTAGGAACGCCAACCTTTTTAAGAGTAAGTGTAACGATTGAATAGCCGGCTATTTTATGGCTACTAACATTTCTTTTTACCCAATTTGAAAAAGCTTTATTCTCTTTTTTTGCTGTTTCAAATGAGTCGGCATTGTTTTCTAACTGGGCGTAATCTGGTGAGGTAAAGAAGCTTTTAACACGCGTTATTTCTTCTTGTGTTAATTGGCTTTCACTATCTTTATGGTGCTGCCATTCTGCTTCAACCATTTCAGCAAATTTAGCAGGGGTAAGCGCTTTGACAAGAATTTTAATTCTCGCCTTGAACTTGTTGTCTCTGCGTCCATGCATGTTATATACACGTACGATGCTATCTAGATAAGTAAGCAAATCTTTTTCAGGTAAAAAGCTTCTTATTTCAGAGCCTATTACTGGAGTTCGACCCAAACCACCACCAACAAAAACTTTAAAACCTATTTCACCTGCAGAATTCTTTATGATTTCTAGACCAATATCGTGTACTGCAATGGCTACGCGATCCGCATCAGGGCAGGCATTGACCGCTATTTTGAATTTACGGGGTAAGAAGGCAAACTCAGGGTGTAACGTTGACCATTGGCGAATTATTTCGCAATATGGGCGAGGGTCAATAACTTCATTGTCAATGACTCCTGCAAACTGATCAGAGGTAGTATTACGAATACAGTTACCACTTGTTTGGATGGAGTGCATCTCGACACTATTCAGCTCTTCCAGCATGTCAGGCACATCTTTTATTGCAGGCCAGTTAAACTGTACATTTTGACGTGTTGTAAAGTGGACATAACCTTTGTCATATTCACGACTGAGGTGCGCTAGTTTTCGGAGTTGCGTTGACGATAACATGCCATAAGGTATGGAGATTCTAAACATTGGCGCTAAACGCTGAACGTAAAGGCCATTTTGTAAACGTAGTGGTAAAAAATCATCGCCATCTAGAGTGCCATCAAAAAAACGTTCTGTTTGGCCCCGGAACTGCTGTGTTCGTTCTCTAACGATTTGTCTGTCGTATTCGTCATATTTGTACATTGTAGCTTCTCAGAAAAAGACCCTTACGCGGGCATACCAAAATTTCGGGGCGTAAGGGTATCAGTTTTTGTGGTTTCTTTAAATAAATTTGTGCTTTGACCAAGTCGTCATTAACAATTAGGTATAACTGAGTGTAGGAGATAACCATTTTTCAGCTTCTTCTAATGTCATCCCTTTTCGCTTTGCATAATGCTCAACTTGATCTTTTGTAATCTTTCCGACTGAAAAGTATTTAGATTCAGGGTGTGAATAATAGAAACCACTTACAGAAGCGGCAGGCGTCATGGCAAAATGTTCAGTTAATACAATATCACTGTGTTCTGTTGCACTTAAGAGCTCGAATAACGCGGTCTTCTCTGTGTGGTCAGGGCATGCAGGGTATCCGGGAGCAGGGCGAATACCAGAGTATTGTTCTTTGATTAAAGCTTCATTACCGAGAGATTCATCTGCTGCATAGTGCCAAAACTCCTTACGTACACGTTCATGCATGCGCTCTGCGAAAGCTTCAGCTAACCGATCAGCCAGCGCTTTGACCATGATTGAATTGTAATCATCATGATTATCTTCATAGCTTTTTGCTAATGCTTCAGTGCCGATGCCAGTAGTCACGGCAAATCCGCCAATATAATCTTCTACACCAGAGCTCTTAGGTGCAACAAAGTCAGCAAGTGAGCGCATAGTGGTTCCATTCACTTTGTCAGACTGTTGGCGAAGGTGGTGCAGTTTGATTGTGGACTCTGTTCGATCATCATTATTGAAAACTGAAATTTCATCATGATCAGTTGTATTAGCGGGCCAAAAGCCAATCACGCCTTTTGCTTTTAAGTGCTTTTCATTGATCAGCTTTTTTAGCATGACTTTTGCGTCATTGAATAGGTTGGTAGCTGCTTCACCTACTTTTTCATCGTTAAGGATTTTTGGGTATTTTCCTGCTAAATTCCAAGTTATAAAGAATGGGGTCCAGTCAATATAATCTACAAGCTCTTCCAGAGGGTAGTCATCGAAGACTTTAATGCCTGTGAAGCTAGGTCGAGGTGCAGAATAATTTTCCCAATCTAATTTCAGGCGATTCTGGCAAGCTTGTTCGTAGCTAAGGTATTTGGTTTTAGCTGTTCGATTTTTGCGTCGCTCACGCACAGTCTCATATTCATCTTTAGTCTTTTGTATGAAGTCTGCCTTTAAATTATCGCTCATTAGTGATGTGGCAACACTGACGCTTCGTGAGGCGTCAGTGACGTAAACTACTTGGCTATTCTGATACTGCGGGTCAATTTTAACTGCTGTGTGCGCTTTAGATGTTGTTGCTCCACCAATCATTAGCGGAATATCAAAACCCTCTCGTTGCAATTCTTTGGCAACATAAACCATTTCATCCAGCGAGGGAGTGATCAAACCACTTACACCGATTACATCAACATTGTGTTCCTTGGCTGCTTTTAAAATCTTATCAGCAGGCACCATGACACCAATATCAATTATTTCGTAGTTATTGCACTGTAAAACAACACCTACAATATTTTTACCAATATCGTGGACATCCCCTTTAGCAGTTGCCATCAAGATTTTACCCTTACTGGTTGGTGCATCACCTTTTTCAGCTTCAATAAAAGGAAGAAGGTGTGCAACCGATTGCTTCATTACACGAGCACTTTTTACTACTTGTGGCAGGAACATTTTACCCGCCCCAAATAAGTCACCTACGACATTCATACCATCCATCAATGGACCTTCAATAACGTCAATAGGGCGTTTGGCTTCAAGTCTGGCGGCTTCGGTATCTTCAACAATAAAGGTGGTGATACCTTTAACTAGCGCATGTTCAAGTCGTTTGTTGGTTGTCCATTCACGCCATTCCAGGTTTTCAGTTTGCGCTTGTTTTTTTGAGCCTACAAACTGATCTGCTATTTCAAGAAGCCGGTCTGTTGCATCATCGCGACGATTTAAAACGACATCTTCGACACGTTCTTTAAACTCAGGCTCTATGTCATCATAAATAACTAATTGACCCGGGTTGACGATTCCCATATTCATTCCGGCTTTGATGGCGTGATATAAAAATACAGAGTGAATGGCTTCTCGCACGGCGTCATTTCCCCGGAATGAGAATGAAACGTTACTAACACCGCCTGATACGCTTGCGTAAGGTAAATTTTGACGTATCCAGCGTGTCGCTTCGATGAAATCAACTGCGTAATTATTATGCTCTTCGATCCCCGTGGCGACAGCAAAAATATTCGGGTCAAAAATAATATCGGCCGGAGACATACCAGTCTCAACTAATACATCGTAAGAGCGCTTACATATGTCAATTTTTCGTTGATAGGTGTCTGCCTGACCATCTTCATCAAAAGCCATTACGACAGCTGCAGCACCATAGCGTATACAGCTTTGAGCTCGTTTAATGAACTCCTCTTCACCTTCTTTAAGGCTGATAGAATTAACGATAGCCTTACCTTGAACACAGCGAAGACCTGCTTCTATAACCTCCCATTTCGAAGAGTCAATCATGATTGGAACACGGGATATATCGGGTTCAGATGCAATTAGATTTAGGAATAGTTCCATAGCTTCTTTTGACTCAAGCATGCCCTCATCCATGTTGATATCAATTATCTGGGCACCATTTTCAACCTGCTGTCTTGCAACATCCAATGCTTCTTCAAACAGTTCTTCTTTTATCAGGCGAAGAAAGCGCTTTGATCCAGTAACGTTGGTTCGCTCACCAACATTAATAAACAAGGAGTCCTTATCTGTTACAAATGCTTCTAACCCAGATAATCTTAATTTTGGCTCAATATTCGCAGGCTTACGAGCGCTGTGAGATGTCATCCTTTTTGCGATGGCTTCAATATGTTCAGGTCTAGAACCGCAGCAACCACCAATAATGTTTACTAAATGTTCACTGGCGAAGGTTTCAACGATGTCAGCCATTTCTTCAGGTGTTTGATCATATTCTCCAAATTCATTGGGGAGGCCTGCGTTAGGATGAGCGCTTACATACGAGGAAGACTTGTCTGATAGTTCTTTTATGTAGGGGCGTAGTGCGTCTGCACCAAGCGCGCAGTTAAACCCGATACTAAGTGGCTTACAGTGCTCAACAGAGATTAAAAATGATTCAGCAGTTTGGCCTGATAAAGTACGACCAGACGCGTCAGTAATCGTACCCGAAATCATTATGGGTAATTTAGTACCTGAATCGATAAAGTATTGTTCCGTTGCATAAATTGCAGCTTCAGCATTAAGAGTGTCAAAAATAGTTTCGATTAATATGATGTCTGAACCACCATCAATAAGTGCTTTTACTGTGTGATAATAGTTGTCATAAAGCTCTTGAAAAGTAACATTTCTGAATCCCGGGTTATTAACGTCCGGGCTAATGGAGGCTGTTCTTGATGTCGGGCCAACCGCTCCAGCAACAAATCGAGGTTTGTCAGGCGTTTCTAATGATTTTTTGTCTGCTTCAATACGCGCAATTCTGGCCGCTTCAAAATTCAACTCATAAACAAGTTCTTCCATGCCGTAATCTGCTTGAGACACTTTTGTGGAATTAAACGTGTTTGTTTCAATTATATCTGCTCCGGCATCCAGATACTGTCTATGTATTTTTGCGATAGAGTCTGCTTGCGTTAGGCATAATAGGTCATTATTGCCTTTAACTTCAGAAGGATGATCTTTAAAGCGGTCGCCACGGTAATCTTCTTCGCTGAACTTGAGTAGTTGAATCATTGTACCCATTGCGCCATCTAGAATTAATATTCGGTTTTCTAGGGCTTCATTTAATTTGCTGAGGCGCTTGGCTAAATCAGACATCGGGCGTATTACCTTTTAATTGACTTGTTTGTACGGGTGCTAATGAAAATGTGATAAAAATTATAGCACTTTCATTTTATAAGCTATGTATATTACTTTAAAACAAACTATATTGAAATATTTTGATATAGGTTGTTTTTGTTAGAAGGGATGATAAATATTACTTGAGTAAAATACTAGGGCTTTATCAACACTAAGAAAACCCTTAGAATACCTCTATCAAAATTATTGAATTGGAGCACTTGGTTTTATGGTTACAGTTTCCGAATCTGCACAGCGTTATCTTTCTCAGCTAATTGTCAATCAAGATGCTGAAAAAACAGGTGTCCGAATGTTTGTGACACAGCCTGGTACTAAGTTTGCTGAAACTTGCTTAGCTTATTGTCAGCCTGAAGATGTAATAGATGATGATGAAATTATCGAGCTTGAAGGCTTTAAGCTTTATCTCGAACAAAAAAGTCTTCCTTTCCTAGAAGAGGCTTATGTTGATTATGCAGAAGAAAAAATGGGTGGCCAGCTAACAATTAAGGCACCAAATGCAAAAATGCCTAAAATTGATGATGATTCTCCACTCCCTGATCGAATAAAATATATTCTAGCGACGGATATAAATCCGGGGCTGGCTTCTCATGGTGGGGATGTCTCATTGGTAGAAATTACCGAGGATATGGTCGTTATACTTCGCTTTGGCGGCGGTTGTCAGGGTTGTAGTGCGGTTTCAATTACACTTAAAGACGGTGTAGAGAAACGCTTGTTAGAAGTGCTTCCTGAAGTCAAAGGTGTTAAAGATGTTACGGATCATACAGTTACAGAGAATGCCTATTATAAATAGGTGTTTATTGAATTGATGTAAGTTCACCTACACGGTAAGAGGTATTTAGTCTCTTAACGTGCAGGGCTTAATTTATTGATGACTTATAAAAAGTCTCTATTTCTACCTTCCCATAATTCTTCAGCTTTAGTTAGTGCAGTACTTTGATCTAAGCTCATGTTGAGTGACCTTAATGCGAATGCTGTGGTACTGGTAATTGCTGCTTTGGCATATTCGTCCTCTATGTCTGTTTTCCAGAAAGACTTCATGTAATCTACTGTCATATTTTCAGCTTTAACATGTCTGCGTGGAAAAATAGCTGGCCAAGTTTCTTCACTAAATTCGCCCTTAATGCTGTATTTGGCATTTAATGCATTGTCTGGATT